>CAZBUL010000151.1:0-7274 GCA_964495045.1 uncultured Desulfobacterales bacterium | reverse complement strand
CTGTATCTGAACGGCATTATCGATTACACGACCCAAGCCGATTCACAGGGCATCCGTCGGGAAGTCTGCCGGTTTTCCTCGCCGTTCATTCAACAATGTCTCTATGATGCGCTGACCGGTGATATCGTGGGAGACCGCCTGCCCATCCCGGCGCTGGAGATTATGGATGATCTGGCGGATGTATTCGAAGCCGGGCTGCATCTGCCGCTGCTGCTGTCCCGTTATAAGTCCTATCTGATCCGCATGAAAGCCAAGGGTCTGAATCCCTTCAAAGATCAGCCCCGGCGGACGGATATGCATTACACGGAAGCGGTTGGGCATTTTCATCTGTATGCCTGGCTGCAGTTCGCTGTCGGCAAACGGTGTGTGGTCAGTCCGGAATTCCCGACCGGAAACGGCAAGGTGGACATTCACTTGAATTGTGATGGCAGCAGGGGCGTTATCGAGGTAAAAAGCTTCGTCGATGCCGCCGAGTTCCGAAAAGCGCAATTTCAGGCCGCTGCTTATGCCGGAAGCCTGGGAATGGATTCGGTAACATTGGCCATATTTGTTCCGGTAGATGATGAAGCTGTTTTAGAAAAACTGTCCACCCAAATCGAACAGCATGGGGTGACGGTGCATGTTGTGGCGATCGGGTGGACGTGAATGGCTGTGGAACTGAATTTTTTTGGTGGCCATTCGGTTGCATTGTTGGTGATATGACCGGAGACAATCGGAACGGGCGGTCTATCATGATCGTGGGGCAGACAGGCTGCTGACAAGAATATGGCAGCAGCCTGTCCGGTCAAAAGGGTTATTCGGATTTATACCCCATGGGCAGTTTTTTAAATCGCCCGCCGGTGAGGATGGGGTCGCCTTTGTAGCCCAGGGCTTTGAAGTCGATATAGTCGGTAGTGCCGACCAGATGAGAGACATCCCGCCCCTTGGAGGCCATGAAGCTGAAATCGGTTCCCTTGTGGGCGATTTGTTTGAAATCCACATCCCGCTTTTCTTGATGGCACCGGTTGCAGGTCCGTTCTCCCTTCAGGCTTTCATGGCATTGCACGCAGGAAAGGGCCATGTCGGCCGGCATCACTTCATGTTCGATTCCCCAGTGCATGCGGGTTTCGATCCATTTGTACTTGCCGCTGTAAGGCAGGTGGGATGCCTGCATGCCGGTGACATTGGCTTTCTGCCAGTCCAGATTTTTCCAGTAGGCCGTCGTGTCGTCCTTGTCCTTGGGGAATAGATGGGGCAGGATCAGGTAACGGTTTTCCAGATCGACGGACATGGTTCCCTGCATGATCTTAAACGGCGAAATCTTGGAGTCCGGATCTTTGATGGAACCGACCGGTTCAGTGATATTGACATAAGGAACATCGATATCGACTTTGTCCCCCAGAAGCACCCGTTTCATGGAGCCGTTGTACCAGGTATAGACCGGTTTGGCTGATTCCTTCCAGACGAATTCCCCTTTCATCCAGTTGTAGTCGTCCATGCCGTATTTGTCTTTTTGGGGCTTTCGATTCTTGTCGCCGGCCTTGGACCAGTCCCAGGAAACGACGGTCGGTTTACATTTGGCATACACCGGGGAATGGCAGGTGTTGCAGGCAATGGTTCGGCAGTGTTCGTTCAGATGCGGGGAAAGGAGGCTGTCCCGTGAATGGGGCTGATGGGTGTGACAGTTTTCGCAACTGAAACCGCCTTCAGATACCGGCACAGATGTGCTGCGGCCGGCAATCTTATGGTTTCGGGTACGGTGGCATTCCGAGCACTGAAAATCATATCCGCCCATGTGGATATCGCAATTGCGTTCAGGGTCCAGAAGCTGGCGGGACATATCCGCATGTTTGACGGCTTCACCACCGCCGCCGTTGAAATGGCAGTCTCCGCAGGTTTTACGGCTGGTGCGGCCCACGCTTTTGGCTGCCTGAACCAGATCCACCTTGGGATCGGGCATGCCGGCTTCTGTCGGAACTTTCGCATAAGTGCCGGTTCTGTCGTGACAGATCAGGCAGTCGATTTTGGTCATATCGTTAAAATCAAAAGTATCATCTCTCCATCCGTATCCTGCGTGGCAGCTTGTGCAACGAGCCTCGTTGCTGTGAATGCTCACTCAGAAATTGTTGACGGCAGTGGTCGCCTTGCCGTTACCGACGTCTTTGCTGTGGTTCAGGGTATAGGGAGAAGGCCCTTTCCAGAGCCAGTGGGCGGTTTTCAGCATGTCTTCGCCGGCGGCCTTGTGGCAGCGCAGACATTCCTGGGTGACCGCACTCGGCTCCGGCTTGCCGGTCAGTTGGATCAGGTCCTTATGGTCTGGTCCATTCTTTTTATGACATCCCAGGCAGTCGGTCGGGCCTTTTTGCATCTGCTGATGGCAGCCTGTACACTGCTGGTGATACGCTGCTTTTAATCCGATTCTCTCGGGATGATCCGTCCGGAAAGCATCCTGATGACAGGCTGAACACCGGGTTGTTTCTTTTGCGGCCGAATCGAGGGGCCGGCGGTGATGACACAGGGCACAGTCTTTGAGCTGGGCGGCGTGCTTGTCATGCAGAAACCGCACCGGGCCATACAGGTTTTCACTTTTTTTGATGATCGGGCTGTCGAGCAGATAATAAGGACCGGCGGAATCTTTAATGCCGAGTCCCATTTCCCGCAGCCGCATCTGCCGGCAAAGCTGACATTCGTCCATCACGGCTTCTACAAATGGAACGGTTTCCTGTGCCCGCTTTTTGGCGGCTTCCTGGTCCGGTGCTGTCCAGGCTGGATCAGGCTGGTGAACCGCAACAGGTCCTTCGGCTGCAATGGCGGCCCGAAACGGCAGGCTGCCGAAAGTCCAGTCTGTTGGGCCGCTGACGGCTGTCAGGACGGTCAGTATGAATACGGCACCGGACAGCCGCAGGATACCATGTATCATGCACATTCCTACTGTCTGGGTCATTGGGGCACCTCCTGTGCGGGTTTGTTCAGAATCGGCAGATATGTGACCAACACGCGGTAGAGAAACATGAGCCCCGCGATGAATCCAACAGTGATCAGCACTTCCGTTATCGAGGGAAAATAATTGTTTTCACTGATGGGCGGCCGGTATCCGACAACGAACACATTGATCCGGTTCAGCAGCACGCCGCCCACGATCAGGCTGCAGGCGATAAACAGCCAGCGCCGCGAGCGGCGCACCGATGGGGATAGCAGCATGATCCACGGAACAATGACACCCAGAAGCATTTCCACCAGGAAAGAATTGGTCTGCGCCGTGCCATCCAATAAATAGATATAGGTTTTTCGGATGACCATATCTCCCAGTTTCAGGGCCAGATAGGTTCCCAGCAGAAAAACGGTGATGCGGGTCAAACGCGACAGGATATGGATTTCCGAATCCAGTTTCAGGGAAGTGGTGACCAGTGTGGTTTCGAACACCACCATGGGGTAGCCGATGGCAATGGCGGAGGTCAGAAACAGCAGCGGCAGAATCGGGGTGTACCAGAGGGGATGCAGCTTGGTCGGTGCAATCAGCATCAAAGAACCGAGGCTTGACTGGTGCATGCAGGAAAGCACGACACCGGCAATGATGAAAAACCAGAAGATTCTGGGAAGAACCGCATCGGCCAGGCTGAGGATGGCCTCCACGGGCTTGTTCAGCGCGGCCAACGGACCTGGCAGGTGAACCCGGCCCTTGAACCGTTCCACCACGATGGGTAGAAATTCGATGTACAGCACGTTCAGGTAGAACATCACGCACATGGCGACTTCAAACAGAACCGAATGCGGATTCCAGTAAACCATGGGTTTCCAGATAGCCCAGGACCGGCCGATATCCACGATCAGTCCCAGCACCACGAAGGTGTAGCCAAGCATGGCAGTGAGCAGCGCGGGCCGGATCACCGGTTCGTAGTAATGACGACCGATGATGTGAGCCAGAAAGGCCGTGGTAAAGCCTCCGGCGGCCAGCGCCACGCCTGATGCGACATCGACACCGATCCAGATTCCCCAAGGGCGGGCCGTACTCAGGTTGGAAACATAGCCGATGCCGCCGACAAACCGGGCCAGAACGGCAATGACGCCGGTCGCCATCAAAAATACCATCACCAGCACGCCGGGGGTCCAGAACGGCGCACGGATGGGGGTGGGGTGTGCCATCATGATTGACCTCCTTTCTGATGGTGTTCCGGGCCTTTCTTGCCGTGGAAAGCCCACATGATGCCGCCCAGCATGCCGAAGAGCACGATGGGCGACCAGAGATAACTGAAAAGGGAACTTTGAACCGTTTCGGCCAGTTGATTGAGGGGCCGGTTCGGAACGCTGATGAATCCGACCCGCTCGAACGGTACCCCTGAAATGTACATCCACGAGGTACCGCCGGCTTCGTGCTCGCCGTAGATATGATCGATATACCTGCCGGGATCGCTTTGAATGCGCTGTTTTGCCAGCTTCAGCAGGGTATTCCGACGGCCGAAGGTAATGGCTTCCACCGGGCAGATGGCAGCGCACCCCGGCGGCTTCCCTTCTTTTTCAACCCGTTCATAACAAAACGTGCATTTCATGACCTTGGGTGTAATGGGATTGTTGTATTCATAGGCCGGGATTTCGAAGGGACAGGCCACCATGCAATACCGGCAGCCGATGCACTTGGTCACGTCGTAATGGACGGCACCATTGTCTTTTTTGCTCAGCGCGCCCACGATACAGGCCGAAGCACACGCCGGGTCCTGGCAGTGCATGCATTGAACTTTCGCAAAGGTGGGAACGAGCTGGTCCCGCTCATCGCGCCGTCCCGGATAATAGCGGTTGATGACCGTAAAGGCGCGTTCATCGGGTCTTCTTTTTTTGTCCAAAACGGTCAGATCGTCGAAAGGCTGCGCCGGCTCGGGCAGCTTGTTCACCGTCTGACAGCCCTGTTCGCATTTGCGGCATCCGATGCAGCGGATTAAATCGACCAGACACCCCAGCGGGTCTGCCGGGGCATGCGACTGCCAGGCTTCGGCGGGCCGGGAAGCAGCGGCAAGTCCTGCACCGGCCGCTCCCGCGATTTTGAAAAATCCCCGTCGGTTCAATTCCATGTTCGACCTCCTTTCCAATCAGGATAGACTTCAGTTGATTTTTTTAATCACCATGAGGGTCAGATCATCCTCCTGATCCTGATCTCCCCGAAATTCGGCCACGGCATCCAGAATGGATAGACTCATGGTTTTGGCTGATTCCGATGCGTGTTTTCGGATTTCATGGCATAAGCGCTTCCGGCCGAAGAATACGCCCTGTGCGTCGCGGGTTTCGGGAATGCCGTCCGTAAAAAGGCAGAGAATCTGCCCTGGGCGAATCGGAGCGGTTTGCCGGCTGAATATCGTATCCACCGATATTCCCAGGGCGGTTCCCCGTCCTTTCAAATCGGTGAACTCGTCTGTTTCGGAATCATACAGAATGGCCGGATCATGGCCGGCCCGAACCCATTCCAGTATCTGATTTTCACTGTCGATCCGCACCAGAAAAAGTGTCATGAACCGGCCCTCTGCCTCGACGTCCCGCACATATTGCTGGTTGACGTCCGAGACCATTTCCTCCAGCGTACCGGGCAGGGTGGCGCGAAGCCGCAGCATGCCCCGCATGCTGGCCATCAGCAGTGCGGCCGGCAGTCCGTGATCCGTGACATCTCCAACCGCCAAACACAGTTTCTGATGGGCGCCGGTGCAAAGGTAGTCGAAATAATCGCCGCCGGTTTCATCGCTGTAAAGGGTCATGGCATAGATATCGAATTCCGGGATTTGGGGGGGAATATTTGGCAGGAGCTGCTGCTGGATTTCCATGGCCAGGGTGATGGATTGCATCATCCGGTAATGCTCCTTCAGCCGGGGGCCGATATCGTCAAAAATTTTTCCGATCTCGCCGAATTCATCCCGGGAAACAATGCCGGATTTGGCATCGAAATTCCCGCCTGCCAGTTTGTGCGCGGCTTCGGCCAGGGATTCGATCTTTCGAATGACACGGCGGGAAAAAATCAATCCGCAGATCGTTACCAGAACAATAAGCAGCGACAGAAATCCCAGTGTGCGGTTCTCGACGCTGCTTAGTTGTTCCCTTATATGCCGCTGGAATGAGGTGATTTCATCTTCCGGTAACAGACCTGTCGAAACCGGACGGCTGCCCGTCGGGTGTTCCGGATTTACGGAATCCGCTGGTTGCTGCGCCTGTTCCAGTTTTTGAATGAGTGCACCGGCCATGATCCGGACGTTGTGAATACCGTAAGCGCGCAATCCAAAAATCGGAAGCACCGAAACGCTCATCAACAGCAACAGTAATTTCCAGCGGAATTTCATGATAATTCTTACGCCATCCGCCAGTTCAAATCGGACTGCCGGATGTCAATTTCCGCCTGCCTGAGTATTTCCGGAACGATATCCGTCCAGCCAAGCGGCATGATGTGGATGCCTTGCACCAGATGCTTGACGTTACGAATGAAACGGGCCGTCATTTCTGCGGCTTTTTTCTTGCGGTCCGCTTTATCGACAGCGGCGATTTCATCGATCCAGGATTGGGGCACCTGAATACCGGAAACGTTTTCATTCATGAATTTGCCCATCAGGGGCGATTTAAGCACCACGACCCCCACCTGCACCGGAACTTTCAACGGTGCGGCCTTTTCCATGAATTGTTCCAGCAAACTCAAGTCATACACGGCTTGGGTTTGGAAAAACTCCGCACCGGCATCCACTTTCTTCTTCATTTTCATCAACTGCAGCTCCATGGGAACAAAATTGGGGTTGACGACGGCCCCATGGGCCATATCCGGCGGGTTTTCGATGGTGTTTCCGGCAATGTCTTTGCCGTTTCGCAGCCCGGCGGCCATCCGGATCAACTGCACCGAATCCAGATCAAAGACCGGTTTGGCCTCTTTATGGTCTCCGAGTTGGATGTGATCCCCGGTTAAAAGCAGGACGTTGTCGATGCCCAGCGAATAGGCCGTCAACAAGTCGCTTTGCAGGGCAATCCGGTTGCGGTCTCTGCAAGTAAGCTGGTAGATGGGCTCGATCCCCCGTTCTTTGAGCCCGACACTCGATGCCAGGGACCCCAGCCGCATGACCGCTGACTGGTTGTCCGTGACATTGACGGCATGAACGTAATCCTGCAAAAAACGGGCTTCCTGGATACAGTTGGGATGGATGTTTTTATCTCGGGATACGGCGCCTTTGATCGGTCCGACCTCGCCGGTGACCACAAAAACGCCTTTGTTGAACAGATTGGTTACTTTCATCTTGGATCTCCTGTCAATGGACTGTATGAAACAACAATCATGCAAT
>CAZBUL010000150.1:0-7351 GCA_964495045.1 uncultured Desulfobacterales bacterium | reverse complement strand
AAAAAACATGATAATCGACTGTTAAAGGAAGAGAAAGAAATGAGGCTTTTGGTTGTTTTTTTAATTGTATTCTTGATCATCGGATCGATAGTAATTTCGATAGGCGTTGGAATTGGTTTTGTTTTATCAAAAATAATTCCGGATTTGGGAATTGGCATGGGAATTGTCGCTGGAGCTATTTTCTCAATCGAAATTATCAAGTTATTTATAAGGCTCCTTTCTGCATTCAGGGAAGAAATTGAAGCTAGCAACGAACGTGAAGATTCAGAATATGATGAACCCTACGTGGCATTACATCAGGCATTTATAAAAACTTCAAAATCAATAAAGAGAGCAAGAAAAAAGAGGCTTAACGCCGCTAATTCGGCCGATGCAAAAAACCGCTCGGCTGTTTAGCGATGTTAGGTTCCGCGATCCTCGGCGGCATTGGGCTTTTGAAGATGAGACGAGGGGGATTCGAATGAAGAATCGGGACCATACGCCACTGATAATGTGGTTTTGCCTGTGAAGGAATGAAGTCATCATGAGATCATTTGCCGTTTTGAGTTTACTGGTCATGTTGACCGTTACCGGCTGCGCTTCAGATATCCTAAAGACTCCAAAATATACTTCCGATTACGCTTCAATAGATGCACTAAAACGACAACATATTTCCAAGGTTAACATCGGAACTGTAACCCCGAAAAGATTAAGCGAAAAAGTCAATAATATATCATTGCGGGGAAATCCTTTGTTATCATCTTCAAGGAGTTATGCTCAATATCTGGAAGATGCGCTCAGAAGGGATATGGCTGATGCTAACTTACTGGATTCAAAATCCATTATCAAAATATCAACCATGCTTCTAAAAAATGATATTGATATCTCGGATTCCAATACAGGATATGGTTCTATAGAGGCAAGGTTTACCACTTTTAGAAATGGTTATATTGAATTCGATAAAATCATATCTGCCGAAACTCAGTTCGAGTCATCCTCCTCCAGTGACGTTGCCATTTCAAATGGCCAGAATGAATACCCTATATTGGTTCGAGCTCTTTTAAACAAATTGTATTCTGACAAAGAGTTCATTGATGCACTGAAAAAATAATATTTCAGGGGGATATGAATTAATATTTTGATGTTACATCTTGTTAAATGGGAGATATCGATATCTTGAAACTGCTTATCTGTGGAAAAGGCGGATGCGGCAAGAGTACGGTGGCGACCCTGTTGGCTGCCGCCATGCAGCGGCGTGGAAAAAGGATTTTTCTGGTGGATGGCGAAGGGTGTGCGTGCCCCATGGGAAACCTGTTCCGTTTGTTATTTTCATCCTTTCATTTTGAACTGCAAGACATGGTGATTGTGGACACCGCACACAACATCGATGGGGAAACCATCCGCCTTCATCCTTGACTTTGATTGCGATTTCACCTACACATGTTCGCAATATTCGGCTGATTCGGAATCGTGAACACACGGGGGTTCAGACAGGAGGACAGGATGAACGGGGTAGGGCGAAAAACGGCGGTGGCCGCAGGGGTGCTGGTGTTGTTGGGGGTCATTTTCATGGCCACCAGTTTCCTGACCATCGATTATATGGTGAATTACTGGTGGTTCGACTCCCTTGGCTATGCTTTTTACTTCATCCAGCGGCTGTTCTACCGGTATCTGGTCTTTATCAGCGTCACCACCCTGTTTTTTCTGATCTTTTTTTTCAATTTCTGGATCGCATCCCGCTATCTGGGAACCGGAACACCGCCGGCATCGGATGTCAAATCGCCGTCCAAAGAATCTTACCGGAAAGTGCTGCGGATGTTTCGAAACGGTTCCATGACCGTTTATACGCCGCTTTCCCTGATTCTGGCCATTGTCATCGCCTACCCGCTGTTCGAGCACTGGGAAGAATTTCTCCTCTATGTGTTCGGCCCGTCGTCCTCCATCACCGATCCGGCATTCGGGAAAGATATCAGCTACTATCTGTTTTCGTTTCCGATCTATTTACTGCTCCAGAAGCGGATATTCATTTCATTTGCCTTTCTGCTCGTCAGTGTGTTGTTTCTCTACTGGCTGGAACACCGTTTGCTCAAGTCACAGGAACAGGGCATCCAGAAGGGTGCCAAAATTCATATAAGCTTTCTGATCCTTTCTGTCTTTGCCATCGAGATATGGGATTTTTTTCTGCAACGCCATGCGCTGCTATATACATCGACTTATGAACCCCTATTCTCGGGGCCGGGATATGCCGAGATGCGGGTCATCCTGCCGTTGATTTATGCGTGCATTCTACTGCTGACCATCACGGCGATTTCGGTTGTCAATTTTTTCATGGCCCGAAAAGGCCTCAAGACGCTTGTCGTTTCGGTAATATTGTTTTTTCTGGCTCTGGGTGCGCGGTATTCCGAATATCTGCCGAAATTCGTGAATGATTACTGGGTCAATCCCAACGCGATATCCAAACAAACTCCCTTTATGGTCAACAATATCAACGCCACATTGGCTGCCTTCAATTTGAGAGATGTCGAAATACGCGAAGTCACACCGATGCAGACCGATGAAGGCATCGACGCGAAGAAAGCACAGGGAATTTTTCGCAATATTCCCGTTTGGGACGGAGAGCTGCTGAGCGATGTCTATGAACAGTTGCAGGAACTGCGCACCTATTATAATTTTGCCAAGGTCGATGTCAGCCATTACAATGTTCGGGGAAACAACCAGCAGGTTTTTCTGGCCGTACGGGAGATGAACACGACCGAGTTGACCCAGGGCGCCCGCAACTGGGTCAACGATCATCTGGTCTATACGCATGGCTATGGTGCGGTGATGACACCAGCCGGTCAGGGCGGGGATGAGCCCATGACGTGGTTTTTGAAAGGCATTCCGCTCGAGTCGGACTTTGGATTCACTATCAAACAGCCGGCGGTTTATTTCGGTCTGCTCAAATCCTATCCATATATCATCGTTCCCAACGATGCCGGTGAGTTCGGGTATCCAAAGGGCGACTCCAATGTCACGGAAAATTATGACGGTTCCAGAGGGGTATCCATCAACTCCGCTTTCCGAAAACTTATGTTTTCATATTTTCTGGCGGATTCAGACATTTTTTTCACGACCAAGACCAATCATCAAAGCAAAATTCTCTTCCGTCGAAATATTCAGGAACGCATTCGAATCATTACACCCTATTTGACCCTCGACCAGGATCCCTATGCGGTGATTACAGAAAAAAACGTCTATTGGATCCAGGATACGTTTACTACCTCCCAGAATTATCCCAATGCCGCATCCTTTGGTTCCGGAGATGAACGCATCAATTATATCCGGAATCCCGTCACGGTTGTGGTCAATGCCTATACCGGCGATGTCGATTACTATATCCTCGATGCCAACGATCCGATTGTCAATGCCTATCGGCGCATGTATCCAGGACTGTTCAAGGATGCCGCCCAAATGCCTCCGGAAATCCGCTCTCAGGTACGGTATCCAAAGGATTTGTTCGATGCGCAGATGGCCATATATGCCAAATATCATCAGACCGATCCGGAGGTCTTTTACCAGCAGGAGGATATCTGGGATGTCGGCATACCGGGTGCGGTATCCGAGAAAAAGCGGGCAACCCAATCTTATTATCTCACCCTCGAATTGATCGAGCCCAATCGCTTCGATTTCGTTCTGTTGTCACCGGTTATGCCCAAAGGCCGGTCGAACCTTCGGGCGCTGGCGCTGGTGGGATCGGATCGTTCGAGTTTTGGAAAATTGATCGTTTACAGTTTTCCGAAAGGGGAACAGGTTTACGGCCCGGCACAGGTGAATGCGCTCATCAATCAGGACACCACGATTTCCCAGCAGTTCACCTTGTGGGATCAGGTCGGCTCTCAGGTGGCACGCGGCAATATGGTCATTTTCCCCATCGGCAAAATGCTCATTTATATTCAGCCGGTTTATCTGAAGTCATCGACCAGCCTGAAAATCCCCGAGCTCAAGCGTCTCATCATGACCCAGGGGCAGGTGGTGGTCATGGAAAAATCGCTCGAAGAAGCATACTCCAAAATGATGGAACGATTGAAAGAGGAAACGGTCAGGCTCGACAGCCGATTTGCGCCCATGGAAGCCGAGCCGGCGCCGGCTGCTATCCAACCGAATGCGCTTCCCTCTTCATCGGCATCATCTCTTCCGGCGGCTCGGCCTGCGGGATCTCCGGAACCGGATCTGCCGCCTATACCGTCCGTTCCCCCGGCGCCGCCGATGAAGCATCCATAACGTTTATCCATTCGGAATAGGAACGGGGGAGGGGAATATTGATGGACTGGCATTTGTTTTCCGTCGAAGATGTTCTGACAACACTCCAAACGAGCCAGGAAACCGGTCTTTCGCAATCGGAAGCGGATATCCGGGCAGCTCAATACGGCCCAAACGAGCTCATCGAAAAAGGCGGACGCACACCGCTGTCCATTTTGTGGGAGCAGATCACGGCCACCATGGTCCTGATTCTCATTGCTGCTGCCATTATCGCCGGTCTTCTGGGAGACTGGAAAAACACGATCGCCATTTCCGCCATTGTAGTCCTCTATGCACTGCTCGGGTTCATTCAGGAATTCCGGGCGGAACAGGCGATTGCGGCGCTCAAACGATTGTCTGTGCCCATGGTGCGGGTGCTGCGGGATGGGATGCTCAGGGAGACTTCGGCCCGTCTGCTTGTGTCCGGCGATATCGTTGAACTTGAGGCCGGCAATGTGCTGCCGGCGGATCTCCGTTTGATGGAAGCAGTCAATCTTGCCATCCAGGAATCCGCCCTGACAGGTGAATCCGAATCCGCTCAAAAACGAACGGAAGCCTTGTTCGGGGGCAGTCTGCCATTGGCGGACCGCCGCAATATGGGATTCATGGGAACGGTCGTCACCCAGGGCCGGGGAAAAGCCGTTGTCGTCGCTACGGGCATGAACACCGAACTGGGACGGATCGCTGATCTCATTCAACAGAGCGGGGCGGATCAGACACCGCTCCAAAAACGACTGAACACGCTCGGCAAAAACCTTGCCATTCTCGGTGTTGTCATTGCTGCACTCATTGCGGTCATCGGGCTTATGCGGGGGGATGCGCTCCAGCACATGCTGCTCACGGCTGTCAGTATTGCAGTGGCAATCGTACCGGAAGGGCTGCCGGCAGTTGTCACCATCACATTGGCCCTCGGTGCTCAGCGAATGCTCCGTCAAAATGCCCTGATCCGCAAACTGCCTGCTGTTGAAACTCTGGGTTCTGTCACTGTGATTTGCTCGGATAAAACCGGAACGCTCACTGAAAACCGGATGCGCGTCATGGTACTGGAAACCGTGGACGGCACGATGGATTTGAGTTCAGACCTCGCCGATGGTGATGGGAGCATGGCATTCCGTCATGCGGAGAAATCCCTGCATTCCGCCCTGTCGTTGACGGCAATTGGCGGTGCGCTGTGTAACGACGCCCGTGTGACCGAGGGTGGAGACAACGGGTTTCATATACTTGGAGACCCCACGGAAGGGGCGCTGATCGTTGGTGCGGCCAGATTGGGATACGAGAAATCATCTCTGGAGAAGTTCTTCCCGCGCCTGGTCGAATGGCCTTTCGATTCGGAACGCAAGCGCATGACGACCATTCACACCCTGGGCCAGTATGATCCCCACATGTTTGCCGGGCTGGATATTGGCGCGCATCCGTATATCGCATTCACGAAGGGCAGTGTCGATGGGCTGCTGGATATATCGACGCATGTGTGGCGGAATGGTCAGAACCATCCCCTGGAAAGCCGCTTCCGCTCAAACATCGAAGCTGCGAATGACCGGCTTGCCAAAAAGGGGATGCGGGTATTGGGATTGGCTTTCCGGGTGTTGGACTCGATCCCTGAAGATATCCGGACGGATATGGAGAAAGGTCTGACCTTTGTGGGTCTGTTCGGCATGATCGATCCGCCGCGCAAAGAGGCTTTCGAAGCGGTTTCAATCACGAAAACCGCCGGTATCCGGCCGGTCATGATTACCGGAGATCACCCGCAGACCGCCCTGGAAATCGGCCGACAGCTCGGCATCACCGAAACCGGCCGGGTGATGACCGGTACGGAACTGGACGGTCTGTCTTTTGAAGACCTCAAAAACAAAGTGGACGATGTGCAGGTGTTTGCACGGGTGTCTCCGGAACACAAACTGAAAATTGTCCGCGCCCTTCAGGAAAACGGGCACATCGTTGCCATGACGGGGGATGGTGTCAATGACGCGCCGGCCCTGAAGCGGGCCGATATCGGTGTGGCCATGGGGATCACGGGAACGGACGTGTCCAAGGAAGCGGCGGATATGGTGCTCTTGGACGATAATTTCGCCACCATTGTGGCGGCGGTGAAGGAAGGCCGCACCATTTACGACAATATCCGCAAATTTGTCCGTTTCAGTGTGGCCGGAAATATCGGGAAAGTGCTGGTGATGCTGCTGGCGCCGTTCATCGGCAAACCCATTCCGCTGATACCCTTGCAGTTGCTGTGGCTGAATCTGCTTACGGATGGTCTGCTTGGGCTTGGCATGGGCGTGGAAAATCCGGAACACGATACGATGGATCGTCCGCCGTTTTCACCCAAAGAGGGCGTGTTTTCGCGCGGTGGCGGGCTCCAGGTTATCCGCGTGGGAGTGTTGATCGGTATGCTGGCATTGGGATTGGGTGCCTGGTATTACTACGACGGACGACCCGAATGGCAGACAATGGTGTTTACATTTCTGGCATTTGCCCAGGTCTTTCAGGCCATGGCGTCCCGATCGGATAGGGAGTCGCTGTGGCGGACAGGGCTGTTTGGAAACAAACTGCTGGCGGCCATGGCACTGGGCGTTGTCGTGTTGCAGCTCATGGTGATTTATGTGCCGTTCATGCGTGAATTTTTCGCGGTCGTCCCCCTGAAATGGGCCGACCTGGCGATTGCGGTTGGAACGGCCGCTGTCGTTTTCATGATGATGGAAGCCGAAAAATGGATGCGAAAAACATCATGAGAAACAAATTTCTGGGAACCGGAGAAAAAGGGTATCATCCGCTGCGCAAGATCAGGATCATTTTTGCGGGGCTACGGTTTGCCTTCATTTCAGAATTCAGTGTCGCGTATAAAATGGTGCTCTCCGCCATCATTCTCGGTGCCGCTCTGTTTTTTCAGCAGTGGGTGGATGTCGAGCTGATATTGCTTGCCACCGGCCTGGTACTGATGGCGGAATTGTTCAACAGCGCCATCGAGGCCCTGTGTGATTTTCTGGAAACCCGGCATAACGACAAGATCGGCGCCATCAAGGATATGGCGGCTGCTGCCGTCGGCATCAGTATCGCCATCTGGGTGACGGTGGTAATTTTCGATGTGATCCGTCTCTGG
>CAZBUL010000149.1:5116-7498 GCA_964495045.1 uncultured Desulfobacterales bacterium | reverse complement strand
GCCGCCAGATCGGGATCGGGAAAGTGACGGCAGAACAGGGTCATATCCGATACATTTTCAAATGACGGGCGATCTGCCGTTGTTTCCCCGCAAGCTTCCATCGCTTTTTCCCAATCGAATTCGTATGTTCCAAATTCGTGGTAACAGGCCTCCAGACGGGTCAGGCATTTATACAGGAAACGGTTTTCCTCCCGGCTTGGGTAGATATCGATTTCATCGGGCAGAAAAATGCGGCTGCCCTGTGAACACACCAGCGGCGTTTCAGCGGAAAAGGCTTTCGTTTTCGAAAGTTCAGACAATGGCCGGACAGAGATATCCCGGCCGGTTCTGGCCTGAAGGTAACGGTTCAAGCCATGCTGATTTTCGGAGAACGTAGCCGCCACCTGGTGGGCATCCACCCACTCTCTGGCCTGTTGGGATTCGAGAGACAGGAACCGGCGGCCGGCGGACTTGTTCCTTTTGAAACGCGTCAGACCTTCGGCAACGAATTGGGATAGAGCCTGACCGTCCAGCAGCGACGCGCCTCGCTGCATGCCGTCCAGAAAACCATCCACCAGTTCCGGATCGGTTTCAGCGACCTGCATCAGTCCCCGAATCTGAAAATGCCGCCGGGATAAAGTGAAAGATCGGCAGGCCGTTGAGAGAACGTGACAGAGATGTTTGCACTGGTTATACGACAGCTCCGGCGTCAGAACGCATCCGATGCGTTCCAGAAAGGCAGATGCCGATTCGATATCATGGGTTTCCAGCAGGGCGGACAGGGTTTCGAGAGGGCTTCCCAGCGTATAGGTGCCGATTTTCAGCAGAGACTGGATGATGTGGTCGAACCGCGCGATGAGGCTGTTGTCTCCGGTTTTAAGAACCGGCACCAGATGGATGGCCATGAGACGGCCGATGGCGGCGTTTCGGGCGCCAAACTCATGAATTCGGCGGCAGTACATGTCGGAATATGTCGGTGCCACTTTGCCGGCCAATGCGATCAGTCCATCGGCAATGGCATGACCGAAGGCGGTTTCTTGTAACAATCCCCAGATAGTCTCTTCGACGATTCGCTCCAGCTCGGATTTCGTAACCGGAGGGTCGCGGAGCGAGAGTCTTCCCTCAACCATGGTTGCCGTTTCCGGATCGGCCAGAAACAAAGTGGCCAGTGGATCACGGTGCGCTGTCATGTTTCATTCCCCGGAATACCGATATTTTTCTCAGCGGCGGTCAATGTGTGCCAGATATCCGTAACATGGAATGGGTTGAAAATATGGATATTCCGAACATTGAAGCGCTGTTCGCCATTGTAGAGAACCGCCCCTGAGTCGATATTGTTGTGTCCTATCGACTGGAACCGTTCGATTCCCTTGAGAAAATCCATGGAAAACGTTCCAGCGGACTTGATTTCGATCGGTATCGGAACGCCATTTTCCCGGATGATCAAATCCACCTCGTTGCCGTGACAATCCCGGAAAAAATATATTTCCGGCCGGATGCCCCTGTTGAGAGCGCCCTTGACAATCTCCCCGATCACGAAGTTTTCGAAAAGATTTCCCCGCAGTGGGTCGCGTGCGGCCTGTTCCGCCGTATGAATTCCCAGAAGAAAGGCGCACAGGCCAACATCCGTAAAGTATATTTTGGATGAACGGACGACACGCTTCCGGATATTTTCGAAAAACGGCGGCAGTTCGAACACGACATAAGATGCTTTCAATACGGAAATCCAGTTTCGGATGGTTGTGGACGACACGCCAACATCGTTGGACAGAGCGGCGAGGTTGACGATCTGTCCGACCCGGCCGGCCAGCAATTTCAAAAAGCTCTGAAATGAAGACAGATCACGCAACTGAATCAAGGCACGGACATCGCGCTCGATATATGTTTGCAGATAGCCGTTGAAGAATCTGCGCGGTTCGAGGTTTTCTTCGTGAAGTCTCGGGAAACATCCGCGGAAGATCAAATCGTAAATTCCCGGTATGGTACCGTATTCGCGGATTTCATCGAATGTGAACGGCCAGAGTGTCAGGATGGCGGTTCGTCCAGCCAGAGATTGGCTGATTGCCTCGTGCAGAAGCGGCTGATGACTGCCGGTCAGGATATAACTCCCGCGTCTTCCGTTGTTGTCCACCATCCCCTGCAGGTATGAAAGCAGTGCGGGCAGACGCTGGATCTCATCCAGAATACCGCCGTGTTCGACCTGGCTGAGAAACCCGCGGGGATCAGCTTCAGCGGCGATTCGGACATCGGGGTCTTCCAGGGAGAAATAGGGCTTGTCTGGAAATGTCATCCGGCTCAGAGTGGTTTTTCCCGATTGCCGGGGGCCCAGGATGGTCACGACGGGATACTCGGCAGCGGATCGGAGCAATTCTTCCGTGATGTTTCGGGTAATCATGCTGGCAT
>CAZBUL010000149.1:2364-5016 GCA_964495045.1 uncultured Desulfobacterales bacterium | reverse complement strand
CACGTCATCTTCATTTTAGAGAACTGAATATAAAAAACAACAAAGAAGTACGATTTGATCACATCTGTTCATTCTGAATCTTGAGGTTGAAACTCCATGGATATATTCGAAATATTGCTTTACATCCGTTAAAATTGAATGATAAGGATATCCAACCATCACGTTCCGGGAAATGGGAAATCGAGAAAGCTGCATAACATCCAATTCGTCGATCGGATTGTTTCCTGACTGCAAAGGAGTCGTTATGACCAAGAAGATGGGCATTTTTCGAAACATCGTCATGCTGATTTTCATTCTGCTCAGTGTTTCTCTGAACAATCCTGCCCTGGCGGAAGAGCCCCCGCGCATCACCCGCTTTTCACCACTGGGAACCGTGAAATCCATCCGTCAGGTACGGGCGGAGTTTTCAACTGCCATGGTGCCGTTCGGCAGTTCGGGCGCCGGCGCCGCTCCTTTTGTCATAACCTGCCAGGAACCGGGCAAGGGCCGATGGGTCGATCCCCACAACTGGGTTTACGACTTTGCCCGCGATCTTCCCGGCGGCATGCGATGTACATTCAAACCGGTTGCCGGCCTGTGGGATCTGAACGGCCAGGAGATTGTCGATACCCAATCCTATATTTTTTCAACGGGCGGCCCGGCGGTGATAAAATCCACCCCGTTCGACGGCTCCACCAGCATCGCCGAAGATCAGATATTCATTCTGACCCTGGATGCACCGGCCTCGGAGACCACCGTCCAGTCCAATGTGGGGTTTGTCGTCGATGGCATCCGGCAGCGGCTGGATGTCCAGATTGTCAAAGACGAGCAGCGGGAAGCCATTCTCAAGACCCGCCCCTGGCTCTTGAAAGAAGCCGAACCGGACCGGCTGCTGTTGCTGCAATGCAAACAGCGGTTTCCCGAAAAGGCCAAAGTGAATCTGGTCTGGGGCAAAGGGGTGACAGCCATGAACGGCGGGGTCGTCACAGCAACGGATCAGATTCTTCGATTCAAGGTACGGGAGGCCTTTTTTGCCTCGTTTCACTGTGAACGGGAAAACCAGCGATCCGGCTGCATTCCGGTCTTGCCGTTCCGGCTCGAATTCAATGCAGACCTTGCGGCCGAGTTTTCCGGCGATGTCGTGTTGAAGGGCTCGGACGGCAGTATCCAAAAAAAACCGCTGGATCCGAAAGAGCGAAATGTCCGCTTCGAAGGGCCGTTTCCCGAAAAAACCGATTTCTGGCTCGAACTTCCCGATGGGGTGACGGATGACGCCGGCCGGCGGCTCTCGAACGCCGGCCGGTTTCCGCTCAAGGTGCATACCGGCGCCTATCCATCCCTGGCCAAATTCGCCGCCCGGTTCGGCATCATCGAACTGCATGCAGACCCGGCGCTGCCGCTGACCCTTCGCAATATCGAAACCGACATCCCAGCCAAAATGATCGATGCCCGACTGACGGGAAAACAATTGAATCTGCCGCCGAATCAGGTCGATGCCGTGCAGTTCTGGCTCAGAAAAGTGGCAGCGGCTTCCCGCGAGAAATCCGTGTTCGACGGCGCCGATGGAACCATCGAATTTGCCGTGCCGAAAATCCGCAGCAGCAAGCAATTCGAAGTGGTGGGAATCCCCTTGAAAAAACCGGGGCTGTATATCGTGGAGATCGAAAGCGCCATTCTGGGCAAAGCGCTGCTCGATGCGCCCAAGCCCATGTTCGTACCGGCTGCCGCCCTGGTCACCAATCTGTCCGTCCATTTCAAACAGGGGCGGGATTCCTCCCTCGTATGGGTGACGACCCTGGATCGCGGAGAACCGGTCAATAACGCCGACATCCATGTGATGGACTGCAAAGGCACCGTCCTCTGGACCGGAAAAACCGATGACAGCGGGATCGCCCGCATCGAAGAGCGCCTGCCGAATCATCCGGGGTTTTCGGAATGCCGCTATGAAAGACCGGATTTCGACGGCCCCTATCAAGGCCCCCTTCGCAATCTGGAGGGTGGATTGTTCATCACGGCCCGAACCGGCGACGACATGAGTTTTGTCCATTCCAGTTGGAATGAAGGCATCGAAGTCTGGCGGTTCAATCTGCCGGATGCCGACAGTTCGGGGCCGCTGATTGCCCATACCATCCTCGATCGGTCGCTGCTGCGGGCCGGAGAAACCCTTCACCTGAAACATGTCGTCCGCCGGCAGACCTCCGGCGGTTTTGCCGTTCCTTCAGACAAACTGCTTCCGGATACGGCATTCATCCGACATGGCGGCACCGATCAGACGTATTCCATGCCGCTGACCTGGGACAAAACGGCCGGTGTGGCGGAAAGTGTCTGGGAAATTCCGCAGGAGGCCAAACTCGGCGGTTACAGCATCCATCTGAGCAACCGCAGGTATGCGCAATATGTGGGGCAAATCGACGGGCCGGCCGACGATCCCGCGGCCTCTTCCCGATATACCCCTGAACAGGATGAAAGCTGGCTGACATCCGGGGGGTTTCGTGTCGAAGAATTCCGGGTGCCCCTTATGAAAGGAACGATTCAGACCCAGGCCGAACCTATAGTCAATAGCCGGGAGGCCGCACTGGATATGAGCGTTCAGTTTCTGGCCGGCGGGGGAGCCGGTCTGCTGCCTGTCAAGCTGCGAGCGGCGGTCAGCGACAAAATCCTATCCACGTTCGA
>CAZBUL010000149.1:0-2264 GCA_964495045.1 uncultured Desulfobacterales bacterium | reverse complement strand
CAGACCGTTTCGCGGCGGGTGCCGCTCTGGAATGCCAGCCGGATGGTCGGCATTCAGCCGGGCAACTGGGGCATGTCTTCAGAAAATCTCCAATTCCGCACAGCCGTGGTCGATTTGTCGGGAAAGCCCGTGGCCGATGCCCCGGTAACGGTCGCTCTCTATCAGCGAAACGTTCTGTCTCACCGGAAACGGCTGGTCGGCGGGTTTTATAGCTATGATCACACCACCGAGGTCAAACGGATCGGCCAGTTTTTCGAGGGAAAGACCAACGATCAGGGGATGGTGACCTGTGAGGGGAAATCACCGGTGTCCGGCGAAGTGATACTGGTCGCTGAAAGCCGCGATCCGGCCGGAAATCGGACGGTTGCCAATCAGAGTGTGTGGATTGCCGGAAAGGACGAGTGGTGGTTCGAAAGCGGAGACAACGACCGGATGGATGTGATACCAGCCAAAAAACGGTTTGAGCCGGGAGAAACTGCATCGTTTCAGGTGCGGATGCCTTTTCGGGAAGCCACGGCGTTGATTTCCATCGAGCGGGAAGGGGTCATCGAAACCCGTGTTCAGAAAATATCGGGCAAAGCACCCGTCATCGAGGTGCCGATCCGCGGAAACTATGCGCCGAATGTTTATGTGTCTGTGCTGGCTGTCCGCGGGCGCATCGCCGATATTCAGCCGACGGCCATGGCCGATCTGGGGAAACCCGCTTATCGGTTCGGGATGTCTGAAATTTATGTCGGCTGGAAGGCTCATGAACTGAAAGTATCCGTCAACACCGATCGAAAGTCCTACAATGTCCGTGACCATGCGTCCGTGTCTGTCCGTGTTACCACCCCAGACGGCCACTCCCCGCCAGCCGGAACGGAAATTGCCCTGGCCGCCGTGGATGAGGGGCTGCTGGAGCTCATGAAAAACAACAGTTGGAACATTCTTCAGGGAATGATGGGCCTTCGGGCCTGTTCGGTCGAAACTGCGACCGCTCAGATGCAGGTCGTCGGAAAACGCCATTTCGGATTGAAAGCCCTGCCGCCCGGCGGCGCCGGCGGCCGTCAGACGACCCGTGAATTATTCGACACGCTGCTTCTCTGGAAAGGCCGGGTCGTTCTGAATGATCGGGGCGAAGCGGAAATCACGGTGCCGCTGAACGACAGCATCACGGCATTTCGAATCACCGCCGTGGCAACCGGAAACGCCGGCCTGTTCGGTACCGGATCGACCACGATCCAGACCACTCAGGATCTGGCAATTTTCCCCGGCCTGCCGCCAATGGTGCGGGAAGGCGATGCCTATCGGGCCGGAATAACGGTTCGCAATACCTCATCGCGGCCATTGTTTCTCACCCTTTCCGCCACAGCCGATGGCACAGCGGTTCAGCCCGCATTTCAGGAAATTTCCCTGGCTTCAGGAGAATCCCGCGATATGGCCTGGGATGTCACCGCTCCAACGGGTCAGAAAACCATTTCGTGGGAATTCGACGCCAGGTCTTCCGACGGAACGGCAACGGATCATATCCGCCGGGTTCAGCAAGTGTTGCCGGCGGTTCCGGTTCGTGTCCTTCAGGCAGCACTGCTGCGGCTCGACGGTGATGAGTCTTTACCGGTTCAAAAGCCGCAGGGAGCGCTTCCTGGCGGCGGTATTCACGTCGATGTCAAGGCCCGATTGGCAGACAGCCTGACAGCGGTAGCCGACTACATGAGACAGTATCCTTATGGATGTCTGGAACAGAAAACCTCCATTGCGGTGGCGCTTCGGGACAAGGCGCTGTGGGATCGCACCATGCTCCGGATTTCGGCGTATATGGATGCGGATGGTCTGGCCAAATACTTTCCCGCTTGCACGTATGGGGATCCGGTGCTGACGGCTTATCTGATTGCCGTCAGCCACGAAGCGGGGTGGGAGCTGCCCGAGGATTTCGTCCAACAGGCGGCGGTCGGTCTTCGGAAATTCGTGGAAGGCAAAATCATCCGTCATGGCGTTCTGCCATCGGCAGATCTTTCTTTGCGAAAATTATCGGCCATCGAGGCCCTTTCGCGAATCGGACAGGCCGATCTCCGACTGTTGGATTCCATCCCCATCACCCCCGAAATCTGGCCCACTTCCGGCATCATCGACTGGATAAATATCCTGACAAGACTGGATGGGGTGCCCGGACAACCGGAAAAACTGGCTGCCGCGGAGCAGGCGCTTCGGGCAAGGCTCTCTTATCAAGGAACCGTCCTGAGTTTTTCCTCGGCGGACAGAGACCGGCTCTGGCAGCTCATGGTGTC
>CAZBUL010000148.1:6064-7551 GCA_964495045.1 uncultured Desulfobacterales bacterium | reverse complement strand
GGTGAACGGAAGACCGATGCCGTCACGTTGACGGTCTGCAATTATGACAAAGACCGGTTTGAAGAAAAGCAGGTGGACTCTATCGCCGACTGCCTTTCCTGCCGTGATCTGCCGGCCACGACATGGATTCACGTCGGCGGCCTACACCATCCCGATGTCATTGAATCCATCGGACAATGGTACGGTGTTCATCATCTTTTTCTGGAAGATATTCTCAATACGCATCAGCGTCCCAAAATCGAAGAACTGGAAGACGGCTTGTTCATCGTGATGAAAGCCTTTATTCTGGATACAGACGCTGAAACCTTCCTGTCGGAGCAGATCAGTTTCATTCTGGGGAAAAATTATGTGATATCTCTTCAGGAGGGCACCACCGAGTTTTTCGAGCCGGTTCGAAACCGTCTCAGTAATGTTTCGGGACGAATTCGGGGGCTGGGGCCGGATTATCTTCTTTATTCGCTGATGGATACCGTGGTGGATCATTATTTTTCCGTTCTGGAGGCGATCGGCGAGCGTATCGAGACATTGGAGGATGAGCTGCTTGCCGACAATGCCAAGGAAACTCTGTTGCAATTGCACCAGGTGCGCCGGGAATTGCTGATGTTGAAAAAATCGGTGTGGCCGCTTCGGGAAGTCATTTCCACCATACAGCGCAATGACAGCGGGTTGATCCAGCCGCAAACCCAATTTTACATTCGCGATCTGTATGATCATATCGTTCAGGTGGTGGATACTCTGGAAAACTATCGGGAACTGACGTCCAGCCTGTTGGAAATCTATCTTTCCAGTGTCAGCAACCGGATGAACGAAATCATGAAAGTGCTGACCATCATTGCCACGATTTTTATTCCTGTGACCTTCATCGCCGGGGTCTATGGCATGAATTTCGAATATATGCCTGAACTCAAATGGAAATGGGGCTATGCCATGGTCTGGGGCGTGATGATTTCCATGATCGTTGTCATGGTGGGATATTTTCGAAAAAAGAAATGGTTGTGATTCTGCAATAATTCTTGAGGAAACAGGTAGGGGTGTGGAGCAAATTGAGACATGAAATATAAAAAAACCGTGATCGGTGTCGTTGTGCTGAGCATCGTTGCTATCGTCGCAGGTATTTATTTTAACAAGGCGAAAGACCAACCTGCCGTTTATCGAACCGCCGCTGTCACGCGGGGGGATTTATTGGTTTCCATCAGCGCCACGGGAACGGTGGAGCCGGAAGAAGTGATCAACATCGGCGCGCAGATCGCCGGACAAATCGTGAAATTCGGTCAGGACAGACAGGGAAAGCCCATCGATTACGGATCGGTGGTCGAAGCCGGCATGGTGCTGGCACAGATCGACGATTCCCTCTATGCGGCCGATGCGGCCCAGGCCGAAGCCCAGGTTGAAGTCAACCGGGCCGCACTGGCCAAAGTGGAAGCCGATATCGAGCAGTTGAAGGCCAAATTCGTTCAGGCGCAGCGGGATTGGGAGCGGGCCCAGAA
>CAZBUL010000148.1:0-5964 GCA_964495045.1 uncultured Desulfobacterales bacterium | reverse complement strand
GCCGTCAAGGGGGACGGCCTCACCGAAGGTCTGGAAGTGGTGACGGGGTTACAGACGCAGGCCGCCGGCCAGTCGGGCACGGCCAATCCTTTCATTCCCCAGTTCGGCCGAGGCCGAGGCGGTGGACGGTAATCCACCATGCCACTCATCGAACTCAGACAGATCGTCAAGACGTACCACATTGCCGATATGCAGGTGCCGGTGCTCAAAGGCGTATCCCTTCAGATCGCTGCGGGAGAACTCGTCGCGCTGATGGGGACATCCGGTTCCGGCAAAAGCACGTTGATGAATATTTTGGGATGTCTCGACCGGCCGACGTCGGGCGAATACTGGCTGAACCAAAAAGAGGTCGGCCGGTTCTCCGCAGACGAGCGGGCGCATTTACGAAACGGCAGCATGGGGTTCATCTTTCAGAATTTCAACCTGCTGCCTCGCGCCAGTGCCCTGGAAAATGTCATCATGCCGCTGTGTTATTCGGCGGTGACCATTTCCGACAAAGAGGCTCGCCGCCGGGGTCGGGAGATGCTCGGCCGTGTGGGGCTTCAGGACAGAATCGGTCATGAGCCGTCTCAGCTTTCTGGCGGCCAGCAGCAGCGGGTGGCTATCGCCCGGGCGCTGATCAACCGGCCGCCGGTGCTCTTTGCCGATGAACCCACCGGGAATCTGGACTCCACCACCAGCAGCGAAGTGCTGCAGATGTTTCAGGAACTCAACCATGAAGACGGGATCACCATTATCCTGGTTACCCATGATCCGGCGGTTGCCGAACATGCCGACCGGGTGATCCGGATCAGCGATGGGGTCATCGTCGATGATGCGGGAAGCCGCATGCCCGTGGAATTCAATGCCAGGTCTGCGGGGGATGTTTTCACGAATGGAGGCGGTTCATGAATATTTATCGGACGGTCCGCACCGCCCTCCAGGCACTTCGACGAAATCCCATGCGGGCGCTGTTGACAACACTTGGCATCGTCATCGGAGTCGGGGCGGTCATTGCCATGATGGAAATCGGTAATGGTTCATCCACAGCCATTAAAAAATCCATTGCCAGCATGGGCGCCAACACCATTTTGATTCTGCCCGGCACGGCGGCCAGCGGCGGGGTCAGTTTCGGCTCCGGCAGTGTGACGACCCTGACCCCTCAGGACTATGAGGCCGTTTTGCGGGAATGCCCGGCCATTGCGAGTGCTGCGCCCGTGGTTCGGGCACGGACCCAGGTTGTTTATGGCAACCGGAACTGGGTGCCATCCTCCATTGTCGGAACGACGCCCTCGTTTCTGAATGTGCGTGATTGGGTGGAGTTGGCCGATGGTGAAGCTTTCACCGAACGGGATGTGCTGAATGCCAACAAAGTCTGCATGCTGGGGCAAACATTGGTTCGGGAGCTGTTTCAGGGAGAATCGCCTATCGGCAAAGAAATCCGCATCAAGAACGTTTCTTTTCGGGTTGTCGGGGTGCTGGCAGCCAAAGGAGCCAACATGATGGGATCGGATCAGGACGATATTCTTCTGGCACCGTGGACCACCATCAAGTACCGGATTTCGGGTTCGACCCTGACCATGACCAACCAGAGCAGCGCGACATCGGAAACCTCTTCGACGGTGAATACGCTCAGCAACCTCTATCCTGGCAGCCAACAGGGATTGTATCCGGACAAATCCGACATTCAGGCGGCGGATAATCCCATGCCGGTGCGGTTCACCAATATCGACCAGATTTTGACGGCCGCTGTTTCCGCCGAAGAAATCCCCGCAGCGGTCGAGCAGATCACCGAAACCCTGCGCGAGCGGCACCGGATTCGTCAAGATGAGCCTGACGATTTCACGGTCCGCGATATGACCGAAATGACGAAAACCCTTTCCGCCACCACGATGCTGATGACCAATCTGCTGCTTTGTGTGGCCTTGATTTCGCTGCTTGTGGGAGGGGTTGGCATTATGAATATCATGCTGGTGTCGGTTACCGAAAGAACCCGTGAAATCGGTCTGCGGATGGCGGTCGGTGCTTGCGCTCGGGATATCCTCAGACAATTCCTGGTGGAATCGGTGGTGCTGTGTCTGGTCGGCGGCGGGGTGGGTATTTTGCTGGGCCATGGCGGTTCTCAACTGGTGCGGTTGTTTCTGCGCTGGCCTATCGAAAACTCTCCGGGGGCGATTGCCGCAGCCGTGCTGGTGTCTGCCGGGGTAGGCATCGTTTTCGGCTATTATCCGGCATGGCGGGCATCCCGGCTGGATCCGATCGAGGCGCTGCGTTATGAGTGAAAATATGGCAATGAGAGCTGCTGGAATAGGGAGGATCCGTATGACGAAAAAAGTTTCAGGTGGATCGGCTTTATTCATTCATATTCGACTGGCGGTGATGTGTCTGATCCTGTTTGCGACGGGATGTGCTGTTGGTCCCGACTATCATCCCATCGAAACACCAGTACCGGACGATTGGGCCGGCCCGGTTCCCGTCACCGTTTCATTGCAGGCCGGGGATGCCGCCCGGTGGTGGACGACGTTCGATGATCCGGTGCTGGTCTCTCTGGTGGAAAGGGCCATCGCATCGAATCTGGATTTGAAACTCGCCCAAGCCCGGATCCGTGAGGCGCGTGCGGCCAGAGGGGTTGCGGCTTCCGGATTGGGGCCGACGGTTGATGCCGGCGGGTCTTTTCAGCGCAGTCAATCGTCACCTGGCGGAACACTGGGAACCAAAACGAATACAACGGATGGGGTGCTGTCGAGCCTTTTTCAGGCAGGATTCGATGCTTCGTGGGAGCTGGATGTTTTCGGGGGTGTCCGGCGCGGGGTGGAGGCGGCCGATGCCGATCTGCTGGCGGCCGAAGAAAACCGTAACAGCGTACAGGTAACGCTGGCAGCCGAAACCGCCGTCAATTACATCAATCTGCGCGGATATCAGCAGCAAATCCGGATCGCCCGCAACAATCTGTCTGCCCAGGAGCACAATGCCGAACTGACCCGAAAAAAATACCAGGCCGGACTGAGCAGTGCCCTGGATTCAGTTAATGCCGACGCTCTGGCGGCCAGTACCGCGGCCCAGATTCCGATGCTGGAGTCTTCGGTTTGGCAGGCCATCTACAGCCTCAGCGTGCTCATCGGCCGGGAGCCTGGCGCCCTGGTGGCGGAATTGCAAGAGCCCTCTGTGATTCCGGCGGCCCTGACTTCCGTTCCTGTCGGCATTCCTTCGGAGCTGCTGCGCCGACGGCCGGATATTCGGCGTGCCGAAGCCCAGATTCATGCAGCAACTGCCCGTATCGGGGTGGCGACGGCCAATCTCTTCCCTAAATTCACCCTGTCCGGTGCTGCGGGATTTCAAGGCAATGACTTCAATTCCTGGCTGAATTGGTCCAATCGCTTCTGGTCGTTCGGGCCGTCGGTCAACTGGCAGATTTTCAACACCGGAAAAACCCTTTCCAGCATCGAGCTGAACGCGGCACTTCAGGAACAATCGATGATCACTTATCAGCAAACCGTGTTGACGGCCTTGCAGGAAGTCGATAATGCCCTGATAGCTTCCGTCAAGGAGCAGGCGCATTACCAGGCCCTTTCCACAGCGGTCGCTGCCAATCGGAAAGCGGTGTTTCTATCGACGGAACTTTACCGGCACGGGCAATCCGACTATTTGAACGTTATTATCGCCCAACGCTCACTCTATACCTCCGAAGATGCCCTGGTTCAGAGCACCCGCACGCTGTCTATGAATCTTGTCGCACTTTACAAGGCACTTGGCGGGGGATGGGAATAGCCCTTCCGACATCAAAGAGATGAATCATGGCAAAGGTACATTCATTACCTAAGAACGCCCAGCCAATACGCACCCTGAACCGTGTGGTCAGCGGGTTGGGATTGCTCATTGTATTATATGCCTGTTTCTTTTCATTGCATTCCTACCATGATGAAAAAAACCGCCAACTGAACAATTCGCAGAACATTATCCAATTGAGTGTCAAAACCATTGACGAAACGGCGGTGCAGATCATTTTATATGCCAGGGGACCCCATTTCCATGATGACATGGTCGATGCGTTTGTTGAAATCGCCGATAACGGCATTCCACTGTGAGAATTTTTCTAAAGTTTACAAGAGGCCATGGCGATATCACGGGTTGTGGCAACGACGATCCTGCACGCAATAAACCATTAGCGATGAAAAACGGTCGCAACTTTAATAAATCCAAAAGGTAATCGTTCGAAGTATAACGATCGAAAGGAGTTCTATGAAACATCCGCTGAAATGGATTTGGATGCTTGTTTTTGTTATCGGCTGTGCCACACCACCGGTGTATATGGTTGACAATTTTCATGCCAAAAAAATAGTCCGCTGCGATAATGCCGCATTCTGTTTTCATGAAAAATACAGTGTGGTCTGGGATCATTCGTGTGGATCGTATTATTATTCCTGCTGTTCCGGCTGTAAAACGAAAGGCTATCCTGTATCCTATAGAAGTCTGGAATCCACATGCGAAAACGATCCCTATGGATATGCGGTGACATTACCGCAAGGCGGAAATCTGGCGATGCCGTAAACCAGAAAAAGGAGGGTTCCAGTGAAAATATCGTTCGCATTTTCGTGGGGTGTGTGGATTGTTTTGACAGGATTCGCTTTGTTTCTGCCCGGTTGTTCCAATGTTGCCTATATCGCTCCGGCTGAAAATTATGTTGTCAGCGATCAATTGCGAGTGCCAGAGACGCATTCCAATGTCGGAAGATTCAACGCGCAGATCATATTCATGGCCGATCAGATCGAAAGAAACGTCGATCGGGAAAGCTTTCAAAACACCTTTATCGTCACGAGCTTTTCCAATCTCAACCGGTTGTCTGAAACTACCCGTTTTGGCAGGCTCGTTTCGGAAAATCTCATTCATGAGCTGCAGGTGAGGCGATGGAAAATTTTTGAAGTCCGGCTGACCAAAGATATCATCATCAACGAAACGGGCGAATTTTCCCTGAGTCGAGACATCAAAAAAATCAAGGATATTTACATGGTCGGTGGGATCATCACCGGAACTTATTCCGTGGCCGATGGCCATATTATTGTCAACGCCCGCGTGATCGACATCAATACCGGCCTGGTGGTGTCGTCCGCTCAATCTCATTTGCCCGTCACGTGGTTCACCGATGCCCTGCTGTTCAACCCGGACTATCTCCAGCCGATGAAAATCACGGGGGATACGGCATCCAGTTCGGATACCACGAAAAAAGGAACGATCAGCTTGAAAATGCTGGAAAGATAACCTTGAGATTGATGGACAATATGTTTACAAAGAGTTGCTCTTCTCTCATGTTTTCCATCAGGAAAGGGGAGTGACCGGTTACCATGCTTGCGCCCGGATGAGGGAAAGAGCCGATAGATGATGCGAAATTGTTCAATCATTATGTGCTGCCTGATGCTTTTTTTATCTTTCACCGGGTGTTCAGCAACATTGACAGGAGGTTCCAATCCACAGAACCCCAATGGGTTGTGCTACTATGGAATGAAGCTGACATTGCCGTTGCTGCTCGAATCCACAGATCTCAAATCACTGTTCGAAGATATCGCTGCCGACTTGTGTGTGGATACCTGTTCCGATTGTGTGACAACAGTACCGGATGGCAGGGGCGGCATGATTCACTGCGTCGATCGGGATGCCATCCAACGCCAAACCGTGATGGTCACCGACTTTGTGGATGTTCAGTCATACGTTCCCAAACGGTCCGGCCTCCTGATGGGCGAATTGATGCGGGGCAGTCTCAATAAGATATGCTGCTACAAAATTATCCAGGGCGAATTCTCTAAATACTTCAATCTCTCAGCCGATGGTCTGGTCGTGCTGACGCGCGATGCCAGTCAGATCAAAGATGATGAATATTACCAACATGAGGTGGTTGTTGGAACCTACAATTATTTGCAGGATTATTATCATTTGCGCCGAAACAAGCTGGTGATATTCGTTCGGAGAATCGACACGCAAACCGGAAAGATT
>CAZBUL010000147.1:0-7743 GCA_964495045.1 uncultured Desulfobacterales bacterium | reverse complement strand
GAATAGGCCTTTTTCGGCCATTCCCGACCGATAACGCAGCGAAATTATTTTTCTGGAAGTCTATATCGGACAGTGCTGCCAGAGATGGTGATGTGATTTTCAAAAGATGCGACAGCGGGAGTTCCAACCGACCGCATATTCTGCTCAGAGAGTACGCGCGAAGCTGACCGGGGGTTTTTTCTCTGGTGAAATACATATCCAGCATGACTTCAAGACGGCGATGTCTTTGAATGGCCAGCGTGCGTTTTTCAGGACATTCGTCGTGGTAATTGCCGGTCAGGTAATAAATGAGCGGGTGGAAAACGATATCGGCCTGCAGATGGCTGGCAACACCGATCCAGAATGCGGTCAGCGGTCCGGACGCCTCGGATGTTTCTGTGATCTCCAACAGCGAACGCAGGAGCCGGTAGGTATCTTCACCGCCGGTGCCATGAAGGATATCCCCCAGACGGCCGATTCTGCGGGAAGAACGCTTACCCACCAGATAGAAAAGCACATCCGGGAAAATCGCCCCGAATCGAAGGCATTCCGGATTTGCTGCGACAACTTTTTCCAGCGGTGTTCCCCTCAGCAGACAAGCCGTCTGTTCCGCGATCAACCAGTGGACGATTTCTTTGGGCATCGCTTCACCATGTTCCGTTCACGTTTACCCCATTTCGACAATGAGAGAACCGTCCTGTTCACCGTTTCGCCCTCCCATGATGAGCTGGTACCCCCCCGTGTGGAGTCCGGAAATCGTTTCTCGTTGATGTACTCAACCGATAACATATTCTCCATCAAATAGAAAGAAGGAACGATAACATCACCATTTCGAACCGTGAGCAATCAAAGGGAGCAATGGCTCCGTTCAATGGGGCGCCCACTTTTTTGCTGACTGAATCATGAAGAGCTTTTTCCAAGGGAGCTTTTCGATGATAATTCCCATTGCATCCGTAGTAACTTCTTTGGTAGTGAAATGAGGGTGAATGATGCAATATCCCACCTGATTGACATCGGCGGCATCATGTAAAATCGTAATCGACTAGAGGAAACCCTTTATGAAGACATTCTGCACAGAAGGCCCTGTGGATCCGGAACGCAATTATTTCGTCTCCAGAGAAGATGTATTGACACAGGGACTCCGCAAGGTGGACGAATGGCGATATTTCACCCTGTTTGCACCCCGACAGAGCGGAAAGAGCACCTATTTTCGATTTCTTTGTGAAATCATCCGCCGAAACATGGCGATGGTCCTGCCGTTGTGGATTTCCTTTGAAGCCTTCGGACGCGCGGAAGAAGCATTTTTTCTGGAGCTGTTCATTCAAAAGCTCACCCTGCGGTTGCGTCAGTACGGGCTGAGTCTGGACCCGGCCTTGAAGCTTGAACGCATGGCGTCGTTATCGGATTTTTTCAACCGACTGGCAGAGACCATGGGAAAAGAAATCGTCCTGATTGTAGATGAGGTCGAAGGATTGAAAGATATCGAATCGCTGAACGCCTTTCTTCATTCCGTGCGGGACATCTATCATGACCGGCAGCAGGTCGGCCTGCGCAGCGTCATTCTGGTCGGTGTATCCAACATTACGGGGATATTGCAGGATACAGCCAGCCCCTTCAACATCGCCGACCAGATCGACATCCCCTATTTCACGTTCGAGGAAACAAAAGACCTTTTGGCGCAGCACACGCGGGAAACCGGCCAGAAGTTTTTATCGGAAGTGATCCGGGAAATTTACGACAACACGGCCGGCCAGCCCGGTCTGGTGAACGCCCTGGCCCGGGACCTGGTGGAGAAACGCTGCCCCGGAGTTCCGGAGATCGGTCTCGAGCCGTTTTATCAAACTTTGGACGCCTTCATGCGGGTGTATGTGGACAAGAACATTTCCAATGTGGTGAACAAGGCCCGGCAGTATCCGGAAATCATGATGCAGATTCTGTTCGATGGACCGATCAACTTCACCACGTATGACGAGCGGTTATCCTATCTGCGGGTCAACGGGGTGATCGTGGATCATGCCGGACAATGCGCCGTTCCAGTGTCCATATATAAAAAATGTTTGTATCAGGCATTCAAACCGTTGCTGAACGGAAACGAAGAGATGCGCCACTTCAAGGATCCGTTCATGGATGAGGCTGTGTTTCTGGATCATTCCGGATTTCTGGATATGTGCCGTCTGCTGGATAGATATGCGCTGTACATTTCCGAACGGGGGGGCGTGATTTTTTCTGGGGTGAAATACCGGGAAGGGATATTCCATTACAATCTGGATGCATTTCTGGCATCATACGCAGGCGTTTTCGGAGGAAGCGTTTTTCCGGAAGTTCCGGAAGGCGGGGGCCGGGTGGATTTGCTGGTGCTGCAAGGACGAAAACGCTGGATCGTCGAAGTGAAGCGATTTTTGAATCTTCGGAATCTGGAACAGGGCAAGCGTCAGGTGGCAGCATACGTTCGGCGCACAGGGCTGGAGGAAGGTTATCTGGTGGTGTTTTCCGATGTGCATCCGGAAGGCAGCCGGGGGGAGGAAATGGTGGAGGGCATCCGGGTGCAATGGTGGATACTGCCGGTGAATGTTATCCCGCCGTCGCAATGTTGATGGCGGGATCACGGGTTCTCTGGTAACCATCAGATATAGCGATCGACCATTTCGGTGATATACCGCTCCACACCGGCCGGTCCCTCGGAAGCTTCGATTTCCCGGATCAATTGTCCGATTTTTTCATGGGTTGCGGCGTCGCGTCTGAAGTCATCGATGGAACGATACGCCCCGCCCCTTCTGCCCAGCCGGAAAATGAGCCGCTCCCTGTCAGGCAGTTCCTGATAAGACTGAATCACCTTCAACATGGCCGGTTTGTCTTCGGGCAGTTTTCCGGAAACATCTTCGAGCAGGTTCATGATGTGGTCGCTCGTCACCCGGCTGGTGATGCCGTCCAACGATTCGATGAAAAGCCGAATCTCTTCAGCCACGGCATCGTCGGTCTGCATCACGAAACTGCCGTTTTTCAGGTTTTCATAAAGCGGAATCCGCTCCGGCACCCGCAGACTTCTCAGGCGGATGAAATGCGGATTGATCTGATTCAGCACCCGAGCCGTCTCCACCGCATGTTCCCGCCACATAGCCTGACCGCCCAGCCCCGGCATCACATATTCCGATACTTCCATACCGGCGGCCTTGAGTTTTTGACCGGCCTCGATCTGAACGGCGGCGGTCACCCCTTTTTTGATGAATTTCAACAACGGATCATGTCCGGTTTCCAGGCCGATGTGAACCCGGTTCAGACCGGCCTGTCGGATGCGTTTCAACGAGTCCAGAGATTTTCGGGAAGCGGTTTTGGATCGGGAATAGGTTGTCACCCGGCTGATTTCCGGGAATTTCTCCCGTAAAAAAGTAAGCACGTCCACCAGATCGTCGGTTTTCATGATGAGATTGTCGGCATCCTGAAGAAAACAGGCATTCGTGCCGTAATACATCCAGACAGCCATCCCCCGGTAACATTGGCTGTAACCATGACCGTTGGCAATACGGGAGACCACGATATCATCCACAGTACCATTTCTTCCGAGCTGGTGAGACAGGGCCAGAATATCATCGGCGATGTTTCGCGCCGTCTGAATGTCCTGCTTGATTTCATCGACACTTCGCAGCGAAAATTTACGGGTCTTATACACCGGGCAGAACATGCACTGGTTCCACGGACAATTGCGGGTCAGGCGCAGCAGCAGACTGCGGGCTTCATTGGGGGGCCGGATCGGCCCCTGTTCAAAACTGGCGGCACTAACGTTCATTTCGTTGTTCCTGTTCGAGCATTTTGAAAAATTTATGATTGGCTCCGGGAAATGGATATTGCCCCATTTCATCCGGCGTAATCCAGCGAAAATCGACCGGGCCGTTCAGTCGGACAACGTCGGAAAGGGCGCGGCAGATAAAGACATCCATTTCGATTTTAAAATGGGTGTAAGCATGTTTCACCCGGCACAGATGGGATTCGACCTGTGCTCTCACCCCGGTTTCTTCCAGAATTTCCCGCACACAGGCATCGGCCGGGCTTTCTCCTGACCGGATCTTGCCGCCCGGAAATTCCCACAGCCCTCCCAGCAGGCCATCCGGTTTCCTTTGGGTAATAAGCATCCGGTCTCGATGCCAGACAACACCCGCCGCAATGGGGTGAAGCGGAACAGATGGGGCTTTGATGCGTTTTGGAAAAAGGTCCACCCGGCAGGATGAATAGGCGTCACAGAAAGCATCGAGGGGGCATTGGGTGCAGAGCGGCCGAGATGGTTTGCAGACGAGTGCGCCCAGTTCCATGACCGCCTGATTGAAGATGCCGGGAGCCTCCCGATCCAGCAACGCCGCGGCCGGTTCCAGAAACACCGCATGCGCCCGTGAGCTGTTGACCGGTTCATCCATGGTAAAGATTCGAGAGAGGATGCGCTTGACATTGCCGTCCACCACCGCAAACGGCTGATCGAAAGCGATACTGAGAACCGCTGAAGCAATATAATCTCCCACCCCTGGAAGCTCTCGAAAAAGCCTCCATTCCGCAGGAATCTGACCGGCATGACGGGTAAGCACCAAACCGGCGGCCCGATGAAAATTTCGGGCCCGGCTGTAATACCCCAAACCTTCCCAGTGTTTGAGCACATCCTGAAGGTCGGCATCGGCAAGGGCCGGCACCGTGGGAAATCGATCCAGGAATCGGCGATAATAAGGAATGACGGTATTCACCTGAGTCTGCTGAAGCATGACTTCAGAAACCCAGATCGTGTATGGATTGGCGGTTTGACGCCATGGAAGGGTTCGGTGATTGTCTGCATACCATGTCCGCAGGCGGGTGCGCATTTCCGTATAACGATGCGGATCGAGATGAAAGGATGTTGCAGACAATCCTGAACCTGTCTAACTCACCTGAACCAGGCGAGATGTTTCTTGAACTGGTTTCGAGAAATGAATTTCCAGAACGCCGTCCTTCATAACCGCCCGAATGTTGTCGGCACGAATGCTGTCCGGCAGCGTAAATGCCCTGAAAAACGTTCCGAAACACCGCTCTCTGCGGAAACATTTCGCACCGTTTTCATCAAACGCCGCCACCCTCTCCCCTTTTAAGGTGATGAGATTGTCTTTGAGTTCAATGCTGACATCATCCTTCTTGACCCCCGGCAAATCCGCCCGGATCACCACCTCGTCCACCAAGTCGATGATATCCACCGCCGGTTTCCATTCGCAGCGGGCAATTTCATCACCGTCATGGGGATCGGATACCGTGTCGGCAATCAGTTGGTTGATGCGGTTTTGAAGAAACCCGATTCGGCTCCATGGATCCCATCTGACATAAGACATAATATCACCTCCTGATGATATGCTTGGGTTCGATCGACATGCCGTCAGAACCGATATGGACTGAAAAGAATTTTCACCGCAAAGTCGCAAAGAACGCAAAGATGAAATCGATCCATGGTCAAACTTTTTACCTTTCTCTTGGTGACCTTTGCGTCTTGCGGTGATATCAAACCATATATAGACTTTCTGGAAAATAAAGCGCACGCAACCGGCTGTCAAGACAATCGACCGGTCAGGTCAGACAGAACACCGCGTAAATCAGTGTAACCATACCGGCGATAAAAAAATGGGATTCCACCAGAAATTCGAGACGGATGCCTGGCAGCATGAAGCCGTTTTCATGCATCCCGATCAGCACAAGCATGGCTATCGGACAGAGAAACAGACCCAGACCCAGAGACGGCAAAACGCCGGACAGGCTGACGATAACAATCAGAACCGCCCACAATCCAAGAACCATTTTCAGCAACCGGATAGAATTTTTTTCTCCAAGAAGGATGGGAATGGTTTCCTTGCCGACAATCCGATCTCCCTGCATATCGAGGATATCGAAAAACGCCGTTCGGGCGAAAGCCAGACCGGTCGCCCAGAAAAACACGATGGATGCTTTGAGCGCAGAGACATTGCCGGCGGAAATGGCCGGCAGAATCGAGGTCACCACTCCCCATGCCACCGCAATCAGAATAGTTTTGGAACCCGAAATATCCCGAATTCGAGAATATTTTCCAAAATCGAACGATTTCGGTATCAGTCGAAGATTATAGGAAAGCCCCAGAATGCTCATCGTCAAAAGCACCACAAAAGAGGTGATGCCCTGGGAGTATGCTATCAAAAGACCTGCTGCCCCGGAAGACAGGGCCAGAAATATCAGAAACAGATAACGGCCCCGGTAAAAAGCTTCCCGCTCCGGATCATTATAGCGGTCTGCTTTGAGTCCGGTCAGATTGTTCAACGTGTGCATCGACAATACATACAGCATACACACCCAGACATGGGGCAGAATGTTGTCGATTCCCATCAACACCGCACAGGCATAACTCAGACATCCTGCCCCCACGGCGACGATGACATTGGTCAGAAGCAGCGCCTGCTGGATCGAAAAGGCCATTTTTTGAATACCGGCACTGTTCTTGTGTGGCATCCTTTCCAGGGCCCGAACGACCCGATTGATGATCCAGTTGGGCGTGGAAGCGCCGGCAGTGATCCCGATAGTTTCGGCATCCGACAGGGCCTTGAAATCCATGTCTGATTCGGTTTCGATGTGATAGGACGGAATGCCGGATATTGCGGCGATTTCGGCCAGGCGCTGGGTGTTGCCGCTGTTTTTGCCTCCGACAACGATCAGGGCATCCACCCTGGCCGCCAGTTCTTTGACTTCAGCCTGCCGCTGCGACGTCGAATCACATATAGTGTCAAAACATCGATAATGAGGATGACGATCTTTCACCCAAGTCTTGACCGTCTCGAACAATCGGGTATTGAGTGTCGTCTGGGCCACCACAATGGCCTTCTCGAACGCAGGGAAAGATTCGAGTTCTTCGACGGTTCCGGCGATATGCCCGTTATCGGCGGCAAATCCCATCAATCCCACGACTTCGGGGTGGTCTCGATCACCGATGATGATGATGGCATATCCCTGTTTGGCATGTTTTTTAATGATCGCCTGAACCTTGATCACCCGTGGGCAGGTAGCATTGATGACGACAAACCCGGCATGTTTCAGTCCCTTTTTGACTTCCGGCGGCACCCCGTGCGCCCGGATCAGGACGGTTCCCTCTCCGGCATCCGGGATGTCTTCGATGATATGTACCCCTTTTTCATCCAACAGATCCAGCACCTGGGGATTATGAATCAGCGGACCGAATGTAAAGATGGGGCTGCGATGCTTGCCCGGAGAATCGAGGGCCATCTCAACAGCCCGTCTCACCCCCATGCAGAAACCGGCGGTCTTGGCGATGATGATTTTCATGAATCATTCCATGCATGGAGGTTTCTGTATAAATTCGAATTTTTTCAACCTCAATCGTTTGTTCTTTTCCATACGAGAATGTAACACACGAACAATTTCAATGCCATCCGTAATCTCCCGATAATAGACAATATAATTTTGGAACCGTTTGATAGGAAAGTAACGCAATCTTTTTAAAAAAGCGTTAGTTGTCCAATAAACTGTGCCAATACCCGGCATGTCGGCAAGCAAGTTAAAAGTATCTTCGGCTGATTGAAAAATCCTATCCGCTGCTTCAGGATTATCCAGAGCAACATACACCCAAATATTTAACAAATCGTCTTCAGCGGCTGGCGTTATCGAGATCTGTGGCATTTAATCATCTTGCCCTTTGCAAAGCAACGTCTTTGCATTATGTTGCAAAGACACGATATCAAATGGGCGAGATTCGCCACTTTCAAGCCCAGCGATCAAAAGCTG
>CAZBUL010000146.1:0-7805 GCA_964495045.1 uncultured Desulfobacterales bacterium | reverse complement strand
GCATAATATGTAATCCGGATTGACAATTTATGCAGAATCGGGCAGGCTGATCAACATGATCCCGCGGACACTGGAAAAAAAATTGCGTGAAGTGGCAGGCTATTACCCTGCGGTGGCGGTCACCGGCCCAAGACAGTCCGGCAAGACGACCCTGTGCCGGATGGTCTGCCCAGACACGCCATACCTATCCCTTGAAGCACTGGATGTTCGCGACTACGCCGTGAACGATCCCCGGGGCTTTTTGTCCCAATATGCCGGCGGCGCAATCATCGACGAAATTCAGCACGCGCCCGGTCTTCTCAGCTACCTGCAGACAGAGATTGACCTGCACCCGGAACCGGGCCGCTTTATCCTGACCGGCTCCCAGCATTTCGGCTTATCTCAATCCATCGCGCAATCTCTGGCTGGCCGCTGCGGTATCCTTGTTCTGCTGCCGCCGACTCTGGATGAGCTTTCATGCTTTACGAACGCCCCCTCCGATTTGTTCACGCTGCTCTGGCAAGGGGCCTATCCACGAATCTATGATCGTGATATCCCGGCACATCAATGGCTGGCGGATTATACGGCAACATATATCCAGCGCGACGTGCGTCAGGTCATCAATGTCAGCGATCTGCAGGCTTTCACCGGATTTCTGCGGCTCTGCGCCGGTCGCACAGCCCAGGAAATCAACCTCTCCAAACTCGGCAGCGATGCCGGTGTATCGCACAACACCGCCCGGTCCTGGCTCTCGGTTCTGGAAACCAGCTTCATCATCCACCGCATGCCGGCCTGGCATGCCAATCTGCGAAAACAAATGGTCAAGGCACCCAAGCTGCATTTTTTCGACAGCGGCCTGGTGTGTTATCTGTTGGGAATCCGCGAACCGGAACAGCTCCGCCTTCATCCGCTGCGCGGCGCCATTTTCGAAACCTGGGTTGTCTCCGAAATCTGCAAAGGCCTGTCGCATAACGGGCTGCATCCCAGACTCTTTCACTATCGGGAGGCCAGGGGGCCGGAGATCGATCTTCTCATCGACCAGGGAAGAAACCTTGCCGCCATCGAAATCAAATCAGGCGCCACGATCAGCCATGATTTTTTCATCAATCTGAATCACTTCACCGATCGCATGGCGCAAACCGATGATTCCACCACCGTGACGAGCCATGTGGTCTATGGCGGTGAAACCGATCAACAAAGATCCCGGGCCCAGGTGATTTCCTGGCGCCATGTGCAACGGTTGATTGCCGGGTGACCGGGAAACGCCTCTCATACCCAGGAGACAGGGGGATTGTCAATTCACCGGAATACCTGATCCGGAAGGTGTTTTCAGGAAAACTTTCGCCAAGAAAACCCCGCTGGGGAGAAAAAGCCAAACGATCGACCGGTCACAAGGCGCGGTTTCCGTGATACACCGCTTGTCTGGCGGCGGCGGCGGATTTCAGCACCCCGACATGCACATCCACATAATCGAAAATCTTGGCCTGTTTTTTACCGGGTGCCGGCCGCAGCACCCGGCCGACATATTGGAGCACCCGGCCGCTGAAGCGAATCGGGGTTGTCAGAAACAGAGATGACAGATTGGGGCAGTCGAACCCTTCCCCCAGCAACTGACCGGTGGCAATCAGCACACGGATTTTTCCTTCCGCCAGCAAATGGAGGATTTCCGTCCGTCGGCTGGCATCCACATCGCCGGTCAGCACTTCCACAGCGATTTTATGCCGGAATGTCAGCATCGCTTTCAGGGTTTCACAATGCTGTTTCCGATCCGACAACACCAGGCAGATACCCGCTGTCTGCTGCACTTCGGTGGCCACATCCTGGGCGATCAGCCGATTCCGGAGATCGTCTGCGGTCAGTTCGGCCAGCATTTTGCTGTAATGTTTGGTCGGATCGTGATGGGCCCGGAATTCCGTCGGCCGCTCGATCACTTCCGCTTCCAATATATCCCCGGAATCCACCAGTTGATGGGAATCGATTGCATGCTGCACATCACCGAGATGCCAGAAGATCAGTTTGGACAGGTTGTCCCGCCGCCAGGGGGTGGCCGACAGACCCAGCATATATCGGGAATCGAACAGCGAGACGGCTTCAGTAAACGTCCGGCTGGGGCAGCGGTGGCATTCATCGACAATCAGAAAGCCGATATGCGGGGCAATTTCGTCCGCGCATTTGTAAAGCGACTGCACCAGGGCAACTGTCAGTTGGTTCCCGATCTTCTTCCTCCCGCCGCCGATACGGCCGATCTCCGCTTCCGGAATATTCAGGAAACTTTCCATGCGGCGGATCCACTGCTCGGCCAGATCCTGGGTATGAACGACGATCAGGGCCGGCTGCCGGCGTTCGGCAATCAGGGCCATGGCCATGACGGTTTTGCCGCTGCCGGTGGGCGCGGTCAGCGTGCCGAAATGTTTGAGAGCCATGGCATCGACGGCAGTTTTCTGAAACGGTTTGAGGGTTCCGGCGAAAGAAAAATCGATTGGCGGCAGCAATAGCCGGCGATCATCCATCCGGTAATCGATGCCTTCATTTCGGCAATGGCGGACGAGCTGCCCCATATATCCCCGCGGCAGGATCAAACCGCCGTCGCCCATTCGGGTAAAGAAGGACAGCGATTTGGGGGTGTCTCCGTTCCAGCGCCCCATCCGGTCGTTTTCGAGCCATTTGGGATTGGGGATTTTCAACTGGCTGGTCAGAAACCGATCGAGGGAAACGGGGATATCCTGGAGCTGAATGTGCCGGTCGAGGGTGATGGAAAGGGGTTTTTCCGTCGTCATAGGCGTGAAATTATAACCCGGCCCGCTTCTTGACAAGCAGCAATCCTGGGCTCTGGTGCAGATACATCAGGGATGAGTCATATCCGGCATTCAAAAAAAATGCCTCGAGATCGTCGAACAGAACGGGTTTATCCGGCCAGGTAAACCCCTTTTCTCTCATTTTCAGTGCTTTCCAGGCGGATTCAGCTTCAGGATGGGCAGAAAAAACCTGCTGCATGGCCGCATCGCACAGAAACATCTGGCAGACAATGGGCTTGATCCGCCACAGACAGCCCTGGGGCCCCAGATAAATGCACTTGGGGCCCATATTTGGTGTCTGAAGGGCTGCAATGAGACGCTGCCGGTCTTCGCCAGAAGAAAAAAGTGAATCGACAACGATATCCGCAAAGAAAGCAATGATGCCTTCCCGGGAGCAGCAGGCGCTGAGACTGCTTTGAAAACACTTCTCTGTGCAGACAGCCCCGAAATACATGCTGAGAAAGGCATCCACGTCGCTGCGAAATTGCAGATAATCCCGGCATCCAGCCTTGAGAGCTTCTTTCTTTTCGGCATCCAGCGAATTCAGATGCCGGGCAGCGATCAAACTGGCCTCCAGATGCTCCTGCTGATAGGAACTGATCCGCATCAATGGCTGCATTCACCGGTAAGGCTGTGTCCGGAACAGGTCAAATCCATGCTGAAATCGATCAGTCTGCCGGCTTTGATCCGTTCGAGATTTTCCGAAACATTGCCTTCTACACCGCGATAAACCCTGACGTCGGCGGCCTTAAGTTTCATCAGCGCTCCTTTTCCGATGCCGCTCACAACGATGGCATCGACCGGGGTGCCATTGAGCGCCTTCAAGGGGGAACACTGCCCATGGACATGATCTCTGTCGGGGTTGACGACCGTCTCGAACTGATTGGTTTCCGTATCGGCCACAATGAAAAATACGGCGGAACCGAAATGGTTGAAAAGCGGGCTGTTCAAGCCGAAATTCTGCTGGGTTGGAAATGCTACCTTCATCTGGAATCCTTTATATTACATGGTTTTGTCAGTACCGAAAAATTGTTCCGGAAGGTCGGTGAATGTCCGTTCCTGTCCGTGTTTCCCTGCGCTTGAAGAATAAGGCGGTTTCAAAAAAAATCAATGTCTTTTTCGAAAGCCAATATAGAGATTACGATACTTACTATGCCATTTCGTAAGCCTGTTGACAAAATCCAGAACCCGAATTAAGGATAAAACCAACAGAAAGCTTCAACCAGGAGACAACCCAATGAAATTACCAGAAGCACAGATTACGGAATCGTTGATCGCCGGAAACATCGATGCGGTCAAAACCCTGACACAGCAGGCCGTCGATGCGGGATGCCCGGCGCAGGATATCCTCGAAAAAGCGCTGCTGCCCGGCATGGATATCGTGGGGCAGCGGTTCAAAGTGTGCGAGATGTTTATCCCGGAAGTTCTGCGCAGCGCCAAGGCCATGCACGGAGCCATGTCCATCTTAAGGCCGCTTCTCATCGAAAGCGGCGTTCCCCTCATCGGAACACTCGTGATCGGCACCGTGCAGGGCGATCTGCACGATATCGGAAAGAATCTGGTAGCCATGCTGTTTGAAGGCGCCGGATTCAAAGTGGTGGATCTGGGGGCCGACGTCAAACCCGAAACCTTCGTTCAGGCAATTCAAGATCACCAGGCCACCGTTGTGGGATTGTCGGCCCTCCTGACCACCACCATGCCGCGTATGGTTGATGTCATCCAGGCCATTACCGATGCCGGGCTGCGAAGCCAGGTCAAGATCATGATCGGCGGAGCACCGGTAACGGCCGATTTTGCCGTTCAGATCGGCGCCGACGGGTTTGCCCCCAATGCCGCCAGCGCTGTCGAAAAAGCCAAATTGTTGATATGAGGAACATATATGCACATCGATTTCCACACCCATATCTTCCCGAAAGACATTTGTGATCACCGGGAAAAATATTTTCCGGAAGAACCGGAATTTCAGTTGCTTTACGATTCTCCCAAATCCAGACTCGTAGGCGCTGATGACTTGATTGCCTGCATGGATGAACAGGGCATCGACCAATCCGTGGTTTTCGGTTTTCCCTGGAACCGGCTGGAAACCGCCCGGTTTCAGAACGATTATATCATGGAAGTGGTTGCGGCCCATCCAGACCGATTGATCGGATTCTGCTGCCTGAATCCATTGCATCCCGCAGCGGTCATCGAGGTGGATCGCTGCATTCAGGGCGGGCTGAAAGGTGTCGGAGAGCTGGCATTTTACCAGTCAGGAATTGACGAGAGCGTTTTGACCGCCTTGTCTCCCATTATGGGGCTGTGTGCGGAGCATCACCTGCCGATATTGATCCATACCAATGAACCCATCGGCCATAACTATCCCGGCAAGGCGCCGATGACGCTTGCTGAAATTTACCGGATGGTGCAGCGCTTTCCAGACAACACCATCGTTCTGGCTCACTGGGGGGGCGGGCTGCCCTTCTACCACCTTCTGAAAAAAGAGGTGAAAGAAGCCCTTAAAAATGTCTATGTAGATACTGCCGCTTCGCCGTTTCTGTACGATCGGACGATTTATCCCGTGGCAGCCGCAGCGTTTGGTTACGAAAAGATTTTGCTGGGAAGCGATTTTCCCCTGTTGAAGCCCCTGCGGTATCTGGACGAGATAAAACAGGCCGGGTTGGCGGATGTTCAGCTCCGGGCAGTCTGTGGAGAAAATGCGGCCAGGTTGTTCGGCACCGAACGATGAAGTTCTGGAAGAGAGACATCCAGTCGGCCCTTTTTTGGGGATGTATCGTTGTTCTGCTTTCCGCATCGGTTTTTTACGGCGTCAGCGTCGATAGGATACGCCGAGGCATGCTCGGTAACGGAGGAAAAATATCCAGCGGCGATATCGTTTCTCTGGAGAGTGTCATTGACGGGGATACGGTGTCTGTTTCCCTGGAAGGACAACCATCGGCCGTCATTCGCATTCTCGGCATCAAATCGTTCGAATCCAAGGTCGAAAAGGATGACGTTGCTCCGTATGGAAAAGCCGCAGCCGATACCCTGCAGCGACTGATGACCGGTCAAACGGTGCGTGTGTTGCTTCATTCCACGCCCAAAGACAGGTATGGCAGATATCTTGCTTCACTTTATGTCAACGATCTGGACATTGGTCTTCATTTGGTCAAAGAAGGCCTGGCGCTGGTTTATACGGTGTATCCCTTTCCGGCGATGTCTTTTTACCTGCAAGAACAGGAATTGGCCAGAGCCGGCCGCCACGGCCTATGGGCCAATACCGATGTGTCCGCAAGAGCCATGGCACTGATTCGCGAATGGCAGGGACGATCCCAGTAATGTTCAATTTCATCCAATATTTTCTACAGAGCATCTTGAGAAATCCGCCGATTCCAATGCGGATATTCATTTTGCTCGGCGCGATTTTGATTTACGGTACAACCGGGTTTTTACATTTCGAACTTTCCGAAAACCCGGACTTGAGCTGGCTGGATGGGCTATGGTTTACAGTTGTTACGATGACAACCGTCGGCTATGGCGATTATTTCCCCAAAACAGCCGGCGGGAGATTTCTGGTCGGTTGGCCGGTTATGGCCATCGGTATCGGCCTTCTCGGTTATGCCCTGTCAGTCATCGCAGCCGCACTGATTACATCCAAAAGTAAGGAAATAAAAGGGATGGCCTCTTTTGAATTAACGGATCACTTGATCATTTTCAATTTTGCCGGATTGGCTAAAATCGAGCGTATTCTGGATGAACTTTCTCTAGACCCGTCATTCGGCAAAAAGACGCCGATCGTTCTGGTGGATGAACATCTTGAAGAATTACCGCCGGAACTCATGCGACGGGGGATGCATTTTGTCCGCGGGAATCCAGTGCGGGATGAGACGCTTTCTCGTGCCGCTTTAGATCGGGCTGGTCATGCGGTTATCCTGTGCCGCAATTCAGGCGACCCGTCTTCAGACAATCTCAACATTACCATTGCACTGGCCATCGAAGGACGCAGCCGAAAGACAAATACCGTGGTGGAATGTGTCGATCCGGCTTCGGAGGAACTGCTCCGGAAGGCAAAATGCGACAGAATTGTATGCACATCCCGGTTTGGCGCACAATTTGTCAGCCAGGAACTTCTCAATCCCGGTGTTCAAGAAGTCATCCATGACATACTGAGTGCAAGAGATGGTCAGCAGATATATTTTATCGAAGTCGATCGGAACGGTCATTTGAAAGAATTTGTAAATATCTGCCGGGAGCGTCGTCATCTGGTTCTGGGAATCACATCACCCTCTGGTGTTCACCTCAATGTACCAGAGTCCACTGTCGTTCACAAAGGGGATTCTCTCATCACGATTGGATCGTTCCGCATTTCGTTACAATGATGAACTTCACGAGATTCTATGGATTGTGAAATAGTTCCGATCATTGAGAAAACACTTGCATATTCCGAATCAGGTTGATAATAAATCAAATACGGATATCGTAAAGTTTAAACTTTTTTCCCTCAAAAACTTTTAAATAAATAACATACTTTAATTTAAAGTAAATTTGCATTAGTCTTGGTTTCAAAACATTATGCAGATTGCATTTTTTTACCGTAATAAAAAGAAATCATAATGAATTCACCCGAACGCAGTCATTGGCGATAATTGGTTACACAAGGAGATGCCAAATGAGCGATACATTATGGTCAGTCAAATTGTGGGTTCAGGGTATGCCATGGCGGGGTGCACGCCGCTTTGTGCGAATCATGCGGGCATTTGGAATCTGCAATAACGAAGATGGTACAACAAGTTGCCGGATGAACAATGCGCTGTGGTCGATCAAAATGTGGATGCATGGCATGCCATGGCGGGGCGCTCGCCGCTTTGTACGAATTATGCAGGCATTTGGAAACAAAACGGCAACGGACGTACTCGATAAGTCCTATTGGAGCAACCTTCTGTGGTCAGCCAAGTTATGGATGCAGGGCATGCAGTGGCATGGCGCCTGCCGGTTCGTATGCACCATGAGAACGATCCGCGCGTTTGGCTGATTAATAAGCAAACGATTCAGCAC
>CAZBUL010000145.1:0-7836 GCA_964495045.1 uncultured Desulfobacterales bacterium | reverse complement strand
GGTTCTTTTATTGTTAATACAAAAAAACCGATTTGTTCGCCGGTTATTGTATGCCTGTCCTTTCGAAACATTATGGAAAAAGGGGCGAATCGCCAAAGTATTTTTCTTGACACCTTATGGCGATTTAATTACATAAATATCATTCAGTTTATTGATTCGTTGATATTGTTTTAAAGAAATACCACGAAGCACTCAGCATTTAATGGATTGGTCGGGAAAGGTATGATGGATTCCAGAATCCCGGAATATTGCTTGATATTGAATGTCGCCGTGGTCGCCCCCGGTGAAACGTGTCTGGCAGTCATGAAAAAACTGGGCGCTGTCAAACCCTCACGATTACGTGTCCGGCTGGTGGCTGTCGCGCCGACGACACAGCCTGCAACGTGCGATAAATTCGCTGAAAAACTGGGAATCAAGGTGTTCCCGACCTATACGGATTTATTGTCTTTGGCATATCTTGATCTGATTCTCGATATGTCTGGAAGTAATGATATCCTGTCGGATATTTCAGATCGCAAACTTGCCACGATCGGGGTTCTGGACGGGAACTCGTCCGAACAGTTGCTGAATATCGCACATCTGTATGACGAGATCGGACGGGACGGCACAGAAATAACGGAAGTGACTTCATTTGCGGCGACCTTGCTGGAGGCATCACCGGATGGTGTTCTGGTCATCGACCGGGATTACCGGATCATCAACAGCAATGATTCTGATCTGGTTACCGGCGGCATGGGCCGGAAAGCCATTCTCGGAAAATTCTGCCATCAGGTGATGAATCAATCCGTTACCCCATGTTCCGACAAAGATGCCTGCTGTTCCGTTCTGGAAACGACCAAAACCGGAAAACCCGCCCGTAAAGTTCGGGAGTGGAAACTTCCGGACGGCGGTTCCCGGGTCTGTCAGGTCACGTCTTATCCCATTTTTAACCGGTATAACGAGATGGTGCAGTTTGTCATCACCGTCCGGGACATCACCCAGGAACTCCGGGAAAAAGTCGTCGAGGAAACCGAGGCCATCAGGAAAGATCTCGGCCGGGTCATCAAAGAAGACCGCCTGTCCTCACTGGGAAGGCTCGTGGCCTCTGTCTGTCATGAGATCAACAATCCGATCACCAGCATCGTCACATTCAATAAACTGGTGTTGTCTTATCTCAAGGAAATGGAGTTGCCGGAGCGGTTTCCGGATCTGACGCGCTATCTTGAACTATCTTATCGCGAAGCCCTGCGCTGCGGCGGCATTGTCAAGAATCTGCTGACATTCGCCCGCCAGAACAATATCGAGCCGGCATCCATCGATTTGTCTGAAATGATCACCACCACGCTGCTGCTGACCAGCCACCAGCTCGAACTGGCCGAAGTGGTCAGCACCGTCACGCTGCCGCCATTGCCGTTGATCGCATGGGGGGATTACGGGCAGATTCAGCAGTGCCTTCTCAACCTCATTTTCAATGCCATCGATGCCATGCCGAAAGGGGGACATTTGACCATCACGGGGCGGGACGACGAGCATCCGGAATTTGTCACCATCGATGTGGCGGATATGGGCCTGGGCATCGATTCGGAAAATTTACAGCGTATTTTCGAGCCCTTTTTCACCACCAAAACAGCCGGAAAAGGAGTTGGGCTGGGGTTGGCGATGGTATATGGCATCATCCACGAACATCAGGGCACCATCGACGTGGAAAGTGCTCCCGGCAAGGGAACGACGTTTCGATTGAAACTGCCCAAAAAGGCGATGTAACAGAAAGGAGCTGCGGCATGAAGTCATCCACGCACATCATGATCGTTGATGATGAGGAAACGATCTGTGAAGCGCTTCTGGCATGGTTCGTCAAAGACGGGTATCGGGTGATGACGGCGCTGTCCGGTGAAAATGCGTTGGAATTGCTTGCGGAAAACGCCATCGATATTTTCCTGGTGGATGTCAAAATGCCGGGAATGAACGGGATCGAGCTGCTGTCTCGCATCCGGGAAATACAGCCGGATGCGGCTGTTATCATGATGACAGCCCATGGTTCGATTCAGGCGGCGGTGGAGGCCATGAAACTGGGTGCCATCGATTATCTGTGCAAGCCGTTCGACCCGGATGCCCTGTCGCTGCTGATGGATCGCGTCCTGGTGCAAAAATCGCTGCAAAAAGAAAATATCGCCCTTAAAGAAAGGCTTCTGGAACAGCAGGAATCTTCGGCAGATGTGTTTATCGTGCAATCGGAGCCGATGCGGAAAATTTTTGCCACGGTCGATGATGTGGCGCCGTCGTCGGCTCCCATCTTCATTACCGGTGAAACCGGTGTGGGCAAAGACATTGTCGCCAGGGCCATCCATCTCAGGAGCCAACGGTCTTACGGGCCTTTTGTGGCGGTGAATTGCGGCGCCTTGTCCGAGTCGCTTCTGGAAAGCGAACTGTTCGGACACGAAAAGGGAGCATTTACCGGTGCCATGAAAACCCGGCGGGGTCGTATCGAAATGGCGGATACCGGCACCCTGTTTCTGGATGAAATCGGTGAAATTTCAACGAAAATGCAGGTCGTTCTCCTGCGGGTTCTGGAAGAAAAGCGATTTCTGAGGCTGGGCGGCAGCCAGCCCGTTGTCTCCGATTTCCGGTTGATAACGGCCACGCATCGCGATCTTCCACCGCTCATCAAGGAAAAACAGTTTCGGGAAGATTTTTATTACCGGATCAATGTCATTTCCATCAACATCCCCCCCCTCCGGGAACGACTGGACGACATTCCGGTGCTGGCCGACCATTTTTTAAAGCGTTATGTCCAAGAAACCGGAAAACACCTGGAAGGCTTCACCCGGAAAGCCATCGATCATCTCAAAGCCTATCCCTGGCCCGGCAATGTCCGGGAACTGAAAAATGTCATCGAACGGGCCGTGGTCATTGCCCGGGGACGGATCATCGGCACCGAGGAGTTGAAATTCCTCGATCCCGCCAGACTGCCTTGTGAAACGTCATCCGCAACCCTCGAAGAAATGGAGGCGCATCATATCCGGTCGATGCTGGCGTCATGCGATGGCAATATCAGCCAGACGGCCAAAAAACTGGGGGTGAACCGAAGCACCCTGTCCCGAAAAATGAAACAATACCATACGACCGCCCGGAATTGACCGATTCGATTCCGCAGCGATGGTACAGCACTTGCCAGCCAAACGACACGCATCATCCGAAACCATCCATCTGGATTTGATTCCCATGGGCGAACAGATCGACATCACGGCAGTGTCGGTCATCGCTGCCAACCTCCAGACGATCCTCGGGCTCAATACACGGGTGATGGACGTTCAGCCTGCACCCGAATATGCTTTTCTTGCCCGCAGAAATCAATACGAGGCTGGCAAAATTGTTCGTGCAGCCGCGGAAATCCCCGATGGCTCACGGTTCAAGCTGGCCGTTGTGGCAGTGGATATTTTCACTCCGATTCTGACATTCGTTTTTGGTGAATCGCAGTTGGGCGGAAAGGCGGCGGTTGTCTCCCTGTTTCGGACCCGGTCCAACAACCGCAGCAAATCCTATAACCGGGCGGCCAAAATCGCCATTCACGAAGTCGGACATCTGCTCGGAATGGTGCATTGCCAAACGCCGGACTGTCTGATGGGCTTTTCGAGCAATCTGGATAAACTCGACGAGCTGCCGCTCAGATTCTGCGATGCCTGTCAATTCGAAGCCGGAAGAATTCTGAAGCATATTTTCGAATAATCAGTGCTTGTCGCCTTTCCTGAACAATTGGAAACATGCATAAGCAGGATGATGATCCCGTGAATGCCCTGATGATTACAGCAGTGGTGTTTGTTTATTGTTCTTGAAAGTCATCGGGGATTTTGTTATGCGTGCACAATTAATTTATCAAGACAGTCATTGTGCGTATCATTATTTTGGACATTGACGAAAGCGGTGTCCATTCCTGTTAAATTTAATGCATTTTGTGTTGAAAAGGACGTTGCCATGCCAGAAAAAACCATCTTCAGTGTCTGCGGTATGTGTTCGGTTCACTGCCCTGTTCAGGTGAATGTTCAAAACGGTGAGTGCCGATTTATTCAGGGAAATATCCATGTTCCTGGTATTGGCGGCGGTTTGTGCGCCCGCGGAGCTGCCGGGCTGGAGCTGATCCGGGATAACGACCGGCCACAGTTTCCGATGATTCGAAAAGCCGGCAGAGGAGAAGGAAGCTGGCTTCGGGTGTCGTGGGACGAAGCGCTGAGCCGGGTGGCGGAGAAGGTTTCCGAAATTCAGAACCGATATGGCAAAACAAGCCTGATGGGGTCGGATGGTGGCGGTATTTTTTCGGATCTGAGCGCCGCTTTTTTCCGGGGGCTGGGCACGCCCAATTATCATACGGGCAGTGCGGCCTGCGATATCAATGTGCAGCATGCCGCTCTATCCTTGTTTGGATGGGGGGCAGACGATCTGGTATATGATTACCGCCGGGCTGCATATATTGTGCTTCAGGGCCGCAATGTGTTTGAATCCATCGATGTCCAGGAAGTCAACGAGCTGCTGGCGGGGCTTGAGGCCGGATGCAAGCTGGCGGCCATCGATATCCGGGCGACGATCACATCGGCCAAGGCCGACCGGTTTCTGATGATCCGTCCGGGAACGGACTATGCGCTGAATCTATCGGTGATTCACACGCTGCTGGAAGAAGGTCTTTACGATGCCGGTTTTGCGGATGCATGGATCGGCGGTCTGGATGCCCTGCGTGCTTTTGCGGCCCCCTATACACCGGCTTGGGCTGAATCGGAGACCGGCATTTCCGAGGAAGTGATCCGATCCATAGTGAAGGAACTGGCCATGGCGGCCCCGGCCGTTATCTGGCATCCGGGGCGGATGACATCGCGGTATCGGGATTCATTTTATGTAAGCCGAACGGCCTTGATCATCAATGCCCTGCTGGGAAGTATCGGGGCCCGCGGCGGCGTGGCATTGGCGGCGCGTCCCGAAAGTGTCGGCCGGAAAAGTTTGAAGAAACTGGTGGATCGCATGCCGGTTCCGGAAGGTGTGCGCGTCGATGGTGTGGGATCGACCTATCCGGTATTCGATCCACAGCGGGGGCTGCTGCACCGGGCATTTGACGCCATTGGAAGCCAGAGCCCGTACCCGGTCAAGGGATATCTGTGTTTCGGCCATGATCCGCTGGCCGTGCACCCGGATCCTGCAGCTCTTAAAAACAAGCTGAACAATCTCGATCTCTTGGTCTGTGCCACCCCGTTCTGGAGCGAGACGGCCTGGTATGCCGACATCGTGCTGCCCATATCATCGTATCTGGAGCAGGAAAGCATCGTGTATCAGAAGAACGGGCTCAAACCGGGCTTCGGTGTGCAGTTCCAGTGCGTGGAACCGAAGTTTGACAGCCGGCCGGAATGGCGCGCGATCATCGATCTGTCCAAACGGCTGGGGATCGTGCCGCTGGCATTCAACGGGATCGGGGATATCTGGCATTATCAGCTTCAGGAAACCGGGGTGAAGATCGATGATTTCAAAGAGACCGGGCAGGTGGTGCTTGCAGCGAAACCGGTGTTTGAAAAGCTCGATGCCACACGGTTGAAAACCGACAGCGGTAAAATCGAAATCGTCAATGCCCGGTGGGAGCAGGCCGGAATCATCTCTCTGGCACCCTATACGTCAAAATCGGCGCCTCCGAAAGGACAGTACCGGCTCACAACAGGGGGATGTGCCCTGCACGTAGAAGGTCACACCATCAACAACCGCCGGTTGTATGCGCAGATGCCGGAAAATGAGTTGTGGATCAGTGATACCGCGGCAAAAGACATCGGCGTGGCCGACGGCGAACGGGTGGTGGTTTCGGGGAATGGTTACTCTGCCGAGATCGGTGTTCGGGTCAGCCCGTTCATCCACCCGCAGGCGGTGTTCATGGTTCGGGGATTCGGCCGCGGCATACCCGCCGAAACCCGTGCCTGCGGCAAGGGCATATCGGATATCCAGTTGATGACAGGGGAAATGGATAACTGGGATGCGGCCGGCGGCGGATTGGCGTTGCAGGAAACCTTCGTTTCCGTTCGAAAGGCCTGATCAGGGGGAAGGGCTATCATGAAAATTCGATTGCTTACCGCCGATCAGGTTCGGCAGGTTCTGCCCATGCCGAAAGCCATTGAAGCCATGAAGCGGGCTTTCGGACAGCTTTCCGCCCGGCAGGCCGACATCCCGCTTCGGGGAGGTGTCACCACAGACAAAGGGGTTACGTTGATGATGCCTGCCTTTCTTCACCAGAGCCGGGAACTGGCCATCAAAATCGTTTCGGTGTATGGCGGCAATCCGCAGGTGGGCCTGCCCACCGTTGCCGGACTGGTTCTGGTGCTCGATCCCCAAACCGGTATGCCCCTGGCGTTGATGGAAGGAACCAGCCTGACAGCTATTCGAACCGGAGCCGCCGGCGGGCTGGCTGCCGAACTGCTGTCTCGAAAAGCATCCGAAACCGTTGCCTTGTTTGGTGCCGGTGTTCAGGGCAAGACACAACTGCAGGCGGTCATGGCGGTAAGACAAATTCGCAAAGTTTCGATGCTGGATCCGTCAACGAAGCAGGCGGAAGCTCTGGCGGCCGAAGTGGCGCGTTGGCCGTCTCCGCCGGAGATAACCATCACATCACATGTTCGGGAAGCGGTTTCTCAGGCGGATATCGTGATCGCTGCAACGACTTCCCGCACCCCGTTGTTTGACGGCAACGATTTGCAGCCTGGCGCTCATGTAACGGGAGTAGGGTCTTTTACGCCGCAGATGCAGGAAATCGATGAAAACACGGTGCGCAGAGCCCGCATTGTGGTAGATTCCCGGGATGCCTGTATGGCCGAAGCCGGCGATTTGATCATTTCTGGTGCCGCCATTTCGTGTGAAATCGGTGACATCGTCAACGGTGTTTTCCCGCCGCGTCAAAATGATCAGGAAATCACGTTTTTCAAATCCGTCGGGGTGGCGGTTCAGGATGCGGCCGCCGCCGCGGCGGTGCTGGCCGAAGCTGTCCGGCAAGGATTGGGAACCGAGTTTTCGTTATCCTGAGAAAAGGACGGGAATCGATATGGACATCAACTGCGATATGGGTGAAAGCTTCGGAAGCTACCGGATCGGCGACGACGACAAGATCATCGCCTATATCACATCGGCCAATATCGCCTGTGGATATCATGCCGGTGACCCATCGGTAATGGCCGCCACCGTCTCTCTTGCCAAACAGCATCGGGTCGCCGTCGGCGCCCATCCCGGATATCCCGACCTGATGGGATACGGCCGCAGGTCTATGGAAACGTTTCCGGGGGAAGTTTACAATTATATCCTGTATCAGATTGGCGCCCTGTCGGCATTTACCCGTGCGGCCGGTGTCGATCTCCGTCATGTCAAACCCCATGGCGCCCTCTACAATCAGGCTGCCAAGGATGAACGGGTGGCAAAGGAAGTGATCGATGCCGTCAGAGCATACAATCCGGAGCTGATCCTGTTCGTACTGGCCGGATCACTCTGTGAGGAAATGGCGGTTTCCGCCGGACTTCGCATTGCCCGTGAAGCCTTTCCGGATCGGGCATATCTAAGCACCGGTCACCTGGCGCCGCGATCCATGACGGGTGCGGTGATCCATGATCTGGAAATTGTCAGGGATCGGGTGGTCAAACTGGCGGCCACGGGGATGCTGACCAGTATCGATGGAGAAGAAATCTGTTTGAATGCCGACACGTTATGTATCCATGGCGATACACCGGATGCCTGGAAACTGGCGGCCGGCATACGGGCGGTATTGGAAGAAAATGATGTGGTGATTCGATCGGCGGGTTCCGGTCGAAAGAGCGTGAAATAATGGCCATTTTCACGCTCTCGGATTAAAAA
>CAZBUL010000144.1:2640-7870 GCA_964495045.1 uncultured Desulfobacterales bacterium | reverse complement strand
ATGGCCCAGGACGCCTACGAAAAAGCCATATCTTTGCAGCCCGACAATTATTCGGCCCTGAACAATCTGGCCTGGATTCTGGCCACCTCTGACGATGCGGCATTTCGAAATCCCCGGCGGGCTGTCATGCTGGCATCCAGAGCCGCCGAATTGAAACCCACCGCCCAGATTATAGACACATTCGCCGAGTCTCTCTACCAAAACGGCCAACTGAATGAAGCCTTATATATCGGTGAAAAATCCTTGCAGGCAGCAACCGGCGACCGGCGGTATTTCGAAACACAGCTCGACAAATTCCGCAAAGCCATAGAAAACCGTTAACGGCGCTCTTTTACCTTGCCATAACCACAACACACAATTTCTTGCTCTTGTGCATGGCCGCGCCCATCCTGTCCACGATGTCCTTTGAGTCCGTGTTCGTCCATCTCTCAGATCAAACAAGCCGGGCCCTATTCAATTTTACTGTTCAAAACAGCCTTCGCCTGTCTTTCGAGTAAACGAGAAGCCCATGCCGCCGTAACCTGCATCCTGCCGCCCCGCTGCATCGGCAACCCAACTTCTTTATGCGCCTCCAGATATAATGCCGCGGTTTCAGACAAAGCCTCGGCCCCGTCGATCACGGCAACCCGCCGGCCGATTTTTCGCTGAATCACCATATTTAGCACGGTATATGGGGTGCTGCCCAGAACGAGGGTATCGATCTGGCGGGTTTTCAGCGGGATCAGATATCTTTTGACAATCATCGCTGTCACCGGTTTTTTAACCCATCCCTCGTCTATCAAAGGCATCAGAAGCGGGCAAGCTGCCGAATAGGCGGCGGCTTCGGGGCACATCTTCCGAATCTTTTCCGGATAAACCCCGCTGTCGATGACGGCGCGGCTGCCCATAATGCCGATGCGACGATACCGAGAGTGCCGGACGGCCTGATCGACCGTTGCCGAGACAATATCCAGAACGGGCACCGGGCTGTTCTTCGCCAATGCCGCGCCGGCGATACAGGAAATGATGTGGGAAGCGATAAGTATCAATTTTGCGCCATGCTGAACGAGGTGTGCAAGGCTTTGAGCAGCATTTTCCCGGATCCGATCCGGGTTCGAGCCATCCGCCGGAAAGATGCACAGATTGTCGATAAAACAAAAGATATCCACCTCCGGGATCTTCCCCCGAACCGCTTTGGCAACGATCATGCCGTCCATGCCTGAACCAAGAATACCGATCATATCCATTTCCTGTAATGCGAAAATCCTGTTGACTCATCCGGGTGATAATGTTTATGTCATGAAAGACATCCCTTATAACATTCCTTCTGATATCACTCAAGGATGATAACCTTGTAACACGTCGAAATGCAGTATTCCCGTATGTTGTTCCACAATGAATCCGAAACAGGAGGCCTTTCTTATGGCGGAGTTAATAGTTATGACACCATCCCCATCCGGCAAGTTCTTCGCTTTTCTCGGTCGCCTCAAAAGCAGGTTCTGGCAGTCCGGCCTGTCTGGCATGAAAAAAATCAAATACGCGCTGTTTTTGCTGCTTGGGCTCTATATCGCTTTCCAGTTGTTTTTCGTGTATATCAAGCCCAATGAATTCGGCATCAAGGTAGTCCGGATCGGCATGGACCGCGGGGTGCACAAAGACATTTATCCATCCGGGCTCAATGTCGTCATCCCCTTCGGTTTTCAGCAGATGTATGTTCTGCCCAAAGACATGCAGGTGCTCGAACTCACCAACTATCCCCAAACGGCCGCCGGATCATCCCGGCAGTTGAAGGCCGTTCATATTCAGACATCGGACGGATTCTTCGTGGATGTGGATGTCTCCATCCTGTATCGGATTGTCGATCCCTATCTGGTGTTCACCCAGATCGGGCCCGGCACCCTGTTCGAAGACAACGGAATTATTCCCAAGGCCGAGCCGATCCTGAAAGCCTCACTGGGCGAGCTGACGACTGAGGAATTCTACAACAGCCCGCTGCGATCCAAAAAGGCCGATACCGCACGGGATATGCTGAATCGGGAAATCAATCAGAAAGGGATTCAGATCGAGCATGTGCTGGTGCGGTATTTCAATTACAGCCCGGAAATTCAAAAGAATATCGAAGAGAAAAAACTCAAGGATCAGCTTGTTTTCAAGAATCAGGCCGAAGCCCGGGCAGCGACCGAGGAGGCCGGGCTTAAAAAAGTCGAGCAGGAAGGCCGCGTGATGGTGGATGTCGAAATGGAAAAAGGCAAGGCTTATGTGACGATGAAGCTGGCGGAAAGGGATTTGTATGCCCGGAAAAAAAATGCAGAGGCCGACCTGTTGGTGAAAATGGCCGAAGCCGAAAAAATCCGCCTGAAAAATGACGCCATGAAAGGCATCGGTGCGGAGCGGATGGTGGGGCTGAAAATGGCCGATGTGCTGAACGGACTGGAAATGATTATTTTGCCCAGTGACGGGGCTGCCGGCATCAATCCGCTGGATCTGAACAAGACATTGCGGTTGTTCGATATCCCACGGGGAGGTGCGGAATGAATATCATGCGAATGATGGTGTTGATCAGTCTGGGAATGGTAGGCTTTGCCGGATGTATTCCGCATACGACCGGAGAAACCGAAGTCGGTGTCCGAACCATCAAATTGGGGGTATTCAAGCCGAAAGGTGTCGAGGACAAAGTGTATGCGCCGGGATCGACATATTTTTTTCTGCCCTTTGTCAACGATTGGAATACCTACGATATCAAACTCCAGAATCTGGAAATGACATTCAGCAAATCCGGCGGCGATCGAAAGAGCCGCGATGATCTGCTCTTCAAAACCATCGACGGCAACGACATCAGTCTGGATGTGATCGTGGCCTTCCGGATTGATCCGGAAAAAGCCGCCCATATACTCCAGTTCGTTGCCTCGGACAATGACACCCTGCGGAACAAGATCGTCCGGACTATCGCCCGCAGCAAACCTCGGGATATTTTCGGAGAGCTCAAGACCGAAGAATTCTATGTGGCGGAGCGCAGAGAACATCAGGCCCAGAAGGCCAAAGACGTCCTCCAGGCCATGCTGGGCCCCCTGGGCATCATCGTGGAAAAAGTGCTGACCAAAGACTACCGGTTCAATGCCGAATACCAGAAAGCCATCGAAGATAAGAAAATCGCCGATCAGCGGGTGGAAAGGCATAAATCCGCTCAGCGGGCTACGGCCGAAGAATACAAACGAAAGCTCGAAGATGCACGGGGCGAGGTCAACAAGTTGGTGGCCGATGCCGATGGCGAATATCAGAAAGCCAAGATCGAGGCGGACGCCCATTACGAAAAGCAGGAGCTTCTGGCCCAAGCCATCAAGGCCGAAGGCATCGCCGAGGCCAAAGGCATTCAGGAAATGAATCATGCCATGGCCGGCGCCGGCGGCGCCGCATTGGTCAAACTGCGCATCGCCGAATCCCTTCAGGGGAAACAGATCATGCTGCTGCCGGTTTCTGAAGGTGGCATGAACCTGAAAACGACAGATATCAATCAGTTGATCAACACCCTGGGTGTCAGATCACTGGCACAGCCTAAAACCGAGTGACCCGACATCTGTTAGATGGTGAACATGACAATCCGATTTAAAAAAATATCCTTACCGGTTGTTTTGACAATCCTGAGCGGCGTGGTTTTTCTGTCGCTGCTGGCTGTCCGGATGGACTGGTTTCAGTCGGCCGAACTTCCGTCGGCTGCGGCCAAAAGCATAATTTCCGCATCCGAAACCTGGATGGGCATTTTCCAGAACACCGCCCAAATCGGGGTGTCTCACCGGAAAATGACGCCGACACCAACCGGCGCGGTGATCTCCGAAACAACGGTGATGCGGTTGAACACCATGGAAACGGTTCAGGAAATTCGGCTGCAAACGCACGGGGAGGTCAATCCGGATTTGTCGCTTACCGCGTTTCAGGCGCAGATTCAATCGGGCATGTTCAAGTTTGTTGTTTCCGGCCGGGTTCAAGGATCCACCTTGGTCGTCGATGCCAACGGCCGGTCGATGACATTTCTCCTGACGTCGTCCATCTATCTGTCCGCCGTGCTGTGGGATGCAGCGGCCGGCGCCGAACTGGCCGATAACCAGTCCCGGACGCTGTCCATGTTCGATCCCATGAGCATGTCTCCCCAACCGGTCACCCTCACAGCTCTTGGGATGGATCGCATCGACATCATGGGTAAATCGCATTCGGCCCGTAAAATCGCGATGGAATTCATGGGCAGCCGCCAGACCGCATGGCTCGATTCTGAAGGGCATGTACTTCAGGAAGAAGGCATCATGGGCATCACGATTCGGAGAATATCGGCGGAAGAAGGCTCGGACGCCGCTTTGACATCCGGAGAGGATATCACCCGGCTGGTTTCCATCCCGGCGGATCAGCCGATGGGGGATGCTGAAAAACTGAACCGGCTCATCCTTCAAATCACCGGCGTCGATGTCATTGATACGGAAAGACAGCAGTTTGCAGGCGGTATGTTGACGATCATCAAAGAAGATCTGTCCGCACTATCGGATCGTTTTTTCACTGAACCGGCGGATTTTTTGAAGCCGGCCGCCTTGATTCAATCCGATGATCCTGAAATAGTCAAACAACTGGGAGAAATCGTTTCTGAAAAAGATGCCCCGCTGGTTCGGGTGCAGCGGATCAAGGAATGGGTGTTTAACCATATCCAGAAGCGGCCGGTGTTGTCCTTGTCCAATGCCTTGGAAACGCTGAAAAACCGTGTGGGAGACTGCAACGAACATGCGGTGCTGTTTGCCGCCTTCGCCCGGGCCGCTAAAATTCCGACCCGGATCGACACGGGACTCGTTTATCTCCGGGGCCGGTTTTATTATCACGCCTGGAATTCGGTTTTTCTGGGGAAATGGATCACGGTCGATGCCTTGATGAATCAGATGCCGGCGGATGTCACTCACATCACTCTGAGCCGTGGCAATCCGGAAAGCCAGATGGAAATCCTTGGCGCTATCGGAAAAATCGGCATTTCCATTCGGGAGCAGCAATGATCCAATTGGTTCATCTTTACAAAAACTTTGGCAAGATGACAGCGGTCAACGATGTTCACCTGCACGTGCAGCCGGGTGAAGTGTTCGGATTCATCGGGCCCAACGGCGCCGGCAAGACCACAACCATCAAGATGATGGCGGGTCTGTTGTCTCCGACCCAAGGGTCGGTGTTGATCGACGGCATCGATATGGCCAAAAACCCCGTTCAGGCGAAGTTGAAAATCGGT
>CAZBUL010000144.1:0-2540 GCA_964495045.1 uncultured Desulfobacterales bacterium | reverse complement strand
AGGCCCCGGTGGTGGGCATTGACCCATGCCCATGGCGATTCGCGGCATCTCTTGCGCAGTGCGATTCTGATGCTGGTGGGGCTGGGGTTCTGGGCCGGTATTTATCTCGTTTCCCGAAAACTGCTCATTTATTTCCAGAAGTCCGAGGAAATCGGAGATATTCTGGCCTATAAGCTGTTGTCGATCGTACTCGTCACCTGTTTTTCCCTGCTAATTTTCAGTGCCATTTTAACGTCTCTTTCCAAACTCTATCTCAGCAAGGATCTCAATCTGGTGCATGCCCTGCCGGTTCGTATCGAAAATCTGTTTCTGGCCCGGTGGATTGAAAGCACGGTGGACAGCGCCTGGATGGTGGTGGTGTTTACCCTGCCGGTGCTGGCGGCGTATGGAACCGTTTACAAGCCAGGATTGTTCTTCTATGCGGATATCCTGCTGACGCTGGTGCCGCTGTGCCTGACGGCTTCAGGCATCAGCGCCTTGATCGTTATGTTTGTGGTGCTGGCGTTGCCGGCCTCCCGCATTCAAAGTGTCGTGGTCTTTCTGGGCCTTTCCGTTTTTATCGTGCTCTATCTGGCTTTCCGGATGGCCCGGCCCGAACGGATGGTGGATCCGGAAACATTTTCAACGGTTCTGGGGTATATGGAACAGTTGCGAAGTCCGTCGCCGCCGTACCTTCCTAGTACGTGGGCCTTCGACAGTCTGAAGGCGGCGTTGCGGAATCAGTGGTCCGAGGCGTTGTTTCATGCAGCATTGGCCTGGAGCGGCGCCGTGTTCATGATATTCGTGAATCTGTGGGCCGCCAGGGCAGCGTATTTCAAGGGATATTCCAAAACGCAGGAAGCTGCGATCCGGCTTTTTCGCGGTCAGGGAGTGGTGCTGGATCGGATGTTTGCGTTTCTGCCAGGTCCGGTGCGGTCTTTTACGGTTAAGGAAATCAAAACTTTCCTGCGGGATCAGACCCAGTGGTCCCAGATATTTCTGGTGGGCGCGCTGATCGTCATTTATCTCTACAATTTTTCGGTGCTGCCCCTCGAAAAATCCCCGATTCAGACCGTCTATCTCCAGAATATTTTGGCGTTTCTGAATATGGCGCTGGCTGGTTTCGTGCTGGTGGCCATCGTGGCCCGTTTTGCCTTTCCGGCGGTCAGCATGGAGGGCGCCAGCTTCTGGATCGTGCGTTCGTCGCCCATTACATTGCGCTCGTTTCTCTGGATCAAATTCTGGATATATATGCCGCCCCTGCTCATTCTCTCCGAAACACTCATCGTTGCCACCAATGTGCTGCTGCGTGTGAGTCCGCTGATGATGGGAATTTCGGTGGTGACCATTTTCTGTCTGACACCGGCGGTGATCGCCATGGGTATCGGCCTGGGAGCGGCGTTTCCGGATTTCGCATCGGAAAATCCGGCCCAGTCTGTCACGAGTTTCGGCGGCATGCTGTTCATGATGGCGGCGTCGGCCCTGATCGGGGCGGTGATCCTGCTGGAAGCCGGTCCGGTGTATCGCCTGTTCATGGCGGGGATTCGGGGAAAACCCGTTTCTTTCTGGCTGGGATGCTGGTCTGTGGCGGCCTTTGCCGGCGGGCTGGCGCTTTGTGTAGCGGCTGTCTTTTTTTCCATGCGATTTGGTGAAACCCGACTGAAACAGGAGGATGTCCATGTCTCTCATCTTTGAACCCATTCGTCTCAACCAGCAGGATACCTATTCCGGGATGCTGGCCCGATGTCCGCAACTGTCTTCCGATTACAGTTTCATCAACCTGTGGGCCTGGGCGGATGAGTACGGCCTGTTGTGGGCCTGGGAAAACGATTTGGTCTGGATTCAACAGACATTGCCGGAACCTGTTTTCTGGGCACCGGTCGGAGACTGGCACAATGCGGACTGGCCGGCGCTTTTCTCGCAACATTTTCCCGAAAACACGGTGATAATCCGGGTTCCGGAGAAACTGGCCGATTTGTGGAAGGAAAGGGGAGGGCGGGTCGATGCGGCGCCGATCCGCGGGCACTGGGATTATCTCTATCACGGAGGGGATTTGATCGATCTGAAAGGCAACCGCTTTCACAAGAAAAAGAATCTCCTCAATCAATTTCTCAATACATATTCATATCGCTTTGAGCCGTTGGGGCCCGATATGACGGAAAAGGCCCTGGCGCTTCAGACCGACTGGTGCACCTGGCGGGATTGTGAAGCCAGCGACATGCTGGCTTCGGAAAACCGGGTCATCGAAAAAGTGCTGAGAAACTGGAGTCGCCTGAATGGGATTACGGGCGGCGCCCTGGTGGTCGATGAAGCCGTCGTAGCCTATACGGTGGCCGAAATGCTCGATCCGCAGACGCTGGTCATCCATTTCGAAAAAGGCAACCCGGATTACAAGGGCGTATATCAGGCCATCAATCAGCAGTTTCTGGCGCATTTCGGCCGACCGGATGTGCGGGTAAACCGCGAGCAGGATTTGGACGACGAAGGCTTGCGAAAAGCCAAGCTGTCGTATCACCCCATGGATTTTATCAGGAAATTTCGATGTGCGGTGAATCTATAGC
>CAZBUL010000143.1:4702-7958 GCA_964495045.1 uncultured Desulfobacterales bacterium | reverse complement strand
GCCCAATACACGGGATCAACAATCTGGATACCGAGTCTGCGATAAATGTCCGCCTTGCGAGGATCGACCAGTCGGGCGACGACCTTCGGCACATGAAAAATGAGCCGGGCCAGCCGGGCCAGAACCACATTGACCTCGTCACTGTTGGTGACTGCGGCCAGTCCGTCTGCCGATTCAATACCTGCACGATGAAGGACGTTGCGATCAAATCCCGAACCGGCAATCGTCCGTTCCAGGTAATATTTCTCCAATCGATCGATTGCCACTGGATCTTTGTCGATCAGGGTGATGGCATGTCCACACCTGTTGAGGGCTTGAGACAGCCCCGTTCCCATCCGCCCACAACCGACTATGATGAATTTCATGAGTCACCCCGTTGCGTTGGTTTACGTATCTTTTTGCGCATCAGCCATTTGCGGCATTCGTCCGCCACCAGCAGCGACGGAGCCAGTGCAAACAGAAACAACCAATTATTTAAAGAAAAAGATTGTGTACCAATGATTTTCTGGAATATCGGTGTATAGACGATCAGAAAAATGACCATCAATTCGCTGATAATACCGATCCACAACAGCCGATTGGTGAACAGCCCCATGCGGAATACGGAGATGCGTTCGGTCCGTTGGGCGAAAAGATTGCCAATCTGGGTCGTCACAACCGCAGCCAGGGCCATGGCAGTGGCCGATTCATACAGGGGGCCACTTGATGGCAGGTCGAGCCATTGTCCCCAATAGCCGTGGGTCCAGTACTGAAAATAAAAAGCGGACATCACTGCCGCACTTTGGATTACCCCCAAAAACAGATAGGCGCGCATCAACAAAGACGGGGTGATGACATGTTCGTTCAAATTTCGCGGCGGCCGGTCCATGATGCCGGGTTCCACGCGTTCGGCCCCCAATCCAAGTGCCGGCATGAGATCTGTGCCGAGGTCGATAGCCAGAATATGCATCACATTGAGAGCCAGTGGAATACGTGCACGGCTCAAGGCGAAAAGGATAAAGGGAACGGCTTCCGGTGCATTGCTTGTAAAAATATATGTGGTGAATTTCTTGATATTGGCATATACGGCCCTGCCCTCTTCGATGGCATTGACGATGGATGCGAAGTTGTCATCGGTAAGGATCATGTCGGCGGCTTCCTTGGCCACGTCGGTTCCGGACATTCCCATGGCAATACCGATATCGGCTTTCTTGAGAGCCGGTGCATCGTTGACGCCATCTCCGGTGACGGCTACGACATGACCCGTCTGCTGCAAGGTACGGACAATGCGCAGTTTGTGTTCCGGAGCTGCCCGTGCAAAGATCACTTCATCTTTTATCATCTGTGACAGGGTTTCATCCGGCATATTGTCCAGATCGGCGCCATTGATGATATGTGGCCGGTCACTTTGAATGATACCAATGCGGCGGGCAATGCTTTCAGCAGTCAGGCCGTAGTCGCCGGTAATCATGATGACCCGGATACCTGCCCGATGACATTTATCGATAGCCGTGCGGACTTCGGGTCTGGGCGGATCCATCATGGCGACAAAGCCCAAAAAAGTCAGCCCCGATTCCACCGATTCCGGTGTGTGCGCCGAAAGACTGGCATCCGATGATTCGAGATGATCGGTCGAGAGGGCTCTCTCGGCAATGGCCAGAACCCGCAGGCCGTTGCGGGCATAAGCATCGTTGGTTTGCATGATCCGATCCATGAAAGGGATATCCATAGCCGTTTCGATGCCGTGCATCCGAACATGGCTGCACAAGCCGAGCACTTCTTTGGGCGCACCTTTAACGAAAATCCACCGTCCTCGATCTCCGGTATGATGGATCGTGCTCATGCGCTTTCGCCGTGAATCGAACGGGATCTCCCGCAGGCGGGGAGATTTTCTCTCCTCGACGTCGATATCCATCCCGGCTTTTTGTGCCAACACGCGGAGTGCCCCTTCCGTCGGGTCTCCGATAATGCTCCATTGGGTCTGTTCTGCATGGGGAGCTATCACCCGGGCATTGTTGCACAAGCCGGCGGCAATGAGAAGTCTGTGCAGATCGCTGTCGTCGGTAGGAGACACGGGCGTGCCGCCGTTTAAAATCTGCCCTTCCGGACAGTAACCGGTGCCGGTAACCGTCAGCGGCCTGTCGGCCAGCCAGATTTTACGAACCGTCATTTCGTTTTGTGTGAGCGTTCCGGTTTTGTCGGTGCAGATGACCGATGTGCAACCCAGTGTTTCAACCGCCGAAAGCCTTTTGATGAGCGCATTTCTGCCGGCCATGCGCTGCACGCCCATGGCCAGGGAAAGGGTGACCGTCGGAAGCAAGCCTTCGGGAACAAAAGCCACAATCATTCCCATGCCGAAAATAAAGCTTTCCGCAATATCGACGCCTGCCAAGACGATGGCCAACAGAAAAAAAACGCACCCTGCACAGACGGCGATGAGTGTAACGATTTTGGTGGCCCGCTGTATTTCTTTCTGAAGCGGGCTGAGCTCATCATGAATACTCTGGGTAAATACGGCTATTCTGCCGAATTCGGTTTCCATACCGGTGGCAAAGACAACGCCTGTTCCGGTTCCGGAGACCACGCTGGTGCCGGCAAAGACGATGTTCGGGATTTCGATGTGGGATAGGTGCGGGTTGACGATCGCTTCATGGGTCTTTCGAACGCTCATGGATTCCCCGGTCAGGGTGGATTGATCGACACGCAGCTCGGCCTCCATCACCAGACGGACATCGGCCGAGACGCGGTCGCCTTCCGAAAGCAGGATGACATCGCCGGGCACCAATTCTTGAGCCGGAATCTGCTGAATGGTGCCGTTCCGCATGACGCGGGCCACTGTCGGAAGCATGCGCCGCATGGCCTCGGTGGCCTTTTCAGCCTTGAATTCCTGCCAGAAGCTGAATATGCCGTTGATGACATTTACGGTCCAGATGGCGATTGCCATTTCGGGCAATTGTGCGATGAAGGCTACCCCTCCCGCAAACCATAAAAGGATGGCCATTATATGAACAAAATTAGCCAGAAATCGGACCCAGATCGATTTTCCCTTGATTTGGCTGAGGATGTTGAATCCATAATGTGTCAGACGCAATGCGGCTTCCTGACTGGACAGGCCTTCCGGCCGGGTCTTCATTTCATGATAAACATCGACGGAAGGGAATGTTTCGATGGGAGGGGCGTTATTGGGATTGGGTCTTGGGTCTGAATCGTTCATGGCATATCACCCCGGTCAAAATGCCTTCATTCAACATGTTGTGGTCTTCGTGCACCGAGAATT
>CAZBUL010000143.1:1827-4602 GCA_964495045.1 uncultured Desulfobacterales bacterium | reverse complement strand
ATGGCCGTTTCTGATATGTATCGAATCGCAATGAAATGGGTGAATGCATTACAGAACTACAAATGGTCGGTGTATGTATATGAAACAATAAGCGATGGTTATATTCATGTCAATAAATTCGGAAAAACAAGGATGCCATGGTGATCATTTGGTTGTTGACTTCTCCGGTCCAAATTCATACAAAATCAACTAAGAATTCTTTTCAGATGTCAAAATCTGTTTTGTCAAATGGCAGAATAAACCGATAGAAGAAAGCAAATGAACATTCAGGATACCCATTTTCATGCGCCTTGGGCAAAATCCCTGAAAATCATGACGGTTCTCTCCGTTCTCATTCTTGCCGGTCTTCCGGTGATTGGTATTGCCACTGGTCCCGAAGACAGCCTGATCTGGGTTTTTTTCATGATCGGGATGCCCTTGTCCATGATTTTCATTGCCTCCCTTTTCATCATTCTCGGATATGTGCTGACGGCCGATGAGCTGCTGGTACAGCGGTTGTTCTGGAATTCGAGAATTGCCCTTTCCGGACTGCTGTCCGCCGAAGTGGATGCCGATGCCATGGCCCAATCAATTCGGACATTCGGCAATGGCGGGATGTTTTGTTTCGCCGGCGCATTCAGTAACAAAAAGCTGGGTTCGTATCGTGCGTTTGCCACCGACCCGAAGCGGTCGGTGGTGCTGCGGTTTCTGAAGCGAACCATCGTGGTGACGCCTGATCGGCCGGAGGTGTTTGCCCAGAAAGTCAATGAATTGTCCGGTTGCCTCTCCTGAAATATCTTTCCAATGCAAACATCACACGATCCTTGACCATCTGACAGAGATGTTTGGCGAGACCACTTTTTCAAGAACTTTCGTTAGGTGTTGGATGCCAATAACCATTCACGATCACAACAAAAGTTTCATATTACAGTTTGCCGTCGTGTGGCTTGTTATGTCGATGGCTTCGACCGTTCCGGGAGCTGGTGCCGACTGGGCGCAGCAGTCATCCGAAACGAATCTTCCTGATGTCACGGTCACATACAATGATGTGAATCGGGAAACGACTTACGGCATTTCCAGTGGAATGTGTACCCTCCACTGGATTTCCCGTGAAGCCGAGCCGGGGGTTGTTCTTCACCGGGAACATTGCGGTATCCCCCTATCCCGGCAAATGCCGCTTCTGTCTCAGATTGTATCCGTATTTCTGAAAACCGGAGATAACGCCTCGTTTCGCACCCTGTTCTGGGGCAGGCTCACTCCCGATGGCAGCCTGCCGGACTCGCAGGAGCTGTCCATTCGTCTTGTCCAGGCCGCCCATCTGTCCCCAAATTGGGATACCCGGAAAGGACGGCCGAAAAAGGGGGATATTAACGGATTCATCAAAAATCTGGCCAATGATCGGATGATCTATTCGGAATTGAAAGAACTTTTCGAACGGTATCACAAACGCCTCACGATCAGCAGCGTCGAAAAAGTGCTGGTTTCCGAGGCGGGAAAACGGGGATATTTCGATCGGCTGAAATCGGACGGCATCCGGGCATCGGACAGGCTGCCCTTTGATTGTATGGTGTGGTTTAGTGTGACGGAGCGGTGAAAAAACCCGGAAACCATCTGACATATTCCGGATTTTGGATAGAGGGGAATAAAACAATTCCTATTTCGTTTTTTCCCGTTCCGCGGTAACACAATACATCCCTTTGCCTTCGATGGCCGGACCAAAACAAAGATTGTCGGATTTGCATTCGGCCCGACGGCGATCTCCGGACTGCCAGCGGGCGATGAGATGCGGTTCCCGAATGAAGGGGCGGCACATAGAGATAAAATCGGCCGCACCTTCGGAGACAATCTGTTCGGATACCTCAAAGGAGCGGTTGCCACCGACCAGGATCAATGGTACAGAAAACGCTTTTCTGAAAGCCCGCAGTTCTTCCTGGAAATAGGCTTCCTTGTCTGCAGACTGAACGCCGGGACGACTCGGAGATAATTTGCCGCCGGTCAGCAGCCCGCCGCTCACCTCGATGGCATCCAGCCCCGCATCGACGAGCATTTTCGCAGCAGTCAGCGAATCATCCAGGGTAAGGCCATCATCCGTAAAATCCCGGCAGTTCATTTTGATCAGAACGGGATACCCAGGGCCGACCGCATTTCGGATGGCCCGAACCACTTCCACATGCATGCGGGCACGGTTCTCGATGCGGCCGCCGTAATCGTCCGTTCGGCGGTTGAAATGGGGAGAAAGAAACTGACTGAGCAGGTATCCATGGCCGGAATGAAGCTGAACACCGTCAAAACCGGCGGATTGCGCTCTTTTGGCGGCATCGGCAAAGGCGCCGGTCAGTTCCTGGATATCCGAAACGCTCAGCTCTTTTCGCGGCCCCCGGCTCAGACCTTCATAAGTGGAGGCCACCACCGGGGTCTGTCCTGTCAATTTCTCGGGAGCGAAATGACCGGCATGGGCCAGTTGCATGACGATCTTGCCGCCGGCTGCATGCACCGCCGCCGTCATCTCCCGCAGTCCCGGAATCAGTTCATCTTTGTAAACACCCAACTGCAAAGGGCCGGCCTGGCCTTCCTGCCTGATGTATGTGTGGCCGCTGATGATCAGCCCCACTCCCCCTTTGGCCAGCTCGACCATGACGTCAATCAGCCTCGGCGTGACCGATCCATCCAGACCAGCCATGCCTTCCCAGGTCGCCGATCGCACGAATCGGTTCGACAGTTTCATGCCGTTGATATCACGACTTTCGAATAATATGCTCATGTTTTTCTCCGGTTTCATTACAATGAAAATACATC
>CAZBUL010000143.1:0-1727 GCA_964495045.1 uncultured Desulfobacterales bacterium | reverse complement strand
TTCACGTCTGGGGGTGGCATTGCGACGATGCCATGATCGTTTGTTTCGTTGTTATGGGGGAACGCTCCGAGAAATATCTGAAACCAACTGGTGCATGGTTTTAAAGAGAATCTGTTTTGAAATGGGTTTGGATATGTATGCGTCCATTCCTGCAGCGATACAGGTTTCCTCATCCTTTTTGAACGCACTGGCCGTCATGGCGATGATAGGTGTTTGTCGGCCAGTGTCTTTCTTTATTTCTCGGATGATCCGGGTTGCCTGCAGGCCATCCATTTCAGGCATCTGAATATCCATCAGAATAAGATCGAACTCCCCGGCTCTGAATTTTTCGACAGCCTCCACCCCATTGTTGGCTATATGAATGGTATGCCCGCATTTCTCGAGCATCAGCGTGGTCAGCCTTTGATTGACCGAATTGTCTTCAGCCAGAAGTATCCGGAGTGGTTTGATTTGAGAAATATCTTTGCTAAGTTCCCGTGGGGGTTTTGGTTCGGAGATGGCGGCATTTCCATTGATTACGCCCAGTCGGCAGGTAAAATGAAATGAGCTGCCTTTTCCGAGCGCGCTTTCGATCCAGATTCGGCCGTTCATCAAAGAAACCAGTCGGGCGGTGATCGTCAACCCCAGACCGGTGCCGCCGTATTGGCGGGTGGTTGAGGAGTCTGCCTGGGTAAACGGGTTGAAAATCATTTTTAATTTTTCTGGAGAGATGCCAATTCCGGTGTCCCGGACTTCAAAACTCAGCACGACATTATCGCTCGTTTGCGATTCGACGCCCACCGTGACCGATATTTCACCTTTTTCAGTAAACTTGATAGCATTACCCACCAGATTGACAAGGATCTGGCGAAGCCGCATCAAGTCTCCTGAAACGCATTCGGGAATTTGTCTGGAAAAATCGTGAACGAAATCCACATTTTTTTCTGTGGCTTTGACGGACAGAAAACGCAATGTCTCTTCGAGACGGTCTCGGATGCGAAAAACACTGGATTCCAGTTCGAGCTTGCCGGCTTCGATCTTGGAATAATCAAGGATGTCGTTGATCAAGGACAGCAGGGATTCGGCAGAGTAATTGGCCAGAGACAGGTTGTCGCGTTGTTCCTGGGTCAACTCGGTATCGAGTACGAGATGAATCATGCCGAGGATGCCATTCAACGGCGTTCGGATTTCATGACTCATGACCGCCAGAAAATCGCTCTTGGCGCGATTGGCCATTTCCGCCTGAGCTGCCAGATGGTTGGCGCGTTCCGTTGCTTCGAGAAGGTATCGGTTATTTTCCTGAAGCTTGAGAAGCAAGTCGATTCGGTCTTTTCGCATCAGGTAATAATCGATGGCATCCCGAATGGCCTGCTTCAATTCTTCCGGTCGAGTGGGCTTGGTGATGTATCGAAAAATTTCACCTGCGTTGATGCATTGCAGGAGTTGATCGATGTGAAGATACGCGCTCAGCGCCAGTCGAACCGTATCAGGATACAGTTCTTTGACATGTCTGAGAAGTGTCAGGCCATCCATTCCGGGCATTTTGATATCGGTTACGATGATGTCAACCGGCATTTCCGCCATGAGGGCCAATGCCTCGCTGCCGCTTCCGGCAAAATGAAGACTGCAGCCCTCCCGGATCATCACACGTCCGATGGCCTTCAGGATGTCAGGTTCGTCGTCCACAAACAGAATTTGGATGGGGTTCATTGTATCCGCCGAAATGTCTTCTCAGTTCCAATACACAG
>CAZBUL010000142.1:0-7961 GCA_964495045.1 uncultured Desulfobacterales bacterium | reverse complement strand
TTTTCACCGAACAGCAAAAAACACCTGTTAATCCGTCTGGAAGCAAACATTTTGCCTGCAATCGGTGATGCTTCAGCAATCAAGTTGATATTTACCGATATCGACAACTATGTCAATGCCAGAAGGAAAACCGTCAAAGACAACACGATCCGCAGAGAGATCGTCGATATCAAGGCAATCCTGAACTGGTCGGTCAAACGCCGGCCGCCATTGATACCATACAATCCCATCCGAGACTATCCTGCTCCACAAGCCGATGACGACGTCATAACCCCGCCCACAAGCGAAGAAGCCCAGGCAATCATGCAATATGCCAATGAACGACTATTGCGGGCAATCAAAATATCCTGGTACACAGGGCTCCGGCCTGGCGCCATTGAGCTGCTCTCTTTGACCTGGGCAAATGTATTGTGGGATAGAGGGGTAATCCGGTCAATCTTGAATCCTTGGAAACAAGCCATGGCGAAAGCTGGGATCACCAGGCGTTTGCGACCTTATGATCTTCGGCATTTGTTCGTGACAAGGGCGATCGAGGCCGGGATCGACTACAAGACATTATCGGATATTGTGGGCAGTTCGCCCGAGACCTTGCGAAAGCATTATCAGCATGTAAGCAATGAGGCGAGGCGAAAAGCCATATCAATTATGCCGAAATTCGTTGAAAAATAGGCTGGGGATATTATGAAAATTTATTGAATTATTTTAATATGATATAAAATAATTTTACCTTCACACGGTAGAAGTCGAAGGTTCAAATCCTTTACCGCCCACCAGCAAATTCAAGGGGTTGTGACGAAAGTCATGACCCCTTTTTTATTTTCGGCCCACCGTCACGTTGCTGATCCGCCCATCTTTTGCCGCCCGTCCTTTCATTACAAGGCTACATTGTAGCTGTCAAGGTATTTATGATTTTATTACGTTCGGTACCCCTCACAAATTCATCAAAGGGTGTTTTCATTTCGATAAGTATATGCTATTCAAAAACATAGATCGTCATCAATTCGGAACTTTTTTTCAGGGCCTCAATGCTTACGATTAAGGGGATAACAAAAATGCAAAAAACCGTCCATTGCAAATGTAAATCGGGATGTACCAGCAAAAGATGTGTCTGCCTGCGCAACAATGAACCCTGCGATGAATCGTGTAAATGCGCCGATTGCCAAAACCCGTTGAACGGTGTCGATGTTGAAGGGCTGTCTGTCTGTGCGATTCAAAATATTTCACGAGTGAAAAGCCTTACAGAAAAAGATCTGAAGAAAGAATATGAGCTGCCATGCGGTTGTGAAAAAGTGCCGATGGAGAAACTGCTTGACGATTATGACTGTTCGAAATGTGGTGAAACATATTGGTATTCGTTTTGCTGGAATGATGTGGTTCAAGACAGTTGCTCATGGCACTGTGAAATCTGTGGTACCTGCCGGGACTGGCGGGAGTGGCATTGTGAAATCTGCAACAAGTGTACGTATGGCGTATCTCTTCCGTGTGAAAGATGCGGGAGTCGCTATCTTTGAGAGGTTCGATATGATATCCTTTTTCCAAATCGCATTGGCATTTTTCATATTCCTGGCCGCCGGATGCGCCCCCCTCCCCCATACCATCACCGGCAATCCAGAAATCGTTTTGACCAATATCAAGTTCAACTGTGTGCGAACGGCATTCATGAACAGCTTCTTGAATCAGGGATATTCCCTGCGAAACGTGTCGGAATCTCAAATTGTCGCCGGAAAAAAATCCGTTAACGCCCCGATCTGGTATTACACGTTTTATCTGGGCGCACCGGAAGAACGGATTACCCTCAATTTCATCCAGCTCGACATGCCAGATTCGCTGCTGGTTGTCTGTACAGCCGCCTATGTTTCCGACGCCGGCACGGCTTCTGAAAAATCATATATGGTTCAGGGAACTGAAAATGACCTTTACGATCTGGTATCGATGCAGTCCATCATTGAAAACCGCTGCCGCAAAAAACTGGATTTCGGCATAACAAGCGAATAAAATTCTTGTGTCATCTTCCGATGGAAAATTCCAAAATGCCGAACTCCCCATCACCATACAGGATACATTTTGAATGAGACACCAGGAAGGTTTTTTCACGAGCGCTCGCAGCACCCGCATTTATCACCAATGCTGGCTGCCCGACAAAGAGCTGAAAGGGGTGTTGATGATCGTCCATGGTCTGGGCGAACACAGCGGCCGATACCTGAACCTTGTCAACTATTTCGTTCCGGCAGGCTTTGCGGTTTACGGAATGGACCATGCCGGACATGGCAAATCGGAGGGCCCCCGAAAACATATCGATCGTTTCGAAGACTTCATCGACGATATCACCATATTTTATTACATGGTCAGGGCCTGCCATGCGGACAAGCCTGTCTTTCTGGTAGGACACAGCATGGGAGGCCTGATCTCTGCCATTTTCCTGCTCGATGACAGACCCGGATTGCACGGGGCCATTTTCTCCGGACCCAGCGTCCAGATACCCGGCGATATTTCTCCGATCACCGTCGTCATCGGAAAGATGCTTGCCGTTCTGATGCCCAAGATCAGATTGATCCATACCGATCCCGAAGGGCTGAGCCGCGATCCCGCCGTTATTCAGGCATATATCGACGATCCTCTGGTATATAAGGGAAAAACCACAGCCAGGCTGGCCGCCGAATTGCTGAAGACCATGCAGCGGGTCCCCCGTGAAGCGGCAAAAATCACCCTGCCGATTCTGATTCTTCAGGGCGGTGCGGACCGGATCGTCGATCCCACCGGCGCTCGGATGCTGCATGATGCGGTGGGTTCCGCCGACAAGCATATCATCATCTACGAGAACCTTTTCCATGAAATCTACAATGAACCGGAGCACCCCCAGGTGTTGCAGGATATGGCATTTTGGATCAGCTCCCGAATGCCGGCGGACACGGATTCCTCAAGCATGAATATCCATCAGGTCCACAATATGCCGTTTCTACATAACACTTCAGATATAAAGAGATCACATGCCATGAAATGCCCCTTGTGTAATTCAAGAAAAGGAAAGAGAAAATGTTTGATCACAGAAGGCAGCATCTGTTCATTGTGCTGCGGACAGACCAGAAATGAAGCCGCCTGCCAGGGCTGCGTCTTCTACCAGGCCGATCAAACAATCCGGAAATACAGCGATGTGCCGTCCTATTCGACGAAACAAATGGGTGCATCCGATGAACTTCAGGGATATTCGGACATTATCGAAACGGCCTTATGTGAATGCGATCATGCAACCAAAGGTGAGATGAAGGATCCCGATGCCGTTCGGATATACGAATTACTGATTGATAAGTATTATTTCAAGGATGAAACGTTTCAATTCGAAAACGACCTGATCGAAAAGGGCTTCAATCACATCCTGAAGGCGATGAAAATGGATATGCCAGATATTCCCGAGGATAAACGGATCAAAGTGTTGGGGGTGCTGCGCTTTGTTGCCAAACGATGGAACAGGGGGAGAAGAGATTATTTTGGAATCATCAACGGATTTTTCGGCAATTCTCAGAAAATCAGAATTATAAGGCCATGACACCTGTTCTCATTTCAAGAGTGAATACATTTTTTTCTTGACAACTAGCCACAACATAACTACATCATAGCTATATTGTGATTAAATATCCGCAATAGGCACTCGGCCCACTCTGGATCGACCGACCGATCCGTATCCGGCCGAGCCCATGTAATATAACCGACCAGGAGGACAATGTGAAGATTCTGACCACCGTAAAAAAAGTAGTCGATGTGGAACTGAACATGCGCGTAAAAGACGGCGCCATCGTTGAAGAAGGGATGCAATATGTCATGAACGCCTGGGATGAGAATGCCGTGGAAGCGACACTCCAGATCATGGAAAAGAACAAAGCCGACACCACCATGGTCAGCATCGGCGGTGGAGAAGATGTTGTCAAGGTGATCCGCAGAGGCTTTGCCATGGGAATCAAAAATGCTGTTCAAATTGATGATCCCGCACTGGCCGGGGCTGATGCGTTCACAACCGCCCGGGCGCTGCAGAAAGTTTACGACAAAGTAAAATACGATCTGGTGATCTGCGGCAAACAGGCCCAAGACTCCGACAACGGTCAGACCGGCATCATCCTGGCCGAATATCTTGGATTGCCCTGTGTCAGCAACGTGATTGCCATCGAAGTGATGGATGACAAACATCTCAAAGTCTCCCGGCTGGGCGATTTCGGAACCGAAATCGTCGAGCTGGAACTGCCGGCTGTTGTCACGGTCGATGTTGCCATCAATGTTCCCCGGCTTCCCCAGACCCGCGGCATCATGATGGCGAAAAAAATGCCCATCGAGGTGACGAACCTGTCCAAGCTTGGCACATCGGCCGCCGAAGTCAGCGGCGCCGGCATCACCGCCAATGTCATTGAATTTATCGCTCCGGAATCCCGTAAAACCGGACGGAAATTCGAAGGCGATGCCGCAAAGATCACGGCCGAAGTCGTCGGCCTTCTGGTCAATGAAGCCAAGGTGCTGTAACATCGCCCATCTGCGGCGATTTCGATCCGACACTAACCGCATTTTTGTGAGGAAAATATATCATGGCTAAAGTACTTGTAATCGCAGACATCAAGCAGGGCGTACTCAAAAGCAGCACTACTCAACTCTTGTCCAAAGCCAAGGCCATCGGCGCCGAAGCCGCGGTCGCGGCTGTTGGCAGCAATATCGGAGCATTGGTTCCGAACCTCGTCAGCGCCGGTTCCGACACCCAATATATCGCCGACGATCCCAGCCTGGAACTGTTTTCCGCAGGCCCTTTCGCTTCCTGTGTGGTGGATGCCGCCAAACAGTTCGGCGCCGACATGATCTGGTTCGGTTTTTCCGAAAGCGGCAAAGCCGTTGCCCCGCGGGTCGCCGCCCGCATGAATGCTGCCTGCGCCACAGACATCACCGATGTGAAGCTCTCAGGCGACCAGATTGAAATCACCCGTCCGGCCATCACCAATAAGGTGCTGCAGCGCGTCAAAATCAACACCCCCCAGCTTGTGGCCGTCGTCCGTGCCGGGGCTTTTGAAGCCACTGAGGGCATTTCCGGAAAAGAAAATGTCGTCAAACTCACCGCTCCCGCCGCCGATTTGAAAGCTGTCGTCCGGCAGATTGTATCCGAAGCGGGCGGCGAAATCGATCTGACCGATGCCAATATCGTCGTATCCGTTGGCCGCGGCGCCAAAGATCAGGCCGGTATCGCGCTGGTCAAATCGCTTGCCGATGATTTGAAAGCCGGTTTCGGATCAACTCGCGCCATGGTGGATGCCGGTTTCATTCCACACTACAAACAGGTCGGCCAGACCGGAAAAATCGTGGCACCTACACTGTATATGGCCATCGGAATCTCCGGCGCCATCCAGCACCTGGCCGGCATGAAAGGCTCCAAAGTGATTCTGGCAGTCAACAAAGATCCCGAAGCCCCCATTTTCAATGTGGCAGACTACGGTATCGTCGGCGACCTGTTTGAAGTGGTGCCGATTCTGCGGGAAGAAATCAAGAAGCTCAGAGCATAGTCCGCCCTAAACTTATATCCAACACAATCAGTTATATCCCTCCCCCAGCGGGGGAGGGCCGGGGTGGGGGTTCAAAACCATCCATATTAACCCCGTCCCCCCAGCGCAACATTAATCAATTGATGAGGCACACACCATGAATCCCCTGTTGATGACGTTGGCCCTTGCCGTCGGCCTGTCCATTTTCGCCCACACGATGTACCGAAAAATCAAGTTGTTGATGGCACTCGAATCGACCGACCGAACCCATCACCTGACCGAACGCCTGATCAGCCTGGTCACCGTGGCCATCGGCCAGAAACGCCTGATCGGCCGAAAAAAAGAAATCGCTTCGGGCATCATGCATGCCTTCATATTCTGGGGATTCTGTGTGCTGCTGATCCGCAGCCTGAATCTGTACGGACAGGGCTTTGTGGCAGGGTTCGAACTGCCGTTTTTCGGTGATAAATATCTACTGGGTTATCTCTATACGGCCGTAAAAGATGTCATGGAAGGGATTGTCCTTGTGATGATTCTGTATGCCATTTACCGCCGGGCAGTGGTCCGCCCCAAACGCATGCACAATACCTTCGAAGCCTATCTGGTTCTGGTGATGATCGGCGTGCTGATGGTGTCCGATCTACTCCACGACGGCGCCCGGTACAACCTCGTGCAGTTATTCAATAATCCCGCACAGATTCATTATTTCAACAATCCCCGGTACGGCAGCGAATTTCTCTGGACGCCGGTATCGGTCGGAGCCGCCTCCCTGATTTCGGGCATGGGTGCCCAGGCCAACATCCAGATCATGGTGATCATGTTCTGGGTTCATATTTTCACCCAGCTCGCTTTTTTAAACGTCCTCCCCACCGGAAAACATTTTCATGTCATCACATCGCTGCCCAACGTATTCCTGAAAAGCCTGGGATATCCCCATGAAAAGAACAAGATTCTCAACCTGGAAGATGAAAGCGCCTGGGAAAACGAAACGCTTGGCATCAATCACATCCACCAGCTCAACTGGAAACAGGGCCTCGATCTTTACACGTGCACCGAATGCGGACGCTGCAAGGAAGTCTGCCCCACCTACACCACCAACAAGCCGTTGAACCTGTTTGAATTCAACGATAAATTGAAGCACGAACTGCTGTCCAACGCCGACAACATCGTCCGGAAAAAAGAGCTGACCTCCCTGATGAATCGGTGCCAGAACGAAGAGCAAGTCCAGGCCCTCAAAGAAGAAATCCGCTCCCTCAACAGTCAGAAATCGCTGATCGGAGACGTCATCGAAACCGATACTCTGTGGGCCTGCACCACCTGCCGGGCCTGCGAGGAAGTCTGCCCCGTGACGATCGAACATGTACCGCGGATCATTGCCATGCGCCAAGGCCAGACCCTCATGGCCGAAGCCTATCCACCCGAGCTCAACATCGCCCTCAAAGGCCTCGAATACAATGGCAATCCCTGGGGCATCGGATATGACAAACGTGCCGACTGGGCTGAAGGATTGGATATTCCGACCATGGCAGACAACCCGGATGTGGATTATCTCCTGTGGGTTGGATGCGCCGGTTCCTTTGACGATCGATCCAAGAAAGTATCCGTCAGTCTGGCCAAAATTTTGAAAAAAGCCGGTATCCGCTTTGCCATACTGGGTGTCGAAGAAAAATGCACCGGCGATTTTGCCCGTCGGGTCGGCAGTGAAATGCTTTTTCAGATGATGGCCCAGGAAAACATCGAAACCTTGAACACCTATAAGGTCAAGAAAATCATCACCGCCTGCCCCCATTGTCTCAATGCCTTGAAAAATGATTATCCGCTGCTGGGCGGCAATTACGAAGTAATTCACCATGCCGAATTTATCGATAAACTCATCAAGGAAGGCAAAATCACCTTGAAGCAGTCAACGGCAGGTGCGCTGACCTATCACGATCCCTGTTATCTGGGCCGATACAATAATGTTTATGACGCCCCCCGATCCGTCCTGAGATCGATTTCTCCGGACGGCATCAAAGAACTCGACCGGCACGGCCGGGAAAGTTTCTGCTGCGGTGCCGGCGGCGGAAGAATGTGGATGGAGGAAAACATCGGTAAGCGCATCAATATCGAACGGTCGGAGGAAATTGTCGCCCGGCAGGTCGCCCAGGTGGCGGTGGGCTGCCCCTTCTGCCTGACCATGATCGAAGACGGCATGAAAGCTCTCAACAAGGAAGAAGAAATCAAGACACTGGATATTGCCGAACTGGTGGAGCGAAACATGACGACTTCGTAATAAGTCCGGATGCTGCGTTGCGCTGCATCCCTCGTCGTTGTGGCGTACCCAAAAGTACGCCTCACTCCTCGGGATTTCCGCGCCTTGCCTGCGGACTTTTTACGAAGCCGTCCAGATTTCGACTTTTTACGCGTTCATCACACATGGTATAATCCAGCATCGACCCTTTCAGTAATGCCCCC
>CAZBUL010000141.1:4864-8017 GCA_964495045.1 uncultured Desulfobacterales bacterium | reverse complement strand
TCCGATATCGGCATGTCGGTTCTCGGATACACCCGCGGCCGATTCCCTCTTTCCGAAGTCATCGACCTGCCGCTGGGTTACAAGAATGCCCAGGCCGCCACCCAGCTCATCAATCTCTATTATCAGAAGTTCCAACCCAAAGAACTGGACGACGTCAAAGTTCTGTATCTGCATGCCCATGGCCCCGGCATCCTGAACACCAAAAAACCGGTTTCTACACTTGAAGATCTCAAAGGCATGAAGATCGCCTGTCACGGCTTGAGTGCCAAAGTCGTGGCGGCTTTGGGCGCAACCCCCGTGGCCATGTCGATGCCGGAAAGATATGACGCCCAGCAAAAAGGGGTGGCCGAAGGCGGGCTCAACCCCATCGAATCGCTCAAGGGATGGAAGCTGGCGGAAGTGATCAAATCCACCACCGAAAATTTCGGATCGGCCTACAGCACCGGTTTTTTTGTGGTCATGAACAAGGAAAAATGGGCATCCCTGCCCCCGGATATTCAAAAATCGATCGATCAAGTCAGTCAGGAATGGATTGTGAAAACCGGAAAAGGGTGGGATGAAATCGACAAAGAAGGGCGGGATTTCACCCTGTCCAAGGGAAACCAGATCATCCAGCTCACCCAGGAAGAAGATGCCAGATGGGCAAAAATGGTGCAACCCATTCTGGATGATTATGTAACCAGCATGAAAACCAAGAACCTGCCCGGCCAGGAAGTGCTCTCTTTTTGCCTGGAAGAACTGAAAAAATTACAATAATTTTTTCTGACACAGTCGGAATCCCAAGGAGGCGTTTTTGCAGGTTTTTCTCAATTTTACCAACTGGATGAGCCGCAGTATCAATATCATCGCCGGCATCGCCATGACATTCATTATGCTGTTGACAGTGCTCGATGTCATTCTGCGCTCATTCCGGATGCCGATCACGGGCACGTATGAACTGGTGGCTTTTTCCGGAGCCATCATCATCGGTTTCGCCCTTCCCCTGACGTCCTTCAAGCGGGGACATATCTATGTCGATTTTTTTCTTCAGAAATTGTCTCCACAAATTCAAAATATTTTCAACTACTTCACGCGCTGTCTGGGAATCGTTCTCTTTGTGCTGATCGGCTGGAACCTCATCAAGGTGGGCATGAACCTGCAAAAAACCGGCGAAGTTTCATTAACCTTAAAATTGCCTTTTTATCCCATTGCTTATGGGGTGGCCTGTTGTTGCTTCGTACAGTGTCTGGTACTGGCGGCGGATATCGTCAAGATATCCATGGGGGTGTACGATGAATGAAGTAACCGTCGGCATCATCGGTCTGGCCGTCGTTCTGCTGATGTTTCTCACCGGCATCGAGCTGGCGTTTGCCATGTCGCTGGTCGGATTTATCGGATTCAGCGTCATCGTTTCCTGGAAAGCCGGCATGAACCTTCTGGCCAAAGATTTTTTCGATGTGCTTTCGTCCTATGGATTCACCGTCATTCCGCTGTTCATTCTGATGGGGCAGATTGCCTTCAACGCCGGCATCGCCAAACGGCTGTATTCATCCGCCTATAAATTCATCGGTCATATCCCCGGCGGTCTGGCCATGGCCACTGTTGTCGGGGCTACCGCTTTCAAAGCTATCTGCGGATCTTCTCCGGCCACCGCCGCCACCTTTGCCAGTGTAGCGGTTCCCGAAATGGACGCCTATCACTATGACAAGAAACTCTCCACCGGGATTGTGGCCACGGTGGGAACCCTGGGGGTGCTGATTCCGCCGAGCGTCACCCTGATCGTTTTCGGCATCATCACCGAGCAGTCCATCGGAAAACTCTTTCTGGCAGGCTTGATACCGGGGCTGCTTGTGGCGCTGTTCTTCATCCTCATTATCTATGTTTGGTGCAGAATCAACCCGGCCCTTGGCCCCAAGGGCGAACGGTCGAGCTGGTCGGAACGGTTCAAATCACTTCCGGAGGTGGCCTGGATCGTTCTGATTTTTCTGATGGTCATCGGCGGAATGATGCAGGGATTTTTCACTCCCACCGAAGCGGGAAGTGTAGGTACGTTCTGTGTGTTGATGCTATCGATTGCCAAACGAGACCTCAACTTCAGGGGCTATGTCAAATCTGTGGCCGAATCGCTGCGAACGGCCTGCATGGTGCTGATGCTGATCGCCGGCTCCGTCATTCTTGGTCATTTTCTGGCGGTCACCAAGATTCCCATGATCGCCGCAGACTGGGTAGTCACCCTTCCCTTCAATCGCTACATCATCATGGTCATCATCTCGATCATCTACCTGATCGGGGGGTCTTTCATCGACGATCTGGCTTTCATGGTGCTGGCCACGCCGATTTTTTATCCGGTCATCATCAAACTGGGATTCGATCCTATCTGGTTCGGTATGATCATTTCTCTCACGGTCATGGTCGGCGTGGTCATTCCGCCCGTTGCCATCAATGTGTTTGTGGTCAAGAATATTACCAAAGTGCCGTTCAACGTCATCTACAGCGGCGTCTATCCGTTTTTGCTCAGTCTGTTGTTTTGTGCCATGCTGCTGTTTTTGTTTCCAGGTCTGTGCACGTTTCTGCCGAATGCGCTCATGCGCTGAAACGATGGGTGCCTTTTTCGTTGATTGATATGGATGCGGGCAGCGGCGTCGATCGACCGGACATGCCCGGAAAGGAAGAATTATGGCCGACTCGATTCTGAAAGGTAAGCGCATTCTGGCAGTGGATGACGAACCGGATGTTCTCGAGACATTCCGGGAAATGGTACAGATCGATGTTCCCGACTGTGAGATCGACGAGGCACGTACCTACGAAACCGCTCTCGAGTTGATTCAGACCCGCACCTACGATCTTGTTGTGCTCGACATCATGGGCGTGCGGGGCTTCGATTTACTCGAGGCGGCCGTTCAGCGCCATTTCAAAGTGGCCATGCTCACCGCCAACGCCATGAATCCCGAATCCCTCATGCAGTCCTACACCATGAAGGCCCATGCATTCCTGCCGAAAGAAAAGCTTGCGGAAATCGTTCCCTTTCTCGAAGATGTCCTCACCTACGATTATGCCACCGGCTGGAAACGCCTGCTCAAGAAACTCCATCCTTTTTTCAACGACCGGTTCGTCTCCGACTGGGAGAAAAAGACCGGATTGGAATGGCGGGAGTGGGCCAAATAGAAAGAATAA
>CAZBUL010000141.1:0-4764 GCA_964495045.1 uncultured Desulfobacterales bacterium | reverse complement strand
CTCCCCTTTCAGTTCAATCATCGTCTTCTCCCGAACCGGCCTGCGATACTCGTTTTTCTGGTGAAGGCTTCCCGACAGGCAGGATTCCACACATACGCCGCAATAGACGCAGGCAAACGGATTGCACGCCCATGCGGCCGATTTTCTATCGACCGTGATGCACTGGGACGGGCATTTGGCAGCACAGACCCCGCAAAAAGTGCAGACGTCGATATCGTTGACAATCTCTCCGCGGGCGTGTTCGAAAGGCGGCCGGACGACCGCCGGATATCGTCGTGTGACGGGATTGTTGAATAAATTCCGCAGGACAACCGGTGTCATCGTAAACATGGCGTTTCCCCTTTTTATCTTTCCGTACAACTGATACAGGGATCGATGGACAAAACGATCACCGGAACATCCGACAGCCACATACCGGGCAGCATGGTCAGCAGCGCCGGCACATTGGCGAAGGTCGGCGTACGCACCCGTACCCGATCCAGATTCTTTTTGCCGGTGGCCTTGATGTAATAAAGCACTTCTCCCCTTGGCTGCTCCACACGGGTGACGACCTCCCCTTCGGGTCTGCCCTTGAATTTCGCGGCCAATTCACCCGTTGGCATTTTAGTGATGGCCTGCCTGATCAAGTCGATGCTTTGGAAAATTTCCCGAAAACGGACCCGGCATCGGGCATGGCAGTCGCCATCGGTTTCCACCACCGGCGCAAAGTCGATTTCGTTGAATGCCGCATAGCCCATCATCCGTGAATCCTGGGCGATACCGCTGGCACGCAGGGTCGGGCCGACCAGACCGAGTTCGTAGGCCTGCTTTCCGGTCAGCACGCCCTTTCCGACGGTTCTTTTCTTGACGGTGTAATCGGTAAAGATGGGGGTTTCCAGCCGCCGGGTTTCCTGCTCGACAGCCTTCAGTTCCAATAAAATCCACTGGATTTGTTCGGCACTCAGGTCTTTTCGGACACCGCCGATCACGTTCACGGAGATAACGATCCGGTTGCCGGTGGTGGCCTCATCGATATCGAGGATTTTCTCCCGGATTTTCCAGCACTGCATGAACAGGCTCTCGAAACCGAAACTGTCGGCAAACAGCCCCAGCCACAGCAGATGACTGTGAATCCGATGCAGTTCGGACCAGATCACCCGCAGAAACCGGGCCCGCGGCGGCACCTCGATGCCCATCATCTCTTCGATGCCCTGACAGTAACACATCGCATGAATCATCGAACAGATGCCGCAGATCCGCTCGACCACATAGATCATCTGTTGAAAATCCCGGATTTCCGCCAGTTTCTCCAGTCCCCGATGCACATAACCGAAAGCGGGAATGGCCTCGGTGATGACTTCATCCTGAAGCGTCAGTTTAAGATGGATCGGCTCGGGCAGCACCGGATGCTGAGGACCGAATGGGATAATGGTTTTCGTCATGAGGGATTCTCTCCGGAAGAGGATTCTTGCGTAACAGGCGTATCGACCACCACGTATTTGCAGAAAGGCGCTGTGCGGACATCTTCGGCCAGATACAATGTTCGGTCATAGTCGATGGCCAACCCCTGAAAGCGGATACCGAACAAATCCTGAATCTCGTTTTCGACCAGGAATGCGGCGAAATACACCGGCGAAATGCTGGGAACCGGCACGTCTTTGGGAACGGTCAGCCGTAGATGTTTCAGGTGATAATCCTTGTCGAAATGATAGAGGATATCCACCTGGTTTGCATCCCGTTCGATACAGGACAGCGTCACCAATCGATATCCCTCCACTTTCAATTTTGCGGTCTCCCCGATGATGTTGACCGGATCGATGGAAATTTCTTGTTCTAACATAGTTCCTCTCCACCCTTATGGACGATGTGGACTTCATATAGACTTTCAGAAAATTCATTTCGCAAGGCAGCAGGGAGGAGATTATACTGTAGTATATCTCCGACCGATAACGCCGCGAAATTATTTTTCTGAAAGTCTATAGACGGTATGGACTCGATGGCGGATCATCTTCAATTTTCTGACGGAATTTCTCCAGCCCCAGCACCACCCCGTCGATAATGGCTTCCGGCTTGGCCGGACATCCCGGCACATAGACATCGACAGGAATGACCTTATCGACACCACCCACTACATTATAAGCTTCCCGGAAAATACCGCCGGTAGAGCCGCAGGCGCCGATGGCTACCACCACTTTGGGATCGGGAATCTGATCGTAGAGATTGCTCAGCACCTGTTTGTTCCGGTGATTGACCGTACCGGTCACCAGAAAGATATCCGCATGCATGGGATTGCCGGTGTTGACGATTCCGAACCGCTCCAGATCGTAGATCGGCGTCAGACAGGCCAGCACCTCGATATCACAGCCGTTGCAACTGCCACAATCGAAATGCAGCAACCACGGAGACAGGGTGCGGGCTTTGCTGAATATTTTTTCGAACATGAGCGAGCCTCCTATCGGACATACAACCAGATGAGATTGACCATGGATAACGTGATGCCCATGCCCCAGCCATATCCGAGCATCCAGCGCCAGTTCATTCGGGCAGAAACGTTGTCAATCCAGATTTCCAGAAAATAGGTGATTCCCACCAAAAGCATCGCACCCAGGGGATTCGTCGCCCAGAAAAGGGAACAAAACCCCAGAACCAGAACAGTTTCATACCAGTGGGCGATTTCCGTGAACGCCAGAAACGGTCCGGAATAATCCGTCAGCAGTCCCTTGACGATTTCCTGATGGGCATGGTGGGAGGTAGATAAATCGAAAGGCGATTTGCGAAGCTTGATGGTCAGAACGAAATTCAGCACAACGAACAGAAACGGAAGTTTCAGCAGCAGCGGCTGTTTCAGCGCATAGACAGACGTAATCTTGAAGCTTCCCGTATGCAGGTAAATGCCGACCACCACCAGAATCAGCAAGGGTTCGTAGCAGAGAATCTGCAACAACTCCCGGTGGGCGCCGGTCTGGCTGTAAGGCGATGTGGAGGAAAAAGCCCCCACCACCAAAAAAACCGCGCCCACGGCTTGAATGAAGAGAATCAACAGCAGATCGGATTGCAGAAAAAACAACACCAGCGATATGGATGCCGCCGTCAGATAGGCATTGGCACAAAATGCCTGCCAGACATTGACCACGCGTTTTTCCTTCCCGAAAAGCTTGATCACGTCATAAAACGGCTGCAACAGCGGCGGGCCGATGCGGGACTGAAATCGCGCCGTCAGAATCCGGTCGCACCCGGCGATCAAACCGCCCAACAGCGGGCCGGCTGCCAAACCGGCGGCAATCAGAAAGAAATTGCGTGTCATAGTGCACCTCCAACAATCAGGATCAGCAGGACGCCTGCCGCCAGGTTGATCCAGACCGTCAGCCGGGCCTCACCGAAAATGTTCGACAGGTAATAATTACCGGCCTCGGCCCGGACCAGCGTGTTCATCGGCCCAAGAAAAACGCGCGGCTCGGCGGTATGGATACCGCTGAGATACGGCGGACAAATCCGTGCACGGCTGGCGTTCCATACAGCCCAGATGGATTGCAGAAAACCGAGGATGGCAAGCAGACCTAACGGCAGGACGGCAAAAACGCCATAGGCATTCTCCAGAATCCCGTCGTTCAAGGTATATGGCGGCACATAACCAAGCGTCAGCGCGGGGGTGAACAATTCCCGATACAACCAGGGAACGGCCAGACTCAGCATCCCGGCACTTCCACACAATGACAGCAGTGCGATCCACGTCAAGGCCGGCTGCTTTTCAAGGTGAAAGATACCGGCAAAGGGGTCGCTCATCAGCGTGCCCGCCCACCGCGCCCAGTACATGGCGGTCAACGCACTGCCCACCGCCGCCAGGATGATGACGAAAACGTGATTGGCGGCGGCTTCCATGGCCATCCATTTGCCAAGCAGCAGACCAAAGGGTGGCATGATCATCATCACGACCCCCATCACGGTGATGAGCGCGGTCAACGGCATGCGGGAATAAAGACCGCGCATGTCTTCGATATCCCGGCTTTCGATATGCTGCTCGATGGTTCCCACACAAAGAAAGAGCATGGCCTTGATGACGGCATGAAAAATGATGAGTAAAACGGCCGCAGTGATGGATTCCGGCGTATTGATACCCGCACAGGCAAAAATCAGCCCCAGATTGCTGATGGTGGAATAGGCCAGCACTTTCTTGCCGTTGCTCTGCCCAAGGGCCAGCGCGGCGCCGGCCAAAAACACGAATGCCCCGAAAATGGCGATGCAGTGGCTCAGATAACTTTCCTGAATGGCCGGTGTCAGCCGAAGCACAAGATAAACCCCGACCTTGACCATGGTGCTGGAATGCAGCAATGCAGACACCGGCGTCGGTGCGACCATGGCGCCCACCAGCCAGCTCTGCATGGGAAACTGGGCGGATTTCACAAAACCGGCGAAACAAAGCATCGCCAGCGCCAGAAAAGGCAGCCCGGCGCCTGCCGGTGTGCGGATGATCTGCTGCATATCGACCGTTCCGATGTGATGATAGATCACGATCATCGACAGAGAAAAGGCTAGGCAGCCGATGCTGTTCATCCACAAGGCCCGAACGGAATTTCGGACAGCGGTTTCATTACCGTCATGGCCGATGAGCAGAAACGAGCAGAGGGTGGTGGCTTCGAAGAAAAAATGAATGACGGTGATATCGTTGGAAAGCACGATACCGTTCATCACCCCCAGAAAAAACAGCATGACGAAGAAAAACCGGGGCTGGCGGCTGATAGCCAGGTGCAGATGTTCCTCATGGTTTTTCATATAGGGAATGGCCTG
>CAZBUL010000140.1:0-8046 GCA_964495045.1 uncultured Desulfobacterales bacterium | reverse complement strand
AAGAAAACTGTATTGCCTGGCGCCGTGAAGAATGCGTCGAATTTGGATGGGCTCATTTTTAACGATATAAAAAACAAGGTACTTTCTGATAATCAAAACGCGATATCCCAGTTTTTTCAATCGATCGTCTTTCGGAACAACGCCGAGTTCGGGGGTGAATGACAGAAGGGAAATTGATCGATCCATCTCTTCAAGAAGTGATGCGGCCACACCCGGGCGGTCCTTCATGATATACTCAAAAATGTCGTCCAGATCTCTTTCTGCTGTCGCCAGATATCGTATTTCCAGTGAAGCGGTTATAAGATTTTATTTTTGAGCTTCTTCATGAGTTCCGTATGGGAAATCCCCTGCTCACCCCCCGCATCCAGAATTTCAGCATCCCCCAGCTTACGATACAATTCAATCAAACCCTGGAGGCGTTCATAATGTGCCTGGCTCATCACAACCATGTCACCCTTGCCATTACGGGTGATGAAAATGGGTTGTTCCTCGGTATGGCAAATCTCGGATATTTCAAGCGCCCGATTGCGCAAGTCGGATATGGGTCTTATCAATGGCATGGCAAACCTCCTATCATAATTATGACTTTAAAATATCATAATTATGTAATGATATTATGTAGATAAATGGTATCGGTGCGCCGATACTCCCTCTCTCGACAGCAAGTACAGCCCGTTACCTGAGGCATCTTTATGGAAGGATCTCCCGCCACACGCGCACATCGAGTCATGGTATTCTTACCACCCCCGCCCAATCTGTTTCCGACGGTTCCCATCCCCCACCAAGCGATTTGATCAGAGACGCAACCGACACCAGTTGCTGACCCCGCAGCCGGACGCCGGTGCGTTCAATTCCCAGGGCCGCATTTTGTGCGGCGGCCACGTCAAGATAGGTTACAAGGCCTGCGATATATCGGTTGTTGGCGATTTCCAATTGCCGATTTACGGACTGCAAGGTATCCAAGACCTTTCGATATTCGTCTGCCAGAAGGTGCTCGGCCGCCAGATTATTTTCCACCTCGGCAAAAGCGGAGAGAACTGTCTGGCGGTATTTGGCAACTGTTTCCTCGTAAACCGCTTTTGTCTGTGCCAGTGTGGCATTCAATTGCCCGCCCTGAAACAGCGGCAGTGTCAGGGATGGGCCGACCGCCCAGAAATTGCTGGGCCAGTCAAAAAGCATATCCAGTCCGCCGCTTTGAAAACCGGCGATGCCGCTCAATTTGACTGTGGGGAAAAACGCTGCGCTCGCAACGCCGATATTGGCATTTGCTGCGGCCATCCGGCGTTCGGCTGCGGCGATATCCGGCCGGCGTTCGAGCAGTTCGGACGGTACATCGGCCGGGATGACCATCGGTGTCAAATATAGCGGCCGCTCCGGAATCTGGAACAGGGATGCGGTGCTGCCGGTCAACACCGCCAGTGCATTCTGATACTTGATTCGCTGCATGGTAATTTCCGGAACCTGTGCCTGCGCATTTTTCAGAACCGTCTCAGCCTGTGCCACATCCAGATCGGACACCATGCCGCCAGCCCGTCGGTTGCGAACCAGTTCAAGCGATTTGCGATATACGTCGATGCTTGATAGCAGCAGCGCCTTGTCGGCATCGAGCGTGCGCAGCAGGATATAATCGGCGGCCACTTCGGCCTGCAAAGAAAGTTTGATGGATTCGACATCGTCCGCACTGGCCTGGGCTGTGGCTGTGGCGGATTCTACCGATCGTTTGACCCGTCCCCAGATATCGATCTCATAGCTGAAATCAAACGGCACGGTAAGGGTGTTATATGTCTGATCCGGCTTGCCGCCGACCGGACGGTGTTTGGAATCCCGCTGATCCACCTCGAACACGCCAATCCCCAGGCGGGGAAAGAGAGCGGATTCCGCCACATTGGCAACGGCTCTGGCCTGAGCAAAACGGGCGGCAGCCATCTTCACATCCTGATTGGCCGCCATGGCATCGGCTTCCAGTTGGGTGAGTTCGGCATCCTCGAATATCTCCCACCAGTTGTCTTTGGGAACATGCGCTCGGGGGGCGGCAATCTTCCAGTCATTTCCAGGACCGATATATGCTTCCGGAATACGGCCCGCCTCGGGACGCTGATAATCGGGCCCGGCCGCACAGCCTGAGAACAGCATCAATATCAGGGCGGAGACGACGCGTGCCGCCATCTTTCTGAAGCGATCGGGGTTACGGAACCGGATCATGGTTTTTTCTCCGGCTGCGGCGGTTCGTGAATGTCAACCACCATTCCGTTTGCCAATGAATCAGAGGGATTGACGATGACGCGATCTTTCTGGCCGACACCGGTAATGATTTCAATGGTTTGACCGAAATCACGTCCGAGGGAAACGCTTTGCAGGCGGACCTTGCCGTCGGTTGACACTATCCCGATCTGTGGGCCTTCGGGTCGGAAAAGCACCGTGTTGGCCGGAAGCGTCAAGGATGCCTTGGTTTGAATATCCATGAATCGCACCTGGGCATAGCTTCCGGCCAGAATTTCCCCTTTGGCGTTGTCTGCCTCCAGCTCCACCGGAAGCGTTCTGGAATCCGCCGTGATCACCCCCGCGGTGCGGATCACTTTGGCTGCGAATTTGCGGCCGGGCAGCCCCGGAATCGTCATTTCCGCAGACTGCCCCATGGCAATGCTTCGGGCCATTTCCTGGGGCACCTGAACAAAAATGCGCAGCTTCTTGGTGTGGGCCAGATGGAAAAGTTCCCGGCCGCCGGCGGCAACGATCAGATCGCCGGCATCGATATTGCGGATCGTAATGATGCCGGCAAACGGCGCGGTCACCTTCGTAAAATCCTGGATTTTTTCCAGCCGCCGCACTTCGGCTCCGGCCGAAGCGGCAAGCGCGGTTTTCAGCTTGAAGTCCGCCTGCTTCTCGGCGGCATCCTGGTCGCTGACACTGGCGGTTTTCAGCAGTTCCGCCCAGCGGACGGCCGTGATTCTGGAGATATCCAAAGCAGCTTCGGCCTGATCGCGCTGTCCACGGGCCCGTTCGAGTTCCTGAAGCTGTTCCGGGGTGTCGATCGTGGCCAGCAAACGTCCGGCTTCCACGGAATCGCCAATGTCCACATATCGCTGCTTCAGATAACCGCTGATGCGGGCATAGATCGGCGCCTCCATCCAGGGTTTGATCTCTGCCGGCAGGGCCGAGTGCATCATGCTCTGGCCGGGTTTGGGAGCGACCACCGTAACAGTGGGAACGGATATTTCCCGGCTGTCGGCGTTCAATTCGGCTTGCTGCTGCCATCGGGGAACCTGTCCGGAGATCACGCCGGTGCCGATTAACACGGCCGCTATCAGTATCGGCATCAGAAACTTGACCGGGGACCGCCGATGTTTTTCTGTGGGTTTTGGGTTTTCATTAAAATTGTCAGATTGGTTTGAAATCATATCTATGCCTTGTCAATCCCTTATTCTACCCCCACCCCGGCCCTCCCCCGCTGGGGGAGGGAGTTAAAGGAAGTATCGTTTATTACCGTTCAAACTGTATCTTCTGAAACCAAAATTTTGGTCGCTTTTCGGTGAAACAGGCTGAATACCGCCGGCACGAAAAAGAGCGTTGCAAAAGTGGCCAGAATCAAGCCCCCGATCACCGCGCGGCCCAGCGGCGCATTCTGCTCGCCGCCTTCGCCGATGGCCAGCGCCATGGGAAACATACCGATGATCATGGCCAGCGCCGTCATGATCACCGGTCGCAGACGGCCCACGCCCGCTTCCCATGCCGATGTCCGTGAATCATTTCCCTGTGCTATATGGGTTCGGGCAAACGAGATCACCAGCACGGAATTGGCCGTAGCCACCCCCAGACTCATGATAGCCCCCATCAGGGCGGGAACACTCAATGTGGTCAGCGTCAGATACAGACCCCAGATAACGCCTGCCAGGGCGCCGGGCAACGCTGAAATGATGATGAAGGGGTCCAGCCAGCTCTGAAAATTGACGACCAACAGCAGATAAATGAACACCACCGCCAGACCCAGCCCGATCCCGAGACCCGTGAAGCTGGATCGCATAGTTTCGGCCTGTCCCCGCAGGCTGATAAAGGCGCCTTTGGGCAGTTCCTTTTCCGCTTTGGCAATCAACGGCCGGATGTCTTCGAGCACCCCGCCCAGATCGCGGCCGCTGATGCCGGCAAAAACATCGATTACCGGCATCACATTGTAGTGGGAATAGATGGGCGAGCCGTTTTTTCGCTTTACGGAGGCCACATTGGCCAGAATCTGGGGGCCGGTGCCGCCGGGTTTTCCGGCATTCAGCGGCATGGCGTTGAATGCGGAAAGCGAGTCCATGGCGTATTCCGGAACCCGGATATTGACCAGATACTGAATGCCGTTTTGGGGATTCAGCCAGTAATTCGGCTGCGTCTGACTGCTGCCGGAAAGGGTCAGCAATACCGATCCGGCCACATCCCGTTCGGTCATACCCATCTGGGATGCACGGGTGCGGTCAACGGCAATGTGCAGTTCGGGTTGATTGGCCGGCTGCTGGATTCTGACATCCACTGCGCCAGGAACATGGCGGATGCCTTCGGCCAGTGCTATGGCGATTTCCCGCGATTTTTGGCGATCCCGGCCCATGATCTGAATGTCGATCGGCGCAGGCAGGCCAAAATTGATGGTCTGATTGACAATATCGGCCGGGAGAAAATAAAATGTCGATCCGGGAAATTCACGTCCGAGGCGGGTGCGCAATCCGTGGACATACACTTCCGTCGGCCGGTGATTTCGGTTGAGGGAAACCAGGATGTCGGCATCGCCGGTTCCTGTCACGCCGTTGTCCAGATAGGCCAGGGGGATGCCGCCGCTGGGAATGCCGATGTTATCCAGAATGCCGGTAAGCTCCTGGCTGGGAATCATCTCCCGAATCACGGACTCGATGCGATCCACGAGCCGGGTGGTTTCCTCGATGCGCGTTCCGCCCGGAGCGCGGACATGCAACCGGAACTGCCCGGCATCCACAGACGGAAAAAAATTCTGCCCCAATTGCGGAAGCATCCACCCGGTGCCTGCACAAAAGGCTATGAATAAAACGATAAAAAGAATCCGGTGTGAGATCACTGACCGCAGAAGGCTTCCGTAGTAGTTCCGAAATCGATCAAAACCGTGCTCAAATCCCCGGTGTATTCCTGAAAAAAGATGTAGCAGCAACGCTGTTTTTCGGGTGTCTGCCGGGCGGCCGTCTTTGCTTTTGGGATAAAACCACATCACCAGGGTCGGAATTAGCGTACGGGAAAGCACATAACTTGCCAGCATGGCAAAAACGACCGCTTCCGCCAGCGGCACGAAAAGATAGCGCGCCACGCCGGTCAAAAAGAACATGGGAACAAAAACGATACAGATGCAAAGTGTCGAGACAAAGGCCGGCAGGGCGATTTCCTGGGCGCCGTCCAGAATGGCCTGAATATTGGGCTTTCCCAAGGCCATCTGCCGGTGGATGTTTTCGATTTCAACCGTGGCGTCATCCACGAGAATGCCGACCGCCAGCGCCAGCCCGCCGAGGGTCATCAGGTTGATGGTTTCGCCGAGCACGCTGAGGATGGTCAAAGAGGTCAGCACGGAAAGGGGGATGGACAGGGCGATGATGAACGTGCTTTTCCAGGAACCCAGAAAGAGCAGAATCATCATGGCCGTAAGTGCTGCCGCGATCACACCTTCCTTGACCACGTCATTGACGGCGGCGCGGACGAAAAGCGATTGATCGGCAAACTCTTTGGCTTCCAGCTCCGGCGGAAGGCCGCTTAAAATTCGCGGCATGGCTTTTTTCACGCCATCGACCACGCTGAGCGTCGAAGCCGCACCACTTTTGAAAATCGTGAGCAGCACGCCGCGCACGCCGTTCAACCGCACCACGTTTTGCTGCGGCTGGTAGCCGTCATGCACCTGGGCCACATCGCCGATCCGGATTACGGCACCTCCCACGGTCTTGATGGGCAGTTCGTTCAGCGCCGCGATCATTTCCGGGGTGGTGTTCAGCGAGATATTGTATTCGGTTTCTCCGATTTTGGCCGTGCCGCTGGGCAGCATGAAATTCTGGGCATTGAACGCATTGACGACATCCTGCGGCGCCAGGTTCTTGGATTCAAGGGCCGGCAGATCGATATCGACGGCAACCACCCGCGCCTTGCCGCCGGCCGGATACGGCACGGATGCACCCCGGACGGTTGCCAGCCCCACCTTGACGCGGTTCATGGCGATGTCCTGGAGTTCCTGCTCGGAAAATTTCGATCCGGCCAGACTGTATTGCAGAATCGGAACGCTGGAGGCATTGTAGCGGATGATGAAAGGCGGGGTGATCCCCGGTGGAAGAATCCGCAGCACGGCCTGTCCGGTGGCCGTGATCTGTGCCACTCCCTCGGTGACGGAAGCGCCCGGCTGAAGAAACACCTTGATCACGCCCGCGCCGTTGTAGGCAGTGGATTCGATATGCTCGATATCGTTGACGATGGTGCTGATCATGCGCTCGTGGTTATAGACGATGCGCTCTTCCACTTCCCGGGCATTCAGTCCATTATATATCCAGACCACGCTGATGACGGGGATGTTGATCTCCGGGAAAATGTCCGTTGGGGTTCGCTGCAGCACAAACGGCGTGAGCAGCAGCAGCACCAGCGCCGCCACTACAAAGGTGTAGGGCCGGCGTAATGCGAGTCGAACAATCCACATGTTGCACTTCCTTCCAACGCAGTTATAGATTTTCAGAAAATTCATTTCGCAAGGCAGCAGGGAGGGAATAGGCCTTTTTCGGCCATTCCCGACCGATAACGCAGCGAAATTATTTTTCTGAAAGTCTATAGTGGGTCTCAGACGGGATTATGAGATAGTTTCTTAATAACATGCCGTTAACGTGTTGTATATCAGGAAAGTATGCTTTGGTACCGGAATTACGGCTGGTCTTGCATCGGCAATATGTATTAAACGGATTGAGATCAGGATTCTTGAAAGCATCGGGGTGATTCCGAGAACCGTTGCGTGACCGGAATGGCCACCGGTGAAGATGATCAAGGCGGAAATAATCTTGACAGGAATTTTAATAACAGTTAGGCAAATCAAATCAATGATATAAAGACACCACCAAAATTCATGGAAAAGAAGAGAGAATATGAAAAAAGATCAATCGGCGTTTGATGAAATTCGTAAAACAGTGCGTGAAAACTATGGGAAAGTGGCGGGGTCGGTTATTGCCGGTTGCTGCTGTTCGGGCTCTTCCTGCTGTGGAACACCCAAGGATGTTACCGCAGAGGATATTTCACTGGCGCTGGGGTATTCCGGTGAGGAGGTGACGGCGGTTCCGGAAGGTGCCAACATGGGGCTGGGATGTGGAAATCCGATGGCTATCGCCGGGTTGAAAACCGGTGAAACGGTGCTGGATCTGGGATGCGGCGGCGGGTTTGACTGCTTTCTGGCGGCAAGGGCTGTCGGAGACACGGGCCGGGTGATTGGGGTGGATATGACACCGGAAATGATCGATAAAGCCTGTTCGAATGCGGTGAAAACCGGTTTTAAGAATGTCGAGTTCCGGATTGGGGTACTGGAAAATTTGCCCGTCGGTGATGGCATCGTGGATGTCATTCTGTCGAATTGTGTCATCAACCTTTCTCCTGAAAAACAACGGGTTTTCAACGAGGCATTCCGCGTGTTGAAGCCGGGGGGACGGCTGGCGATTTCCGATGTGGTTCAAACCGGTGAGATGCCTGCGCAGATCAAAAAAGACATGGCGATGCATACCGCATGCATCGCCGGTGCCTCCCCGATTCCGGAGCTGGAAGCCATGATGCAAAACGCCGGTTTTGAAAACATCCGGATTGAGCCGAAATATGATAGCCGAGACTTTATCAAGGACTGGGCGCCTGGCAGCCGGGTGGAAGATTATGTCGTGTCGGCAGCGATCGCGGCGGTAAAGCCCGGGGGGTGATGGGGGGATGCGCGTGGTCTCCTTGAAAGGGATTTGTCATGAAATATCAAAAAATGATGGTAAGTTACTTTTGCGTTGCCGTATTGCATCTTTCAGTCAATGCTTTTTCCGCACCGGTGCCGGACAC
>CAZBUL010000139.1:0-8339 GCA_964495045.1 uncultured Desulfobacterales bacterium | reverse complement strand
AGTGCTAACCTCCTGTATTTATGAGATGCGAGGCGACGAAACGGCCGCGTGTTTGCCTATTGAGCCGAAACGCAAGTATGGCGCGGTCTCCGGTGCCGCAGCCAGTGAGGCGGATTGATTGTTGGATTGCCAGAAAGACGGCAACCCAACCTACGATGCGCATTGCGCCAAGGTCGTCATTGCAGCCCACAAGAAGATGATGGTCGCCCCGAAACCGAGGCCGGTCCGCACGGCGTGCAATCTACCCCACTTCTCAATCAAGGCGCGGCTCTCCGGTCCTGCATCTTGTGGATCAATTTCCATCAGTCGCCGGTTCGTCGGCATGATTCCAATCACGGTGTAAGGCCAGTTGGCGACCAGGACGCACGCCCCTAATGCCCAGGCCAGGTTGCGGGTTTGCCACCAGGCCACCATGCCCAACGCAAAGCCCATCAGCGCCAGCGACGCCTGCATGGCAAAGCCCCGCCGGTAAGCGGGTTTCCACTCTGCCATGAGCGCCCGATCATCGAGCCGCAGTCGGGCGGGCTGCTCGGCAACGTTGATATAAACCGCCGCACCCGCGAAGAGCGCGGCGATTATGAGTGCAAGTTGTCCAGCCAGCATACCCCTCTCCTACATGTGTCTAATACCAAATCCCATTAGGTTTAACTCGAAAGAAAACAGATGAACCGCCAAGACGCCAAGATCGCCAAGGAAACCAGGCTCAAAATCCATTGGGTAATGGTATAACAAGTAATTCTATAGTCTCTGTATATCATTTCAGTGTACAGTGATCCTGGAATGATTGAGAAATATTGGCGTTTCCATCCCGCCGGAACAAAATTGTCAAATTTATATCAAGTATCCAATATATCATTAAATAATACATGACAAGACATTTCAGGAAATTTTTTGTTTTTCCGTATATCATCTAATAAAATCAATAAGGCTACGCATTTATTTGAATTTTTTCAGATAATACATGACTTTCGGCCATCTCAAATTAATATGACTTAAAATTAGACAGCCAATTTTTAGGGCACTAAAAACGCTTATTTCGCCCAAACAAGGCAAAAATCATAAAAAAATGGTTAAAATCTACTGTGTCTAAAATAAAATCAAATATTTTCTAAATGGTTGAAAGTCATGTAATATCATTTTTCTGAAAAGGAACGAAAACGCCTGGAACATTTTCTGTGGAAATTGCAGGAGAAAAAGCAGGCAGAAAAACAGCAGAAGCAAGCTTCTCATGCAATCCATTATTACAATGAGGTATGTTGAGACCGTGCTGCAGGCTGAGATATATCAGACATTATTTCAATAAGGGATGTTGAATTTATGAATGTACCGTTTAGGGATGCAGGGGCATTGCTCAAATTATAACCATATCACCGCAATCGAATCTCGTAGAGATGGCCGAAATTAGCCCGGCAATTCATTGCCGGGCGAAATGCCGGACAATTTCAACAAGTTCCGTATGGTATATTGATATTTTCAGTTTCCCTAAGCATTGACTGATCCAAGCTGAAGTCCTACGCACAAATCCTTCCACACCCGCCTTTTCAAAAAGCTGTCCGCCGCGTCGGCCTCCATTTTCTGAAACAGTTTCCAGGGAACGGCCACGGTAAAGAGATGGGGATCGAGCATGCTTTTGAGGTTGTGACGCGCCGAGATGTCGGTCATGCCCACAACCGCCCGGGGTTGATCGGATTGTGCCTCCTGATACGGAAAAATGCCGATGGCCTGGCAGCCGGCGGCAAAGGGAACGATGACATGGTTCACCCCTTTCCGGCCGTAATTGGTCAGCACTACCAGGGCCGAAACCTGATCGGGCGATGCCAGAAAGATCACGACTTCCGGAGGCGAGACTGCGGGATCGATGGCGTCCAATGGTGAAAACATCACATAACGTGTCGGTACGTCCATCATGGGCAGGGAATCGACAAAATCCTTCACCAGTTCAGGTGTCTGGATGTATCCTTCTCCGCAGAGGAAATCCTCCAGAAATTCCTTGCCCACATACGCTTCGATTTCTTTGGCGACGGCCCGGCCTTTTTCCGAGTGTTCGTTGCCGATGGACAGGAAATGATAAAATCCGTCCAATCCGCCGGGAAAGGTCAGATATGCGTTGCCGAATCCCAACCCCACGCCGCCGCCCCAGCATCCGTATGTTTCTTTGGTGAATACGGCCGGTTTTCCCTTGGCGGCGCCGGCCAGCATCCACATGACACATCCCCATTTGCCGGATTTGAATTCCTTGGTGGTTTCCGGTTTTTCATCGGTCCATACAACAGCCACCGGCTGATATTTCGAATGAATGGCTTCTGCAATGGTACTTTTCATGATGCAAGTCTCCTCTCATGGTTGAATGGGCTCGTTTCCCCCGCCCAGCACGGCATACAGCTTGACTTCATTGGCGATGCGGGCCAACTGGAGTGAGACGAGTGCCTGTTTGGCGGAATACAGGGAACGTTGGGCGTCGAGAACGTTCAGATAACTGCTCACCCCCTTCTGGTACCGGGACTCGGACAGGCTGGTGATGATCTCCGTGGCATTCACCAGCGACGCCTGGGCGGATATCTGCTCACCCACCGTGCCATCGACGGCCAGTGCATCGGCCACTTCCCGAAAAGCCGTCTGGATGGTTTTTTCATACTGCGCCAGATAAATTTCACTCTCGATGCGCGCTGCATCATAAGCCGACCAGAGCCGGGCATCGAAAATAGGGGCGACGAGCTTGGGGGCGAACGTCCAGGTGCCGGAATCGGAGCTGAAAAGCCCGCCGAGGGCGCCGGCAGTGCCGGCCGATGCGGTCAGGGTGATCCGGGGGAAAAGAGCGGCGCGGGCCGCACCGATATTGGCATTGGCCGCTTTCAGTTGATGTTCGGCGGACAGAATATCGGGCCGGTTCAGCAGCACATCCGAAGACAGTCCGGCGGAAATGATGGGCAGCCCCGGTAAGTCCGATAGATGAACGGTCAGCACCTCAGCCGGCGCCGGAGAACCAAGCAGCAGGTTCAGGGCGTTGATATCGAGTGCGATCTTCTGGGTGTAACGGGCGATATCGCCACGGGCGGCATCCACCTGGGTCTGGGATTGTCTCAGATCCACTTCGGTGGCAAGCCCCACCTGATACCGGCGCTCCACGATCTGATAAACACCCTGCTGCGTCTTCAAGGTGGCTTTGGCCAGATTCAGGCTTTCGCGGTCGGCTGCCAGATTCAGATAGGCGGCGGCCGTGGATGCAATCAACAGAATCTGGGTGCTGCGGCGGGCCTCATCCGTTGACAGATAGGTTTCGAGCGCACTCTCACTGAGATTGCGGATGCGGCCGAAAAAATCGATTTCCCAGGTGGAAAGCCCCAGGGTGACGGAATACTGTTCCTGGGTGGTGGCTTTTCCGGAAGGCGACAAATCCGCCGGATACCATTGGCTGCTCATGGCCGCCGTGGCATTGAAGGAGGGGAACAGCTCGGCCTTTTGGATGCCATAGAGGGCAGCCGTTTTTCCGACCTTCAGGAGCGCCAGCTTCAAATCCCGGTTTTCGTCGAGGGCGATACGGATCACCTGCTGCATCCGCGGGTCGGTGAAAAAAGATTCCCAGGCCAGCGCCGGTACGGACGGCCCGTCGGGGCTTTCCGGCTGCGGTCGATAGGCATCCCCTTCGGGCCAGCTCTGGGGCATGGGAGCATCGGGCCGGCTGTATTCCGGTTTGAAGGAACATCCGGACTGTAAAGCCATCACGATCAGAACGGATATCATGATTCGGTTCATATCACCTCCGAATGTGCGGCGATTGGGGCAGGTTCGGTGAGTACAGGTTGGGGCCGTTTTTTGCCGAACAGTTTGTAAATCAGCACAAAAAATAGCGGAATGAAAAACAGGTCGATAAAAGTTGCCGACATCATCCCGCCGGCAACAGCCGTTCCAATGGCTTTCATGGCCCCGGCCCCTGCGCCGGATGCGATGGCCAGCGGAAGAACGCCGAAGAAAAAGGCCAGAGATGTCATGATGACCGGACGCAGCCGCAACCGGGCCGCATCCAGGGTGGCCTCGACGACCCCGACACCGCTGGCCATTCTTTCCTTGGCGAACTGAATGATCAGAATGGCGTTTTTGGTCGTCAACCCCAGGGTCGTCAGAAATCCGATCTGAAAATAAACGTCGTTGGGAAATCCGCGTAACGAGGTGGCCAGGGTGGCGCCCAGAAGTCCCAGCGGCAGCATCAGCAGATTGGCGATGGGAATCACCCAGCTCTCATACAAGGCAGCCACGCACAAAAAAATGACCAATATGGAAAAGGCATACAGCAGGGGCGCCTGAGAGGTGGCCATCCGCTCTTGATAAGACAGCCCCGTCCAGTCGGAACCGATACCGCGCGGCAGTTTGGCCGCCAGTTCCTCGATGGCGGCCATGGCTTCACCGGAACTTCTTCCCGGAGCGGGTTCCCCCCAGATGTTGATGGAGGGAAAGGCATTGAAACGTTCGAGTTTGGGAGAGCCGGATGACCAGCGTCCTTTGGCGAATGCGGAAAACGCCACCATCTTCCCGGAAGAGTTGCGCACATAAAGCTTTTCCAGATCGGTGGGCAGCATGCGGAAAGCGGCATCCGCCTGAACGAAAACCCGCTTGACCCGTTCGGACTGGATGAAGTCATTGACATAAGCGCTGCCGAAAGCCGCCGCAATGGTGCTGTGAATCGTGCTGATGGGAATGCCCAGCGCGCCGGCCTTTTCCCAGTCCACATCGACGCGGTATTGGGGAACATCTTCCATGCCGTTAGGCCGAACGCGGACCAGCCGCGGATCTTTGGCCGCCATGCCCAGCAGTTGATTGCGGGCCGCCAGCAGTTCGGCATGCCCGATGCCGCCGCGGTCCTGCAGTTGAAAGTCGAACCCGGTGGCATTTCCCAGTTCGATTACCGGCGGCGGCGGAAAGGCGAAAACCATAGCTTCCCGGATCTGAGAGAAGGCTTTCATGGCTCGGCCGGCAACAGCCTGCACCTTGAGATAGGGATGCTCCCGCAGTTCCCAGTCTTTGAGGCGCACGAAAGCCAATCCCATATTCTGCCCCCGTCCGGCAAAGCTGATGCCCGCCACGGTCAGACAGGAGGCAATGGCATCTTTTTCATCCTCCATGAAGAACTTCTTGACCCGGTTGTCGAGAACGCTTTGGGTCTGTTCGAGGGTGGCATTGGCCGGCAGGATGGTCTGAACCATCAGGATTCCCTGATCTTCGTCGGGCAGATAGGCTGTCGGCATGCGGGTCAGCAAGGTTCCCACACTGATCACCAGGATGATATAGACCAGAATGTAGCGGATTCTTCGGGAAAAAGACCAGCCCACGATTCGCACGTACCGGTCTCTGAACCGGAAAAAGGTGCGATCGAACCATCGGAAGAAGGGTCTCAGGAAAAAAACGGCGTTATCCGCCGGTTCATGTCCGGGCGGAACCGGTTTGAGCAGCGATGCGCACAGAACAGGGGTGAGAATCAGGGCTACCACCACCGACAGCAGCATGGACGAAATGATGGTGACCGAAAACTGCCGGTAGATGACGCCGGTGGAACCTTTGAAAAAAATCATCGGGCCGAACACGGCGGACAATACCAGACCGATGCCGATCAAAGCACTCGTGATCTGTTCCATGGACTTGGCCGTGGCTTCCCGCGGAGAGAGCCCTTCTTCGGCCATGATGCGCTCGACGTTTTCCACGACAACGATGGCGTCATCCACCAGGAGGCCGATGGCCAGCACCATGGCGAACATGGTCAGCATATTGATGGAGAACCCGAAAAAGCTCAGCGACGCAAACGTTCCCAACAACACGACCGGTACGGCGATGGTCGGGATCAAGGTGGCCCGAATGGTGCCCATGAAGAGATACATGATCACGAACACCAGAAAAACCGCCTCCACCAGAGTCTTGGCCACTTCCAGAATCGCGACTTTCGTAAACGGTGTGGTGTCGTAGGGATACACGACCTTCATGCCGGCCGGAAAATACCGGCTCATCTCCTTCAGCTTTTCCTTGACGGCATTGGCCGTATCCAGGGCATTGGCGCCGGCTGCCTGACGGATGGCCATACCGGCCGCCGGTTTGCCGTTATACATGGCATCCACATCATACGTTTCGGTTCCCAGTTCGGCACGGCCGATGTCCCGCAGCCGCACGATGGAGCCATCCGAATTCATCCGCAAGGGGATATTGGCGAATTCGTCCGGTGTTTTCAACATACTCTGTACCATGATGGAAGCATTCAACCGCTGCCCCGGAACCGCCGGGGAGCCGCCGAACTGTCCGGCGGAGACTTCCACGTTGTAAATCCGCAGGGCAGCCATCACATCGGCCATGGTCAGGCTGTACTCGGTCAGTTTATCCATGTTCAGCCAAATCCGCATGGCGTACTGGGTGCCAAAGTTCTCGACCTCACCGACGCCCGGAACTCGTGCCAGCACTTTTTCCAGGTTGGACTGGGCATAATCGCGCAGATCGTTGCCGTCCAGACTGCCGTCTTCGGAAATGAGACTGACGATGATCAGATAATTCCGGGTGGCCTTGCCGACCGAAACCCCCCGGCTCTGGACGGTATCCGGCAGACTGGCCATGGCCAACTGAAGTTTGTTCTGCACTTTCGACCAGGCCACATCCGGATCGGTTCCCGGTGCAAAGGTCAGCTCGATGCGGGATGTTCCCGACGAATCGCTGGTGGCGGACATGTACAGCATGGATTCGAGGCCCGTCATTTTCTGCTCGATGATCTGGGTGACGCTGTTCTCGACGGTTTCCGCCGAAGCGCCGGGATAATAGGCGTTGATATAGATCGACGGCGGTGCGATGGGCGGATACTGGGAGATGGGCAGATTGTAGATGGCAAGGCCGCCCACCACCATGATGGCAATGGCGATGACCCAGGCGAAAACCGGTCGATCCAGAAAAAATCGTGATAACATGTTGTGCCTCCGTCACTTCGATGGCGCATCCGGTTTGCCCGGATTCGGTGGGTTGCCGGCGGACGGTGCATCCGTTCCGCTCTGGGCGATCCGGACAGGGGTGCCGGGTCTGGCCTTCTGAATGCCTTCGACGACAATCCGGTCTCCCGGTTTCAGCCCGGATGTGATGAGCCACTTATCTTCGATGGGACGATCGATGGTCAGCATGGCGGGCACCACCTTGTTTTCGGCATCGATAACCATGGCCATGGGATTGCCCTTGGGATCCCGCACCACAGACTGCTGGGGAATCAGCATGGCATCTTCCTTGACGCCTTCTTTCACCCGAGCCCGGACGAACATGCCCGGCAGCAGCGACAGGTCAGGATTGGGAAACGAAATCCGCAGCATGACCGATCCGGTTGTCGTATCGACGGTAACATCCCGAAATTGCAGGGTGCCTTCGGCCGAACCGATGGAATTGTCTTCCAGAATCAACTGGACTTTCCGAATACCGGAACCGTTCTGTTTGAGCCGACCGTCCGCCAGGCGCTGTTTGAGCCGCAACAGCTCGGCGGTGGACTGGGATACATCCACATAAATGGGATCGAGCTGCTGGATGGTTGCCAACGCCTGACCCTGATAGGCCGTGACGATGGCACCTTCGGTCACATTGGATTTGCCGATGCGGCCGGTGATGGGCGCCTTGATAGCGGTATAGTTCAGATTGATCTGGGCAGTGGCGACATTGGCCTTGCCGTAGGCGATATCGGCCTGCACCTGCCCCAAAGACGCCGAGGCGTCATCGTAATCCTGCTGACTGACGGCTTTGTCGGGGATCAGTTCGGCGAATCGCTGCACCTTCAGTTTGACGGCCGACAGATTGGCTTCCGCCTTGCCGAGGGCTGCTTTGGCGTTATCCAGAGCCGACTGATACGGCGCCGGGTCGATTTGATAGAGAATGTCGCCGGCCTTGACATCCTGCCCTTCGGTAAACAGCCGTTTCAGGATGAGCCCGTTGACCTGGGGGCGAATTTCTGCAATGCGGAATGCGGAAGTGCGGCCCGGCAGTTCTGTGGACAACGTGATCTTCTCGAAGCTGACCGGTATCACGGCGACTTCCGGCACCATGGGCGGCGGTTGAACCGGTTTGCGGTCGCATCCTGTATTTAAACAGACCGCAGCCAGGCAGAACAAAAATACCCGCCATGACAGCGGGCTGAATAAGGTGTTACGGAATCGCATCGAAAACTCCTATAGCAGATGATAATCGGAAGCGGATCGGGTTCATTGTGTGGTTGTGGTGATTCAGGGGTGAATCAACCCTTTGAAAAGAAGGTCCAGAATCGTATCCGGGTTTTCCGGATAAGGATATTTTTCCGGATTTTCGAGCCAGAGCAACAGGAAAGAATTGCACAGCGTGTCGAA
>CAZBUL010000138.1:6516-8376 GCA_964495045.1 uncultured Desulfobacterales bacterium | reverse complement strand
GGGCGATTACACCCAGACCCTGCAATCCCTGAAAAACGCCGATCTGGATTATATCGAAATCCCCACCGACGGATCGGTGGTGGATGCCCTGAATCGATATTTCCGCATCCGGGAAAAGAGGAAACGCTAATGCAGGCCGCCGCCAACACCCCCGCTCCCGCTCCCATGACCGACATCCACGGGATCAAGCCCCTGGAAATCCCGGCTTCCATGGAAATGCTGCCGATATATATGCTGGCTGCCGCCGCAGTCATCGCTGCTGTCTGGGCGGCGGTATATTTCTGGAAAAAATATCGAAACCGCAGGCAGGCCCCGTCAGCCATCGTGATTCCGCCCCATGAAGCCGCCCTCCGGCTTCTCGAAACCCTGTCCGATGTCGATAATATGGACGGCAAGGCGTTTTATTTCAGCCTTTCAGCCATTCTGAGAACATACATCCAGGACAGGTACCACATCAACGCCCTTGAAATGACCACCGAAGAACTGCTCCCCAGGCTCGATCCGCTCGATATCACTAAAGATCGACTCACGGAACTTAAAACCCTGATCCGCTCGGCCGATCCGGTCAAATTTGCGGGGGTACCGGCGGCCGTCGGGAAAATGCGGCAGGATCTCGATTCGGTCAAAAATTTTATCAGTCAAACCGCCGAAATGCCGACGCAACCCGGAAACGGATGACCCGAATCCGTCAACCATCGGACGCTCTGACAGGAAACAATGTTCGAATTCGCTTCTCCATATTTTTTGCTGTTGCTGGTGCTGTTTCCCGGAATCATTTTATTTCGAAAATTTCGGCCGCTGCGACCGGTGATGCACCTGTCTTCCCTGATGAAAGTGCCGGGTATCCAACCGTCCCGGATGCTCTCCATCGCCAGGATACTGCCCCTGTTGAAATATGCAGCCCTGTGCCTCATGATCATCGCCATGGCCAGACCTCAGTGGGGAACCCGGCAGGTCAGCATCCTGACGGAAGGCATCAACATCGTTCTGGCAGTCGATCTCTCCGAAAGCATGGCGGCCCTTGATTTCAAGAGCCAGGGAAAAATCGTCAACCGTCTGGAAGCCATCAAAGGGGTGATTCAGGATTTCATCGTCAAACGCACCGGCGACCGGATCGCCATGGTGGTATTCGGCACCCATGCCTACACCCAGTTGCCCCTTACACGGGATTACAACACCATCGCCTCCATGCTCGAACGGCTGCAAATCGGGGCCGCCGGACCCAACACCGCCATCGGCGATGCCATCGGCATTTCCATCAAACGGTTGGAGGATGTCGGCAGCAAATCCAACATCATCATTTTGCTGACAGACGGACAGAGCAATGCCGGAGAGATTTCTCCCCCAATTGCCACCGACATTGCTGTCCAGAAAGGCATCAAAATTTACACCATCGGTGTGGGAACCCGCGGTCAGGTGCCGTTTCTGATCAAAGATCCCGTGTTTGGCGAGCGCTATGTGCATCAGCAGGTGGATATCGATGAAGCCGCACTGAAGGACATCGCTTCAAAAACCGGCGGCCTGTATTTCAAGGCCGAAAACATCGAAGGCCTTCAGCAAATTTACGACACCATCAATTCTCTGGAAAAAACCGAAGTCAAAACCCAGACCTTTGCGGAATACAACGAACTTTACCGGTATCTGCTGATTCCGGCCTTCGTGCTGTTGGGGGCCTGGATCGTGCTGACCCATACCCGTTTTTTGCGTGTGCCATGAAATTCAGTCAAATTGAAATGCTCTTTCTGATCTGGGCGATCCCTGTTTTTTTTCTGGTGATCGTCTATGGCATGAAAACCCGGCAGGCCATTCTGAACCGGTTCGCCACCACCAAAAGCCTGACGTCCATCGTTCCGGAATCCG
>CAZBUL010000138.1:4078-6416 GCA_964495045.1 uncultured Desulfobacterales bacterium | reverse complement strand
GGAGACCGGATCGGTCTGGTGGCCTTCGCTGGCACCGCTTTTCTGCAGTGCCCGTTGACACTGGATTACGAAGCGTTTCACATTTTTCTCAATTCCCTCACCCCCGAATCCATACCGGTGGGCGGCACAGACATATCGGGAGCCATCACGACATGCCTGTCTTCATTTGACCCAAAAGCCAATTCCCAGAAAGCCGTCATTCTGATCACGGACGGGGAAAACACCGGCAAGAGCGATCCCATGGAAGCGGCCGAGGAAGCCCGCAAGGCCGGGATCAAGCTGTTCTGCATCGGTGTGGGAAGCGACGACGGGGTGCCCATTCCCGCCGAAAGCGGCGGCATCAGAAAAGACCGATCCGGCAACATCATCCTGGCCCGCATCGACGAGGAATCCTTGAAAAAAATGGCCGTTCTCACTGGCGGTGCCTACGTGCGGTCGGTGGCCGGCGGTATGGACCTGGATGTGATCTACACCACGGAAATCCGCGGCAAAATGGAGGCATCCACCCTTTCGACGGATAAAAAACAAATATGGGAAGACCGTTTTCAGTGGGTGTTGGCCCTGGCCATTGTGGCGTTGATGGCTGAACTGCTCTTTCCGGCAGTCCGACGGACAACCCTCGTCTGGGCACTCATCTGCCTGCTGAGCTGGAGTGTTCCGGCGCAGGCCGCCAATCCCCTCAAGGAAGGCATCGACGCCTACAACCAGGGCGATTACAACAAGGCACTGAAGCTGTTCATCGACGCCCAGCTCGACCATCCTGATAATCCGGACATCCTCTATAACATCGGCAACGCCTATTATCAGACCGGGGATTTCGAATCCGCGGCCAAAAGCTACCGGGAAGCCATTAAGTCTCAAAACAAGCAACTGCAGGAGAAAGCCTACTACAATCTCGGCAATGCGGATTTTCGGAAAAACCGGTATGACGAAGCGGTCAAAAACTATGAAGAAGCATTGAAACTCAATCCCGATGACTCACAGGCCAACCAGAATCTCGAATTTGTCAAGAAAGTGATCGAACAGGTCAAAGAGCAGGAAAAGCAGAAACAGCAGCAGAAAGACGATCAGAAAGAACAGAGCGACAAAGAAGAAGAGAAAGACAAGAAAGAATCCGGCGAATCGAAGGACACTTCCAAGGATGGCCAACCGTCCGAAAACAAGGACGAACAAAAAGATTCTTCATCTCAGGATTCTGAAAAACAGCCGCAACAGGATGAAAAAAACGACCCATCCGACAAATCCTCACCGGATTTTGGAAAAGAGATGAGCGATCAGAAGGGCCAGGGCGCCGAAGAACAAAAAGATGCGGCAGACGCCAAGACCGAACCTCAAACACCTGAAAACCAGACGGCCCAGGAGGCATCTCCTGAAAAACCGGCCGGTGATCCGGAAAATGCCGAAGCCAGGAAAAATGCGGAGCACATACTGAACCGCCTGAAGGATCAGCCGGGAAAAGCGATGATGCCGGCCTATGGAAAAACCCGCGTGGAAAAAGACTGGTAATGAGCAATCATTCATCTCCTCCCCCCAGCGGGGGAGGCCGGGAGGGGGAAAAAACCATCATGCACGCAAGAACCCTTTACGGCCATACCAAAGCGACCGAGATGAAAAAAACAAAGATTCCCTGTTCCGTCCGTGAAAACGTCCGTGTCCGTCCATACTCAGGCCAACCGGCAGGCCGCCCATACCCCGTTTTGCGCCTTCGAAATATCGGCTGCGGAATTGCCTGGCTCATCGTCTTCTTGTTGAGCCTCGGCACCACCGCCCATGCCGCAGAAGCCGAAGCGATCATCGATCGCACCCGGATCGGTCTTGGTGAATCCATCGAACTGACCGTGACGGTCAAAGGCGCCGAAGGAACGGTGGACACCTCCCCGATCCGGGATTTCAAGATAATGTCGGGCGGAACGGGCACGAGTGTTCAGATCATCAACGGCCGGATGTCCCGGGAAATCAATCACACCTACACCTTGTTTCCGCTCAAGGAAGGAAGGCTCGTCATCCCCCCTTTGACCGTGACCACCGATGACGGCCCGCTTAAAACCACTGAAATCGTTGTCACCGTCACACCGAAGGCCGAGCAGAAACCCGGCACCGAAAACATCTTTGCCGAAGGCACTGTTTCCAGCATGGCACCTTACGAAGGGGAGCCCATCGTTTATACGTTCAAATTGTACAGCGCGGTGCAGATTGCCAATGCCCGGTTTCAGAAACCCGAGTTTCCCGGATTCACCGCCAAAGAAGTGGAAAAGAGCCAGAGAAACTATCGGACGGTATTGAACGGGCGGGAATACAGTGTCACGGAACTGATCCTCTTGCTGGTGCCGGTTGGCGC
>CAZBUL010000138.1:0-3978 GCA_964495045.1 uncultured Desulfobacterales bacterium | reverse complement strand
ATTCGCATATTCATGGCCCGAACGGAAAAAAAGGATGATCCGGCCAGCCTCATGGCGCAGCGTGCGGATCAAGCCCTGAAAGATGCCGGCAGGCCCGATATGTCGGCCGAAGGCTTTTTGACCTGTCTGTCCCGGTCGCTGACATCCATCATTCTGGCCAGAGCCGGTATCCGCGGTGAATCGCTCACATACATCGAAGCGGCATCGATTTTATTGTCCAAAGGATTTCCCCAGGAAGAAACCGATGCGGTCATCCGTCTTCTCGAAAATATCGATTCCGTCCGTTTCAGCGGCCGGGAAATGGATGCTTCGAACCGGGAAAAGCTGTTGTTGGAAACCCGGGAAATGGTAAGGAAGATATCGAAATGAAGTCAATGAGATACATTCCGCTGCTGGTTTTGTTGATGCTTTGCACCGTGCGGATCGCCGGTGCCGATGAGTCTGCCCGGAACTTCCTGGATGGCATCAAGGACTACAAAGAAGACCGCTTTGCCGACGCCGCCACAGCCTTCACAAAAATTGCCGATGACGGCATCCGCAACGGCAAGCTTTACTACAATATCGGAAACGCCTGTTTCAAGAACGGCGATATCGGCCATGCCCTGTTGTGGTATGAACGGGCATTGAAACTGCTGCCCCATGATCCGGACCTTAGATTCAATTACGAATATGTTCAGTCGCTGACCCGTGATGAAAAATCGGACAAGGAACTTCCCCTCGTCCGCATCCTGTTTTTCTGGAAATACCTTCTCTCCCGCACCCAGATTCAATGGGCGGCCATTATTCTCAACCTGATATTCTGGTCGCTGATCGCCGTCCGGATGATCCGGCGAAAGAGAGCTTTTCAGACCCTCGGCCATGTCATTTTGACGATCGGCCTCATTTTTGTACTGACAGCCGCTTACAACGACTATGAAGATCATTTCGTCCGGGAAGCCGTTATACTGCCGGCCAAAGTGTCGATTCGATCCGGACTGACCGATGACGCTACCGAGTTGTTTGTCCTCCATGCGGGCACCAAAGTGAAGATCGACAAGGAAATGAACGGGTATTTCCGAATCACTTTTTCGGAAGGGAAAATCGGCTGGATCAAGCAATCTGAAGCCGCCATGATTTGAATCCAGGGCAGGCACATCAGCCAATCCATCGCAAGATGTTCAAGTTTACGACGCATTACCGCTTTGTTGAACTTTCTCCAACGATATCATTTGAGAGAACAGATAAAAAAACACCACACCGTTGGCAGCCAATACCAATCCGACGATATAACCGGGAAGCAGTCCTGAAACAAGCATCCCGGCTCCAAAAAGAATGGTCAGGGCATTCATGACAAGAAGGGCCGTGTTGATTTTCAGGAGAATCGCCGGAACCGGAACAGATGTTTTCCGGCTTTTCAGTGATTGGACAATGACTTTAACCAAACCAACACCTCCCCCGGCAATGTTGAGGATTCCAACCATGAGGGTTAAAAGCTCAAGAAGCACATCGGGAATGATACACGATACAATGCCAAGCGCTGCAAAAACGAATCCGAACACAATGATCAGCCGGGTCCTCGGAAATGACCCGATTGGCGTATCGCCGAGAACCAGCATGCTGATGGAGAACAGCACCATCAGCAGACCGAGCTGAGCACTTCCGGAAAAGGGCAGGCGTCCAAAACCGACTGGAACCAGCAGCAGTCCAAGCAACAACATGAAAATGCTCATCAGTAGAATCATCGCGTTATTCATGGACATCCCCCCGTCAACAGCAGGCGATTTCTGAGCCGATGGATATAAACGATAAACTTTCTGCAGAACCACAGCGAGATAGGTAATTGAAAATCCATATAGCAGAACAACGAAGGCCATAAATGGCGCGGTAATGGTGCCCTGTTTGATCATAAGCACCGCAAAACTTATCTGTAAAAAATATACAGCCCCGCACCCGAAAACAAGATGATTGAAAATCCCCCCCATCTTTCTCCATAACCGGAATTTCTCCTCGGAATAAAACATCTGCCACAAAAGGCTCAGCCCTCCGCCGCCAAGGAAAAGTATCAAAAGGAACCGAGGGAACCGCCCGAAAATATCCGGGATGAAACAAGTGATAATGCCAACAGATGCAACGACGGCACCGAAAATAATCACGGCCCTCGATCTTTGAATATCTCCAAACGGGGTTTTTCCCATGGATATGATCTGTAACGCATATACAACCAGCATCAGACCGAAAAGACCATTTTCGTTATACGGTAAACTTCCTGCGTATATTGGAAACAGCAGGATGCCGAGAATCAGCATGGCCATTCCTGCCAGCAGAAGGATAGCAACTTCCAAAGTCAAATCGGACTCTCGAAAAAACCAGTTTTCCGGCATCGATTTTTTCTCCATTGGATAACTCGATCAGTCGGAATCGCCGCCGAGAAAATCCGGTCGGAGGTAAGCCGGATCAGGATAGGTGTAAAATCCCCGCCCTGATTTGGCACCCAGCCAGCCTTTGTCGATATAATTTCTTTTAAATTCGTCTGCAAATTGCTGCGCGCCCGGATCACCGGATATCTTGGCTTTGCTTTGCATTACATTCCAGACAGTATCCAACCCCACTTGATCCATCAATCCGAAAGGGCCAAAAGCCATCCCAAGGTGGAGCATGACCGCGCGATCCACATCTTCCACAGACGCAACCTTTTCAACCAACGCGAGTTTGATGGCTACATCATTCATACCGCCAAAGATAGCGTTCGCTATATAACCGGGGGATTCTTTACTAAAAACCAGCGGCACCTGTTTAATTCGCTTGGCGAAAGCATACAAGAGTTCCACAATTTCCGGAGATGTTCCGGGATGGGGCATTACATCAGCCAACTGATGGTCAAACACACCATAGAAATGCAGCGCGGCGAACCGGTCCGGCCGGCCGGTGGCCTCGGCATACATGGACGGCAGCAATGTGGATGTGTTGGTGGTGAAGATCGTTTGGGGATGACAAATCTGGTTGAACTGAGCGAAGACCTTCGCCTTGAGGTCGGGATCTTCCAATACGGATTCACTCAGCAGATCCGCATCGGCCCCATCCTCCGGGCTGGATGTATAGTGAATCCGCGAGAGAGCCGACTGGGCACTTTCGGGAGTCATTTTCTGTTTGGCTACGAGATCCGAGGCAAATGCTGGGATTCTCTTCTGTGCATTCTCCAGAGATGTGGGAAAGGCGTCATACGCGATCACTTCATAACCGAAGCGGGCACACTGAAGGGCTATCTTCTGTCCCATGGTCCCCATACCTACAACAAGAATTTTTTTTATATCATCGACTTTCATGATCAATTCTCCTTTGGAATTAAAATTGCCCATAGCGCTGGCAGCGGCCCGTGACAAGGGTCGAGCGATCCCAACGACCCGAAAAAAGATATGAAAACAGGCTGTCCGCTTCCTCACCCTCGAATTGGGTGAGAAGCGAAACACCGGCCACCCAGTTGGAATTGATACTGTATCCGGCACCCAGAAGTTTAACAACGGCAAGCTCGGACCATGGATCGTCGAGGGACGGCTCCATTTGCAAAGATTTGATGCATGCCGGCTCCCATGTCTGAAAGTCGGTGACACTGTCGTAGTGGACCAGACGCATCTTCGGGAATATACAATGGCCTTCCGGCGCCTGTCCGTACTCATACTGGAACAGGAAGCAGGCGCCCCTTTCCCGATATCCCGGCCCGTAACCCTTGCGCATTGCTTCCATGACGGAATCGTTATACCCACCCATTTCCACTTCGACCGAGAAAATCCGCCGACCCTTTCTCTCGATGAGAGCACTCGCCCAGTCTCCGTTGCGTTCAACGATGATGCGTTCACACATCTTTTTGGGAAGACCGGCGGCTTCACGCCCACTGCAGAGACCCATGTGCGCCCCCGGTCCGCTGAGCTGCAGATTCATGAAATAAGCCCCTATGGTATCGCCATAACGACAGATCAGGCTGATACCGCCTTCCATGTACCA
>CAZBUL010000137.1:7239-8398 GCA_964495045.1 uncultured Desulfobacterales bacterium | reverse complement strand
ACAACAGGTTGAAGAACATGAGAAAGCATAAAATCAATACCATCCGTAATATCGGCATCATCGCCCATATCGACGCCGGCAAAACCACCGTGACCGAGCGCATTCTTTATTATACCGGCAAATCCCATAAAATCGGCGAAGTCCACGACGGAGAAGCTGTCATGGACTGGATGCCGGATGAACAGGAGCGGGGCATCACCATTACATCGGCGGTCACCACCTGTCACTGGAAAGACAGCGAAATTCAGCTCATCGACACCCCCGGTCATGTGGATTTCACCATCGAGGTCGAGCGTTCTTTACGCGTTCTGGATGGCGCCATCGGGGTCTTCTGTGCGGTCGGCGGTGTCGAACCCCAGTCGGAGACCGTATGGCGTCAGGCCGATAAATATCATGTTCCGAAAATCGCCTTTGTCAACAAACTCGACCGGATCGGGGCCGACTTTTTCCGAACCGTCGATATGATGCGCACCAAACTGCATGCCAATCCGATAATCCTGCAACTGCCCATCGGCGAAGAGGAATCTTTCTCCGGTGTCATCGATCTCGTACACCTCAAGCAGATCGTCTGGGACGACGACTCGCAGGGGGCCGAATTTACCTGTGAAGATATTGCCGCAGACAGGCTGGAATCCGCCCGCAGCCACCGGGACAAGTTAATCGAAACCCTGGCCGAAATCGATGACCGCATCATGGAAGCCTATCTGTCGGAAACACCCGTCGAACCTGATGTGCTGCTCGATGCCATCCGAACCGCCACCATCGGCCTCAAAGCCGTTCCGGTACTGTGCGGTTCCGCGCTCAAAAACAAGGGAATTCAACCGCTGCTGGACGCCATCGTCCGGTTTCTGCCCAGCCCTGTCGATGTTCCGCCGATCAAAGGCGTTCACCCCAAAACCAATGCCATCATCGAATGTCCGGCCATGGACAAAGCCCCCCTGGCAGCCCTCATTTTCAAGGTCTCCATGCAGGAAGGCCGCAAGCTGTCATTCATCCGGATTTACAGCGGAAAGATCAAGGCCGGTGACGATGTGTTCAACCCGTTCCGAAACAAGAAGGAAAAATTATCCCGGATTTTGCAAATGCACGCCAACAAGCGGGACAAGATCGAAGAAGCCGGTGCGGGAAGCATTGTAGGAATCATCGGATTGAAGGATTC
>CAZBUL010000137.1:3915-7139 GCA_964495045.1 uncultured Desulfobacterales bacterium | reverse complement strand
ATCCCCGAAGGAACGATCCCGCCCCAGTTCATGAAAGCCATCGAGCAGGGCGTGTTGGAATCACTCGAAAGCGGCACTGTCATGGGATATCCGGCCGTGGATATTGAAACCACCTTGACGGGCGGTGCCTACCGGGAATCTCAGGGAACCGATCTGGCATACAAAGTCAGTGCGTCCATGGCCTGTAAGGATGCATTGGCACATGGCAATCCCTTCTTGCTCGATCCCATCATGGATGTGGAGATTTTCGTTCCCGAAACATTCATGGGCGATGTCATCGGCGATCTGAACAGCCGCGGCGGCAAAATCGAGGCCATCGAGCCCAAAATCGGTTTTCAGTCCATTCGGGCCAGTGTGCCCCTGGCCAAGATGTTCGGGTATTCCACCTCCATCCGATCGGCCACCCAGGGCAGAGGAACATTTACGATGCAGTTTTCCCATTTCGACCGGATATGAGGCTGTTCATCCGGATGCGAGAAAAATAATTCACCGCAAAGACGCAAAGGTCGCAAAGAAAAATCCGATACAATTCGGTTTGTCTTTGCGTTCTTTGCGCCTTTGCGGTGAGATTTGTCGTTCAACAGAGTCTTTTGTCTTCAATCGCGTGTGGTAATGTTGATCCTGTTCCACAACAGCCGCAGCCGCAAGCAATGCCCGCGGCCTTGCCGAAAGCTTCCCTGCCTTCCCGAAAAGACAGCCAGGCGATGAAAATGGAGCCGATGGCATCCGCCCCGCCGAATCCGGTCAGTTCATACACAAGGCTGGCAGTCAGCAGCACGACCGACAGCACCATGCAGGTTCGGGTGCATCCGGCATCCGCCAGAATGGCCTGAGAATTCAGCGCATTTCCCACCTTCACCTTGAAATGGATCAACACCCACATGGACCCGATCGAAATCAGGGAAACCACAATCCCCCAGAACGTGGTGTCGGGATGATGCCCCAAATAGATATTGTAAGCCGCCGTACCCGTCAATCCGGCTGTCAGGATGTAAAATGCCGTACCCGTTATTTTCAGGGCCCGCTGTTCGAAACGGTCGGGATTGTCTTCCGCAGCTTGCCGCAACCGGCGCACCAAATGCCAGACACCGATGCCGGAAACCACCTCCACAAACGAATCCAGACCGAAACCAAACAATGACAGGGTTTCATCCTGAAAACCGAAAAACACCGACACCACCCCTTCCAGCAGATTATAGTAAATCGTAACAACAGCCAGCCAACCAGCCAGCCGATAGAGACGCTCTCTTTCAGTATTCCGCTCCATCTTCATGATCTCCTTCCAACACATAAAAACCAACGCCTCGAATTACATCCTTTTTTCGGATTTGATCGATGCATACAGCAGGATGGCGCCCCCGATAAAAAAAACGAGAATCGAACCGATCCCCAACCGGGCGGCCAATTGTTCGATATGATGTAATTGCTCGGCTGTCGGTGCCGGCGGCATCAGAACATTCCGTGATATCAACCCGACCATACCCACAAAGCTCGGCCCTAAAATGACGGCGAATTTTCCCACCATATTGAACAATCCGAAATATTCGGCGGATTGGCCTTCCGGGATGAAACCCGAAAAATATGAGCGGCTGAGGGCCTGAATTCCCCCCTGAAACAAGCCGATAACGATGGACAGCAGAAAAAAATCCATCCGCTCTTTCATGAAGGCCCCCCACAAGGAGACAAAGGCATACCCAGCAATGGCCAGATAGATGCAGTTACGGGGGCCCCACTTTCGGCTGAGTGCTCCGAACGCCAGGGCAGCAGGGAAACTGACGAACTGAACCAGCAGCAGCGCCAGCATCAAGTCTCCTCCGTCGAATCCGATGGAGAGCCCGTAATCCACGGCCATCCGGATGATCGTGTCCACCCCGTCGATATAGCACCAGTAAGCCAGCAGAAAAAACCCGGCCGATCGGTTCCGGACAAGCAGACGGACCGTTTTGGCAACCTGCCGGAAACTGTCCATCAACGTATCGGCCACCCCGGATGATAAGTGATCGCTGCCTGTTTCGTGAACCCATAACAGCAGCAGAATCGTAAACCCGGCCCACCATAAGGCCACGGACAGAAATGCATATCGAATCGCCTCTCCGGAATCCGCCAGACCAAACCATGCCGGATACTGCACCATGAGCACATTGAGAGCAAAAAGGAGCCCACCGCCCAGATATCCCATGGCATATCCCAGGCTCGACACCCGATCCCGTTCCGCTGCCGGTGCCACAAAAACCAGCAAGGCATCATAAAAAATATTGGCGCCGGCAAAACAGATCACCGCCAGGCAATAACAGGCAATAGCCCAAGCCCAGGCGCCCTTTGGCACCATCCATAGCAAACCGGTCACCAACGATCCCGAATATGCCAGAGTGACCAGCAATTTCTTGCGCACCCTTCCCCGATCCGCCAGAACCCCCAGCATCGGTGCACAGACCAGTATCAACAGACCGGCAGCGGAGTTTCCAAAGCCCAGCAGCGCCGTGCTGGTGTTGATGTCCGTTCCGACACTCCAGAACTGTTTGAAAAAAATAGGAAAAAAACCGGCCATGACCGTTGTGGCAAAGGCCGAATTGGCCCAGTCGTACATAGCCCATCCCCAGATGGATTTCGTGTTGGCTTTCATAACCATCGCTCCCGCCACATCTCCCACATCAACAACGCCCAGAGCCGATGGGGATGGTTTTGCACGCCAGACAGGTGCTCCGTTATCGCAGAACGCACCAGTGCCGTATCGAACAAGCCTTCCTGTTTCAATCGATCCTCAGAAAGATAGTCCTGCAGTATGGGTTTCAATTCACTCCGCAGCCACTGGGACACGGGAATGGCAAAGCCCATTTTGGGTCTCTCAAACAGCGCCGGCGGAACAAACCGCGCCAGCAGCTTTCGCAGGATCATCTTTCCTTTTCCGTGGTGATAAAGATATTTTTCGGGAATTCTGGCTGCATAATCCACCACCCGCTGATCCAGCAGCGGCACGCGGATTTCCAGACCGGCCGCCATACTGGCGCGATCCACCTTCACCAGCATGGCATCGGGAAGATACGTTTGTCGATCCACCGCCATAAGCTGGGACAGCACCGACCGGTTTCTTGTCTGCGCAAATGTTTGCTCGAACCGGCAGGGCTTCGGATATCGGCCGGTCAGCCGTCCTATCCGATCCCGATCCCAGAGGCAGACCGACATCCGGTAGAGGGATTCGATATCCGTTTGCCCCATCTGAGCAA
>CAZBUL010000137.1:0-3815 GCA_964495045.1 uncultured Desulfobacterales bacterium | reverse complement strand
CCGGAGGGCTTCGGTATCCAGGAGCCGGGGAATTCCCGGGTAAGCCAGAATGCCCTTCAGTTCGGATGCAAAAATCAGATTTCCATCATGATGAAAATAATAAAGCGGCTTGATACCGATCTGGTCTCTGGCCAGCAGAAGCTGTCGGATGCGGCCATCCCATATTGCCAGGGCGAACATCCCGACAAACCGATGCAAACATGCCGTTCCCCATTCCAGATAAGATTTGAGGATCACTTCCGTATCCGAATCGCTATGAAAACGATGACCCGATTTTTCGAGTTCTTTTCGAAGCAACTTGAAATTATAAACCTCGCCATTATAAACGATCCGGACATCCGCTGCGTCGCAGGTCATGGGCTGCCGGCCGGCCGCCGACACATCCAGAATGGACAGCCGGCGATGCCCCATCCCCACACCGGCGGCCGGATCTACATACATCCCCGAATCATCCGGCCCCCGATGCGCCAAGGAGGCCGTCGCCTCCGGCAGCCATCGGCTGAGGGTTTCAAACTGGTTTTGGGTGAGGAATCCTGTAATACCGCACATTTATTTTTTCGACACGTGGCGTGGTTTCATCGGCCGTTCCCGGCGTGGAGCTTCCGGTGAATGGCGGCGAAATTGGTGGTTTGAAATTGTTCGAATTTCTCATGATACCGATCGATGGCGATAAGTCCATCCACGGTCAGCCGGAACAACCGGTATTTCGAGTTCAGGAGATAGAAGAAATCCTGAAAGTAAGTTCGGGAGTCGATATTGCAGCCGCCGAATTCAAACTGGATCGTATCGACGGCATCGCGCTGAATCATTTCCGAAGCCCCGGCGAACACCTTGAATTCATGACCCTCGACATCCACTTTCAGCAGGTTGATGGAATCGACATGATGTTCATGGCAAAACCGATCGATGGTGGACAGTCGGACAGTTTCCCGGCTTGCCAAAACGATGCCGTGGTGAGTCATTCTCCGGTCATAGACGGATGCCAGACCCGATCCGGCGGTATCCGAAAAAAGTTCAAGAACGGCATCGGCATCGCTGAAACCGTGCTGAAATATGGCAATGGAAGCAATATCCTGGGTGTTCCTGCGGAGTTTCTCACAGGCGGCAGCGGATGGTTCAAAACTGAAAATGCGGACAGCAGGCCCCAGCAAAGCATCTGCCATCCGCGCATACGCACCGATGTTGGCACCGACATCGAACATGGTGATCACGGCATCACGCGATTTCCCCAGAATCGTCCTGATATTTTTCAATAGAGATATTTCACCGCTGTCCTGGGGAAGTGACGCCGGACCAATGTTCATCCCATACAGGGCCACATCCAGCATAAGCGCCCAGAATGGTTGAAATCGCTTCTTTCTCATGATTCGTTTAATGGTTGATATCCCTCTCATTTCAGTCATTTTCCTCTGGAGATGCACACGGACGGATTTCCGTACACGAATATACTCCTCCCCCCAGCGGGGGGAGGCTGGGAGGGGGGCCCGCCGAATCAAAGATCCGGATCGATTTCAGGAAACCGACGACATGATCTGCCACACTGGAAGCGATTCGGATGGCCGGCTCATCGATATATATCGTCGCCGCGTATGCCGTCACAACAATGATCGCCAGGCCGGATATCAACACCACCAGAAAAGACAGAAAATACCCGAAATGCGGATACAGCGTCAGAAACAAAAACGATGAAACAGACCCCAGCACCAGGAAATGCACGGCATACACGCTATATGAAATCCGGCCGAAAAACAGCCATATCCGATGGGTCAGATATTTTTGGGTTCGGCTGTTGGTGACAACCATCACAAACAGCGCAAAGGCTCCAATCAGCGGGAATCCTCTTCCGACCCATCTGGGAACAGGCAGGGCATACCAGGTCTGCTGGATAAAATCCGCATCTGCACAATAGGGATACGAAGAGAAATAAACACAGAGCAGGAAAAGTGCTATCGAAACATAGCGATTTGAAATCCGTGATATCACCCGAGGATGATTCTTGACGATATCCGCCGCCATCATTCCCAGAATGAATCCAGCATAAAAACCGCGGTGAAACAGGAACAAAAAAAAGAACAGGATCAACAGTCTATGCCGGGAGGCTCCCCAAACGGCTACAAAAAAAAAGACGAGAAACGATCCATACAATTCGACCTTGATGGACCAGAGGGGTGGATTGTACGTCGATCCGCTGGCGAACAGGGACAGCCCGATATCTTGGATCAATTTCCAGATATCCGCATCGCCTTGCCAATATTGGGAAAACCACGGCGCCGATCCACTCAGTTCCGCTATTTCCTGATGATAGAACCACCCGGCATCCCATAAACCATACCCGGCAAGTACCGTGAAAAGCACCAGTCCACCCAAGCGGACCGGCCGTTTGCAGGCGGCTTTCAGCAGAGCGTCCATCCGCCGATGCTCACCTAAAAAGCTATATGACAGAACATACCCGCTCAGAATGAAGAAAAGGCTCACCGCAAAATGTCCGGCAACCAGCAGTCCGAACGGCGGGTAAAAAAAGATATCCTCACAGAGGGCTTTCTGTCGGTAATTTCCCTGAAGGCCATAAATCGAATATGGATAAAATGCCGCGGCATAGTGAGACAACACCACAATCAGTGCGGCGATCCCCCTGAGGGAGTCGAGATATGGCAGGCGCTGCATGTTCATTCAACGAACCGCCATGACGGCATGCGGGATTCACTTCGATCCAGCCTGTCGATGATGCGTTTTCCCAAAGCGATACCTGGTTTTTCGATATACCTGTAAAAAAAGGCGGATACAGCAGTTGTCACCATTACAACACACAGAAAATGCAGAATACTGGCTATATCCGACACCGGAAATATCCGGCTGAATCCAGTTGTGGAAAAAAAAGACAGGATGGCAAAATGGGCCAAATACATGCTGAAACTCAACCGGCCCAGTGTCATGGTGAAGCGGTTGACCCATAGTCGCAACGGAAAATGCGCCAGCAAAACCGCAAAAACGGCAAACAGCCCCCCGGCGATAAGATGATGGGCCATCTTGATCAGCTTCCCGCCAATGAATCGATCCGGTTGGGGAAACGCCGGGTACAGAAACGCCGCCAGAAACACGACAAGAAGAAACCCGCCGACCATCGCAATTTGTCTTTTGGAATCGTTGCGGCGCAAAATGAAATAGCTGACAATTCCCATGATGAAAACCGGCAACTGACCCAATATATTGAAATAGCAAAAATTCTTCAGGAGATATTGCTGGCTTTCAGGAAAGACGAAAATTCTGGGAACCAGCAGCACATTGAGACCGGACAATACACAACCGAGCATCAGAAAAAAAAAGCCGGACCGAACGGATGGAATCAGCGGCAACAGAAATGGCAGCATGATGTAAAAATTCATCTCGACCGCGATGGACCATCCCCCCGGCACGACAGCGGTGATCGTTTCCGGGTGGAATCCATTCACAAAAGCCGCTGTCAGCGGTACATACCACCAGCGGATACCATTGGGCGCCCAAATTGAAGGAGAAAATCCATTCAGGAAGCAATAAGTCAATATGGCGATATAGAACATCGGGGCGATTCGAAAAAACCGCCGGATATAAAAACTCCGAATCGGAAATTCTTCCCGGGAACTTCTGGCCATCCAGGACATACAGAGTGTCAGGGCGCTCGTAACAAAAAAAAGCTGAACCCCTCTGGCCCCTTCACGCATCCCCCACAACAGCGCGCCGTTGGTAGGCTCGACCGCATGAGATGAATGCACCAGAATCACCCCAAGGATCGCCCATCCCCGCAGCGCGTCGATATAGGCGTATTTTTCGATATCCGA
>CAZBUL010000136.1:3762-8423 GCA_964495045.1 uncultured Desulfobacterales bacterium | reverse complement strand
TCATACGATCTGCTCAATGCAGTTTCCTGATCTCGGCTACCTTTTCTTTTCGAATTTGAACTTCGCCCCCTTCCTGGTTGAAATACACCACATCGCCCTGTTCCCGGCAGGAATCGGTCACGATCTCCTTGCCGTTTTTCAGGATAACCATATAATTCCTGGCAAGCGTTACAGGAGGGCCATCAGCCGTCTCTCCTTTCGAGATGGAACGATCCGGATTCTGTGAAGAGCGCGACGACTTTCGAGGCTCGGCGTGAACCTCATCGGATACGATTTCCTTTTCCCAGCGGTCGGATGAAACGGATTTTTCGGATATGGACTTTTCTGGAAAAGCGTGTTTCGGATCCTTTCCCTTCACCCCGCTGACCTTGAACTGCAGTTTATCCGGCGGATCGCACTGACGCATTTTCTGCCGAAACAGAACCCTTTTCCCGTTGCGCGAGGCCGGTTCCAGATAATCGACATGCACTTTCTGTTTCCACAAAAAATGATCGAAATAATCGAAAGCATAAAACGTAATGGAGATATTTTCCTGGGGGATGGCGGTGTTGTTGACGATTTCACCGGTCAGATAACATCCTTTTTCTTTTTTCTTCTTGCTCTGGATCGGTTCCAGCCGCAGGGAACGATAGGAAAAATTGCTGTCGATTTTGCCGTCATTGAATAGCGCCGATGCCTGAGCGGCATACAGCAGGATGAGAGGACAGAGCAGACAGAACGCCATCTTGTTTTTCAAAGAAAAACGCAAAGCTGTAATCGCATCATTCATGAAAGGATTCCTTTCGAATATTCCACAGATAAAGCCGCGCGCGGTTACCTGGGAAGAATCAGCGGATATTTACAGGTGTATTGCGTCGATGACAGCACAACCTGCCGGCCGGTTCGGGTGTGAATATCGATGATGATGGGGCCGACCAGATTCATGGTCAGGGGCGGATCGGCCTCGGGTTTGATGGTCACCAGGGCCAGCACAACGGTGCGCCCGTCTTCGATGCCATCGAAAAACACCAGATCCGAAGGCGGCAATTCTTTGAGATAATCTCTCTCGCCCAGAAACGGATTGATGGAAACGAAAGCCAGATAAGGCAGATCGACAGACTGAAGCCAGTAAAAGGACGATCCCGGCTTGTGCTGCTGAAGGATATACGATTTCTGATCCGGGAAACCGAGCAGTCCTTCAGGGAAGTGAATGATCCGCTCTTCTTCGATGAGGATATCCCCGAAACGGGTTGTCGATATGGTTAACATGTTCACTCCATAATGCACGAATAGGCACTTTCCGCGCCCCGGATACAGGTCTGAGCCGCGTCAGTCGGACAGCAGCGAAACATCTTGAGGCACATCCGCCGCCTGAAGATTTTCTTCAACGATACTTTTGTAAACCTCGGTTCGGAATATCGGTGTGTGCCGGGGCGCATCGATTCCCAGTTTGACCTGATTTCCCCGGATGGACAGAACACTGACTGTGATATCGTGTCCGATGGTGATTTTCTCTTCCAATTTCCGTGTGATGACAAGCATGGGTTCCCTCCATGGTACCCGCTCAAGAAACAAAGCAAATATCGTACCATAATATTTCTATCGCAACGTTTTCAAACGGTCTTCCCGACTCAGCACTTCGGTCACCCGAATTCCGTACTTTCCAGCTTCCACCACCACCTCGCCTTTGGCAATCAGCTTGTTGTTGACCAGGATTTCCACCGGATCATCCGCCAGGCTTTTCAGCCCGACAACCGAATGCTCATGGATTTTAAGGAGTTGACTGATCTTCAGTTTGGCCCGCCCCAGCTCGATCGATACCTCGAGGGGAATGTCCAATAAAAAGCTCAAATTGACGTCACTGGGAGCCGCCGCTTTGGGCTCTTCAATCCATTTCTTTTGATGAAAAACGGCAGGCAGTTCTTCCGGTTGCTGGGTCTGGGGTGCCGCCGGAAAATCCATTTCAACCGGCTGCGGTTCGGAACTTTCAGCCATGGCAGAGAGATCGGGCCATTCCGGAGGGGCCGGCGGACTGTCTTCTGTCACCTCATATTTGATTTCTTTGACTTCATCAAGCGGAACATTCAGACCTTCGGCCAGTTTGAGGCCAAATTCCACAAAAAAGACATGATCCTGAAAACTGAAAGCGAAACGCTCATAGCGCTCCATGTTCATGGACTCGATTTTGAAACCCGATCCGCTGGTGATGGACGGCGTGGAGAGTTCGCACTGTAATCCCACATCGGAGAATATGGATTTCAAATTTCCGCCGACGATATTGCTGATCTCGCCAATCACGTCGTTGACATCCGTCTCGGCATCCACTTCGTTGACATCCATATCCAGCATCATGGCCGCCATCTGCCTGGCAAATTGGGCGGTCACATGAATGTTGATCAGCCCCATGGCATCCCCGGCAAAACTGACCGCCCCGACAATCCGCATCCCTTCGTGCTCCGATTGGGATATCTGATGGCTCACCAACACATCCATAGAGAGCATGGTATTGAAAACATTGATCACCGAACCCGGAACCTTATCAGAAAGATCCATATTCCGAATTTTTTCGGTATCGATGCGGGCGGCCGCCGGAATCCCGGAAATCGCATCCTCTGCCTTGAATCCGCTCTGCAGCTTGATCCCGATCTCGATGAGAACGACGTGTTCCTGATATCTGAAACTCAGGCTCTCATAGCGTTCCGTATTCAGGGACTTGATGGTAAAATCGTCGCCCAGGGTGATGGACGGGGTGGACAAGACACAATAAAATCCCGAATCATTGAAAAACGATTTCAGGTTGCCGCCGATGATATTGCTGAGCTCACTGATCACATCCTTGATTTCGTCATCCCCCTCGATTTCATCCGAGGTCATCCCCAACATGGCGGCGGTCATGATCATGGCGAAGTCTTTTTTTACATGGATATGAATGATTCCGGATACCTGTCCTGCAAAATTCACGGAGCCCACGATGCGCATCTCGCCCATCTCCACCGCCTCGAATTCCTGATTCGGTTCCAGTTGAAATGAGAGCATCGTATCGAACACATCCAGAACGGATTTGTTGACACTCGATTTGATATCCAACGTCAATAAATTTTCCATAGTCCGATCTCTTCAGAATTGAGCAAGGAATCAACGGATCAGCAGCCAGCTCCCCAGAACGAAAGCAGCCAGTGCCACAACAGTCATGAAATGTTCACGGGGTTCACGGATCACGAAAAACCCGCCGGTCCTATCCCAGGTCATGGGATGATCTTTCATCGATCGTATCCAGCACAGGCCCAAGGTGAGCGGCATCAGCGGCAACAGGCCGGCACCCAGGCCAATCCGCCAAACGCCGATACTTCTCTTGAACGCTTCCAGCAGCACCGGTCTCTTCCCCTGACGGGTCACGACACGCACACCGAACAGCCATTTACCCGGCGTGGTGCCGACGCTGCTGATGATATTGGCTTCCACGAAAGCCCATACCAGGGTGAGAAAGAAAACATAGACAAGACGGCCGGCAGCCGTATGGTGAAATATCCGATAAACACCGACATATTCAAGCATTAACGCAAATACGATACCATCGAAGCTTCTGGCGAGAAAGCGGACGAGCCAGTCCGGAATGGCAGGGAAAAATGCCGCAGGCTTCCGGTCCGGCCCGGTATGGGAATGAGAACGGGAAGATGCCCGGCCGCCGGTACGGGAGTGGTCATCCGATCCATCTTGGGGATGGGCATCGCGGAACGCCAGCACCGTTTCATAGGCCTGGTTGATTTCCTGAAGCTGCTGCTCCGCTTTTTCTTTCAAACGGGGGTTCTGCTGAAACCGGTCGGGATGCCATACATTCACCAGATCCCGGTAGGCCAGCCTCACATCGTCCAGGGACGCATCGGCTCCGATGCCAAGAATCTCACAAGCCTTTTCGATATTCATCGGATAACCATCGGCACCCATCAAAAACAACTGTGTTCGGTTCTCGCAATGATTTCTTCCTGCAATGCCGGTGTCAAATCGCAGAAATAATCACTGTACCCGGCCACCCGGACAATGAGATCCCGATATTTCTCCGGATGGCGCCGGGCGTCCCGAAGCGTGGCCGCATCCGCCACATTGAACTGGATGTGATGACCGTCCAGTTTGAAATACGTGCGGACCAACTGAACCAGTCTGTCCAGATCCGCATCGGTCTTGAGCAGTTGGGGGGTAAATTTCTGGTTGAGAAGCGTTCCGCCGGTTCGGACATGATCCATCTTGGCAGCGGATTTGAGCACTGCCGTCGGCCCGTGTCGGTCTGCCCCCTGAACCGGCGAAATCCCTTCGGACAGCGGTTCGCTGGCATGCCGGCCGTCGGGGGTGGCGCCGGTGACAGATCCGAAATAAACATGACAGGTCGTCGGCAGAAGGTTGATATGATATGTGCCGTTTTTGGTGTTCTTTCGGCCGTCCACCGCCTGGAAATAGGCATCGAAAATGGATTTCATGATGCCGTCGGCCCGATCGTCGTCATTGCCGTAACGGGGGGTTTTGTTGAGCAGCATCAGCCGCACGGGTTCTTGTCCTGAAAAATCATCCGTCAGGGCGGCCAGAAGCGCTTCCATGGAAAGGGTTTTCCGTTCATAGACATGGTGGCGGATGGCCGACATCATGTCGGTCAGGGAACCCAGCCCCACCCCCTGGATATAGGTCGTATT
>CAZBUL010000136.1:0-3662 GCA_964495045.1 uncultured Desulfobacterales bacterium | reverse complement strand
GTATAGCTTTCTTTGCCGAAAACACCAACTTCCACACATCCGCTCGATCCGCCCCGCCGGGCGTCATCAAGGGTTTTTCCCTGCCGGATCAGCTCTTGTACGATCAGATCAGCATTGAAAATGGAAGGTTGGCCGAACCCGGTCTGGATGATCCGGGCGGCCCGATGGATAAACCGGTCCGGATTTTTTCGGCTGACCTGAATGGACGAACTGGGCTGAAGCAGGCGCATGTCTTCGATGACATCGAGCAAAAGATAGGTGACATCGTTCACCCCGTCGGTGCCGTCCGGTTTCATACCGCCAAGGTTGATCTGTGCAAAATCGGTGTAGGTGCCGCTTTCAGCCGCCGTCACGCCTACTTTTGGCGGTGCCGGCTGGTTGTTGAACTTGATCCAGAAGCAATGCAGCAGCTCTTCGGCAGTCTCGCGGGTCAAGGTGCCGTTTTCGACGCCCCGCTGGTAAAATGGATACAGATGCTGGTCGAGACGCCCCGGATCGAAGGCATCCCAGGTATTGAGCTCGGTGGTCACCCCCAGATGAACGAACCAGTAATATTGTAGCGCCTCCTGAAAATCCCGCGGCGGATGCGCGGGAACATGCATGCAGACATCCGCAATGCGTTCGAGTTCGGCCTTTCGCGCCGGCCGGGTTTCGTTACCCGCCAGTTCCCGGGCTTTTTCCGCATGCCGCTGACCGAACCGGATGAGGGCATCCGCACAAATCTCCATGGCTTTGAGTTCTTCCTGACGGTCGTAGGCCCTGGGATCGGACAGATAATCGAGACGGTGCAAGGCCGATTGAATTTCCTGTTTGAATTCAACGAAGCCTTTGCCATAAATTTTGTCGTCCAAAACCGTATGTCCGGGAGCCCGCTGTTCCATGAATTCGGTGAAAATGCCGGCTTGATATGCCGCTTTCCATTCATCGGTCATCTCGCTGAAAATCGTCTCCCGCAGGGATTTTTCCTCCCAGAACGGAATGATGACATTCCGATAAACCGCCAGGGCTTCAGGACTGACCGCAAAAGGGATTTTTTCCCGGGAGTTCAGGATATCCAGATCGTTCAGGCTGTGACAGCATAGTTCGGGATAGGTCGGGGTGGCTTTGGGAAGCGGGCCTTTCTCGCCGACAATCAGCTCGTCATCCAGAATACAGACGGCTTTGTGCTCCATCAGGTATTGAAATGCCCGTGCCCGGCGGATGGGTGCGGACATGGGTTTCGATTCGCTGCGGTAAAATTCGGTCATCAGCTCGGCCCGTTCCGTGGACAAAACAGGCTGGGTGTTCAGACTTTGTTCCCTCAGCCGTAAAACTCTTTCAGAAACTGTCATGGTAATAAACCCTTATTTCAAGCGATTACCTCCTCCCATCAGCCGGGGGAGGCCGGGAGGGGGGAAAATTCCGGACAACAAGAAAACGAAAAGGAGTTCATGACCGATCGATATGAACGGTCAGCCCCTTGCCACTCAGCAACGCCGTCAGCCGGTACAGGGTATCCGCCGAAGGAGGATCGATCTTCTTGAAATGATAGTCTTTTCCAAGTCGTTCATATTTGGCGGCGGCAAATTGATGATACGGCAGCACATCGATCGGTGGAGTGGAAGGCAACGCGGCAACAAAATCGCCGATGGCCGTCATATTGTCATCATCGTCCGTGACACCCGGGATGATGGGAATCCGAATACGGAGCGGATGCCCCCCGGCGGACAGAGCCTGGAGATTTTCCAGAATCCGCCGATTGGATACCCCCGTGAATTGCCGATGTCTGTCGTCATCCATCAATTTCAGGTCGAACAAAAACAGGTCCACATAACACAGGATGCAGTCGAGGACATGCCATGGTGAAAAACCGCTGGTATCTACGACCGTGTGAATCCGGCGTTGCCTGCAGGCTTCGAGCAGGGATAGCAGGAATTCGGGCTGAGACAGGGGTTCTCCCCCCGAAAAAGTGACCCCGCCGCCGGATTCATCGAAAAAAGCCATGTCTTTCTCGATGTCATCCATCACTTCGCGGACAGTGACTTCCCGGCCGGCCATTTCACAGGCCTGTGCCGGACAGACTTCGGAGCAGAGGCCGCAATGAATGCATTTCTCCGGATCGGTTGCCATTCCGTCTGTCGTTTGGCGGATGGCCATTGCCGGGCACGCAACCAGACAGGCTCTGCAACCGATACATCGGCCGGCAGCAAAGAGTTTTTCCTTGAAAACCCGCTGACTTTCGGGATTGTGGCACCACCCGCAGGACAGCGGGCATCCCTTGAGAAAAACAGTGGTTCGGATTCCGGGACCATCATGGATTGAAAATTTTTTGATGTCAAAGATGATTCCGTTTTCCATGCATTCTATGATATATGACGAAGAGATAAAAAGTCAATTTCCGTTAGGCATCTCCGGATGGTCAGGTGCTGACGATTCACTCATGAATGCCTATCACCGCAAAGACGCAAAGGACGCAAAGAATATCGTGGAACCAGTCAGAACCGGGCTCGAATGCCTCATTGCAGCTCCGCCGAAATGGCTGTTCGGAAAACGCATCGGCCTGCTGTGCAACCCCGCATCGGTTGATCGCCGGTTTCGGCATGCCCGAACCTTGATTCATCAGACATTTCCCGGACAACTGACCGCCCTGTTTTCTCCCCAGCACGGGTTTTATGCTGAAAAACAGGATAATATGATCGAATCGGGCGACGGCCGGGATCCCCTGCTTCAGATTCCATTGTACAGCCTGTATGGTAGAACCCGGATTCCCACCCCCGAAATGTTCGAGTCTATCGATGTCCTGATAGTGGATTTGCAGGATGCGGGCACACGGGTCTATACATTTATCTATACGCTCTCCTATTGCATGGAAGCCGCCAGAGACATGGGAAAAACCATCGTGGTGCTGGATCGGCCCAATCCGGTCAACGGCCGGGATATCGAAGGCAATTGCCTGTCGCCGGAGTACCGCTCATTTGTGGGCCGATTTCCAATTCCCATGCGGCATGGGCTGACCATCGGTGAAATGGCCGGTTTCTTCAACCGGTCCGGCGGTATCGGCTGCCACCTCGAAGTCATTTCCATGTCCGGCTGGAAACGCTGGATGCATTTCGCCGACACCGGCCTGCCGTGGGTAGCACCATCTCCGAATCTGCCGACACCGGCTTCTGCGGCTGTCTATCCCGGCCAGGTAATCTGGGAAGGCACCAATATATCCGAAGGCCGAGGAACCACCCAGCCTTTTGAACTCTTCGGCGCCCCGTTCATCGATCCGGCGCGAATTCTATCGAGCCTGACAGATAAGGACATGAAGGGAATTGTGCTGCGTGAAACCGCATTCGAACCCACGTCCGGCAAATGGCAGGGAAAACGCTGCCGCGGGTTTCAAATCCACATCACAGAACCAGAGCATTACCGGCCATATCTCACCACATTAAAGCTGCTTCAGGCGGTCATCCGGCATCATCCCAACGATTTTTCATGGAAAAGCCCGCCCTATGAATATGAATTCGAGAAGCTACCGATCGATCTCATCATCGGCGAACCGGCAATTCGAAAACGGCTGGAAAATATGGATTCCCCGGATGTCATTGCCGAATCCTGGATGCCCGACATGAACCGTTTTAGCACGGAAAGCCGACAATATCATTTATATTCAGGGGGATGATCCGACCATTTTTCAG
>CAZBUL010000135.1:0-8529 GCA_964495045.1 uncultured Desulfobacterales bacterium | reverse complement strand
CCAACTGAAAATGAACAAGATGGACAGAAGGACAAAAACTACACGATATCGAAGATGAAAATGCATTCTGGTCATGAGCCCTCCCAATTGTTTTTTGTCTTCATTTACCGATAATTGACGGTTTCATCGTCCGTAAAGTGCGTCCGGATTGAAAATCAGTCGATTTGCCAAGGCCGTATTCTGTTTCGAATGTTGCCGCTCTGCACGGTCTCCATGAAATCGTCCGCAAGAATTCGGCTGGCTCCAGCCACCTCTTTCCAGTAAGCAAAACGTTCTGAATCTCTGCCGGTAAACCTGTAGAAGTCGTTCCGATCCGGAATTTTGCGATACGGGAGTTTGTCCATAAATTCCGGTGAAGGCGCCATCAACACGACATTTTCCATGTGCCGGGCACGCGGTTTTCGCCATGGCAGTTGTTTGTCGAGCCATCCGGGGATTACACGATCCATGTAGTGCGGAAACAGGGTCAACTTATCGGTGTCATTGGAAAAAGGAATATCCATATGATAGTCGATCACCCCGCCATCCCGATAAACGCCAGGAGGCGACATGGGGATATCCTTAACGCCCGACATCACCAAGGGAATGGATCCCGAGGCCAATAAAGCTTTAGGTAGATTGTCCGGAGTCAGGGGAATCCGGTGAATGGGAAAACCGTTGAGTTGAAAAAATGGCGGGATATCTCTGTCATCATAAAAAAGAGCCCGTTCAAAAAAAAATCTGAGAAAAGTCCGGTTGATCAAATTGCATATCGCTGAGATCAGCAAAGCGGTGATCAATGGGATATGCCTGTCGCTGGCGGCAGGCCCCCTGCAGCGCACGGCCATGAAGTTGAGCCGTAAGCAGGGATGCTCCAAAATTTCCTTCGGCCCGCAATCTTTTAGATAAGCCTCCTGAATACGGATGCTTTCACGAGATACGGCCTTGGGAGACGGTTTCCCTATATAAGCCTGATGAATGTATGCGGATTCGAAATCCGACAGAGATGACTGCGCGTCTGCCATGCACTGTCCGGCAAAACGCCAGGCGCCGATCGATGACCCGATCAGAAACAATGGCGATTGTCGGTTACGAAACCATTCCGAAAAGACAACCCTGTCCAGATGCCGCAAAACCAGCCATTTGGGGCCGCCGGCGGCTCCTGCCACCACCGATACCCTGTCAGGGTCAAGTCCTTCGTCCCGAATGATTTGGAAAGCTTTTTTCCCCGCATAAAAAACCAGATTTTCCGTCATATATCTTGCCTGCCGTTTACTGAATCATTGTGCGTTTCATGCGTTCCAGATACAAATTGACGGGCCGAATAGGCGGGGTATGGATAGCTGTAAAAGCCCTGGCCGCTTTTGGTTCCCAATTTTCCGGCTTCTACATAGGTTTTCATGAATGCCGCATTGGCAAGAGCCTGGGGATCATTGCTTCTTTTTGCCCAATAATCAGTGACCTTCCAGACCGTATCCAGACCGACACTGTCCATCATGCCAAAGGGTCCAATCGGGGTATTCAACACGCCCATCCATGCCCGGTCGATATCTTCCACTTCGGCCACCCCATTGGACGCCAGGGACTGGGCTGCTCTGAACACTTCTGTGAGCATGGTGTTGAACACATATCCATAATTTTCTTTTTTCAGCAAGATGGGTATCTGGCCGATCCGAATAGCGAAAGACCGTATCACATCCAGGGTTTCTGCCGATGTGCCGGCATGGGGCATGATATCAACAATGTCGGTTATTCGAATATCATGGAAATGAAACGCTGCGAACTTATCGGGACGGCCAGTGGCTTCGGCAAACATCGAGGGAATCAGGGTGGAAGTATTGGTCGTGAAAATGGCATGTTCCGGACAAAGTCGGTTGAATTGTGAAAAAACCCGTGCTTTCAGGGCAGGATCTTCAGGAACCGACTCACTGACAAAATCGACATCCACCGCCGCTTCTTCCGGTGAGGAGGAACACTGTATCCGTCGAATGGCATCGTCGATGTCACGTTGGGAAAATTTTCCGGAATTCAGAAAAGAACCTGCCATTTTGTCGATCCGATTCATGGCAGTGTCCAAAGCAGCCGGCATTACATCGTAGAGAATGACTTCATAACCGCTGACGGCGCACTGGAAAGCGATTTGCTGCCCCATGGTGCCTGCCCCGATGATTAGAATCTTTCGAATGTCTTCTATCCGCACGTCAAGCTCCTTGCTATAAACATTCAGAAAAATAATTTCGCCGCGTGATCGGGCTGCCTTGTAAAATGAATTTTCTGAAAGTCTATATGAATTGATTGAAAGTCTGTAGCCTCGAAATTCAAAAGGTTCGATAAAAAAAAGGCGGATCGATCATGGAGGGAAACTCCTGACCGATTCGCCTTCGCATTTGAAAAGTCGATTTCGTTATGGATTATGTCGAGCAACAGGAACCGGTGGTTCCACAACTGGAACACCCGGACGTGAAATCGATACCACAATCTACCTTGAAACCGCTGACCAGAAAATCGACTTTGATAGGTTTGACTTTTTCCAAAAAATCTTTATCGACGATGTATTTAAAGCCTTCGATTTCAAAAACCTTGTCTGTGTCTTTTGACTCATCCAGAGCCATTGCCATACTGGGCCCGCCTCATCCGCCTTCATTCAGGAAAATCCGAATGGGAGAGACCTGCTTTCCTTTGAAATATTCAGCTATCTGTTCCGTAGCTGAAGGAGTAACCTCGACCATGACACCCTCCTGTTGAGAAAATGAAAGAATCCACTTGTTTCTAAGCGGATCGTGACATACCCTTGATGCAGTATGTACCGATGAAATTAATCATAGGGAGGGGATTTGTCAATAAGAATCACGGTCGATAAGCCTTGTGTATCAGCCGTTTTGACGAATGGCGGAACACGGTTCGAATCGGTCGAAACCATGGGCTGCGACCATATCAAAGCCCATGGGGAGTTTCAGCTCAAGCAAGTTCTTCGGGAATAAACGCCACCACATCATCGATTGAATCCGCATCAGTCAAAAGAAGAATGAGGCGGTCAATCCCGAGGGCATTTCCGGAAGACAGGGGCATATCTTTCAGTGCATTCAGAAAACTTTCCGGCATGGGATACTCCTTTTTCCCGGATAAATTGCGATGCCGCCGTTCCGCTTCGAAGCGAATCTTCTGCTCTTGCGGGTCGTTCAGCTCGGTGAATGCATTGCACATCTCAAGGCCGGCAATATACAGCTCGAACCGCTCGGCAACGGAGGGATTGTCCGGTTTCAGCCGGGCCAGAGCCCCACAACTGGCAGGGTAATCATACAGAAAGAGAGGGCGGTCGATGCCTAAATAGGGTTCGATTTCTAAAGCCATTATGTCATCAAAACGATTGTGGAGCAGCGCTTCTTGCATGGATAGATGTGCGTACCGGTCGAACGCGCAAGCGACCGTCATGCGCTCCCACGGCGAAGACAGGGAAATTGGCCTGTTTTGATACCTGATGACCGCGGGATGGCCGATGGCAGCGGCGACAAATCGGATCAGTTCTTCACACTGGGTCATCATGTCGCAATATGTATGCCCTGCTGTGTACCATTCAAGGAGGGTGAACTCCGGCAGATGCTTTCGCCCCCTTTCCTGCTTGCGAAAGCACCTGCAGATTTGAAAAATACGGGGAAATCCGGCGGCCAGAAGCCTTTTCATACAAAGTTCCGGAGATGTCTGCAGAAACCATTCTCCGGCCTCCTGCGCGTCGATATGGGCTTCGGGAGCGGGTGCCGGCATCCGGATAGGGGTCTCCACCTCGAGATAATCGTTTTGACTGAAAAACAACCGGATCGCTTTAAGAATTTCGGAACGCCATATCAGATTCCGGCGGATAAAATGTTGACGATAATGCGTCATGAGTTCCTGATGTCATATTTATATGTTTTCGAGGAGATTGAAATATCTTGTTTCGAAAAACATTCCATGATAGTGAAAGAAAATTTATCGAAATGGCTGATCAATACGTAAAGATTCGTCATTTTTTTACTGATTTTCTGAATGTCGGTGGCTTTTGTCAATGCAATTTTTTCCAGAAAAACCCCCCTGGAGGAATGATTCATGAGAAACGATAGCAACCGTTCGGTCTTCTTGATGGTATTGATGCTTTCGGTTTTATTGCAGGTCATTTTCATCTATACAGACACCCGGGATACACCGGATAGGGCGGCCGTCGAATTTGCAATAATGTATTATCAGCTCGATGAAGCCATGACATCCCGTCTCTGTGATGAGCTGGCGCAGGATGAAGAAAAAAATATCGTGCCTGCTTACATTCAAAATATGTCGGCACTGGCCAGAGATCGGGGTTTCAATGTCGGTTATATGAAACAATCGCTGTTCAATGTCAAAACTTACACCCTGAAATCGACCGCTGGTGCTGCCGATATCCGTATTACCGCAGACATGAAAAAAGGGATCAATCCCCTGTTTGCACTTATGGGAAAACTGTTTTGCATCGGCAAGACCACATCGCTCGACAAGACTGTCCATGTGGTTAAGGAAGGCGATAAATGGAAAGTCTGTGAAGGATTTTTTTCGGTTTCCGAAAGCTGAACCCTGATGTTTTTTTCTTTTTCCATCGGTTATGATCCTGATTGAAAAATCTCCGGCATCCATGCCCCCTGTCTATGCCCGGATGCGTCAACGGGCGCGTCAGATTGTATCCCGTTTCCCCCAACCGGCTTTTTACAAAGATTTTTCTCCACTTCATGATATTTCGAGAAGTTTTTTTCATACGAATCCGGTGTTGAGAAATCTCTATGCTTTTGTAGCCGAACATCTGGATGATGATTTTGGGCATGGGCTCGACCATGCCGTCAAAGTGACGGTGGATGCCGGCGTCTTGATGCTGATCGAGGGAAACCGTTTCGGATATTCCCGCGCATATACCGAACAGCGTGTCATCATTGTTCAGAGCGCCGGACTGCTGCATGATATCAAACGGAAGATGAAACATCATGCGGCAGAAGGGGCGGATTATGCCCGCAGAATGTTGAAATCCTTTCCATATTCACCGGATGAAATCGAGGATATCTGTCAGGCCATCCGCAATCACGAAGCGTTTCAACCCCGCATCCACATCGATACCCTCGAAGGTGCGCTGGTATCCGACTGCCTCTATGATGCCGATAAGTTCCGCTGGGGGCCCGACAATTTTGCACATACCATCTGGGATATGGTTTCTTTTTTCAATACCCCGCTGTCGGAATTTCTCAAACACTACCCACAGGGGATGGAAGGACTGACACGAATCAAACAGACATTCCGTACGCAAACCGGTAAGGTGTATGGCCCCGAATTCATCGATCTGGGGATCGCCATCGGAGAAGAATTATTGAATGTACTTCAGACAGAATTTGCTGTCTGTGTATAACAACCACTATTTTTTTATAAATTTTGAGTGATCATGAAAAGAATTTTACCTGTAGATGATGAAGTTATTATCGCCACCCGCCTTCAGGACCTCCTGATATCCATTGGTTATGATGTGCCTGATTTCGCCGGTTCCGCAGAAGAGGCGATAGAACTGGCCAATCGGCTGAAACCGGATTTGATCATTATGGATATCGTCATGCCTGGATCCATGGACGGCATTGCCGCCGCAGAAAAAATCCGGACCGAGCTGGATATCCCGGTCGTGTTTTTGACAGCCCATGCCGATGACGAGCACATCAGCCGGGCTAAACTTTCCGATCCACTGGGATACATCCTCAAACCGTTCGAAGAGAATCAACTGAAATCTGCTATCGCGCTGGCCCTCCATAAAAACGAAGTGGATAAGCAGCTCAAAGAAGCCAATCGCACGCTCGATGCACGGGTTCATGTTCGAACGGCCGAATTGGTTGAAGCCAATGCCCGGCTCATGGAGGAAATCCAGGAGCACAAAAAAACGGCGGCGGCACTCCACGATCAAACCCGGCGAAATGAAAAGATTCTTCTGACTGCTATGGAAGGTTTTTGGATAACCAATCCAGATGGCGTGATTCAGGAGGTGAATGTTTCTGCCGCTTCCATTCTCGGATATTCGCCGGAAGAGTTGCCAGGAAAATCCGTGTTTGATTTCGAACCGAAAGACCATCACGGGCTGGCCGTGCATATCCGAAAGGCGGTTCGACAGGGGGTCGGCAGGTATGAATCTCGGCTCGTGAATAAGGAAGGCAATGCGTTGACATTGGAATTTTCCACCAATTTCATCGCAATGGGAGATCAGTCTTTTCTGTTCTCGTTTTTCAGCGATATCACCAAAAAGAGTCAGATGGTCAAGTCGCTCAAAGAACGGGAAGCCGAATTGAAAATAAAAACCCAGAACCTCAAGGAAGTGAACACCGCTTTGAAAGCCCTTTTGAAAAAGCGGGATTCGGACAGGACCGAGCTCGAAGAGAAAGTGATGTTCAATGTCAAGGAGATGATCACCCCCTATATCAAGAAACTCAGAGAATTGGAACTCGATGAAAAGCAGGAAATCTATCTGACGATTCTCGAATCGAATCTCAAGGATATCATTTCGCCGTTTTCTCCGAAACTCACTTCCCGTCACTACAAACTGACCAAATCTGAACTGCAAATCGCCAAGCTGGTCCGCATGGGAATTACCTCAAAGGAAATCGCCGAATTGATGGGGCTTTCCCGCAGAACGATCGAATCTCACCGAGACCGAATCCGCAAGAAAATCGGGCTCGACAGCCGCAAGAGAAATCTGCGCACATTTCTGATGTCCATAGACTGATCATCGGAACGATCATGAACTCGTTGAATTTTTTTCTCTGTGTACTGGGCATGGTCATGATCGTTGAAGGACTGCCGTATTTCGTTTTCCCGGAGCGGATGAAACGATGGATCTCACAGCTTCTGGAAATGCCGGATGACTGGCTCAGACGGCTGGGGCTGGTGCTCATGATCTCCGGCCTGTTCATGGTGTATCTGGGAAAACGGTAATCCGAATGTATGCACTCGATGATTATGACTACGAACTTCCCGAAGACCGGATCGCCCAGAAGCCCTGCCGCAAAAGAGAACTCTCCAGACTGCTGCATCTGAATCGTTCCACCGGAACTGTCAATCACCGGATTTTCAGCGATCTGCCGGAGTTCATGCATGCCGGAGATGTGCTGGTCATCAACAATACAGAGGTGATTCCCGGCAGAATCCTGGGCCGAAAGGACACGGGCGGCAAGGCCGAGATGCTGATTCTGACATACTCCCAAGGGCAGGCGGAACGAACATCTCCAGGTGAATTCATCTGCACCTGTCTGATCAAAACGTCGAAAAAATGCCGGGCCGGCACCCTGATTTTTTTCGATCACGGACTTCGGGCCGAGGTGCTGCGGCCTTTCGGAGACTGCTATGAAGTCCGTTTTACCTGCGACGGAGATTTCGATGAGGTGTTGTATCAGATCGGGAAAGTGCCGCTGCCGCCGTATATCCACCGGGATGCTGAAATGGAAACCACCGACGATTATGCTGATTATCAGACGGTTTATGCGTCCGAAAAAGGGGCCATCGCCGCCCCGACGGCGGGGTTTCATTTTTCGGAGAATCTGATGGATCGGCTGCGGACTATGGGGGTGGGGATTGCGCCCATTACCCTGCATGTGGGGTACGGCACATTCATTCCTGTGAGGGTGTCGGATATCCGGCAGCATCGCATGCACAGCGAAACCTACACCATTTCTCCGCAATCGGCCGCAATCATCAACCATGCCAAAACATCCGGCGGCCGGGTTGTCGCGGTGGGAACCACCAGTGTCCGAACTCTGGAATTTTCGGCATCCGAAACCGGCTGCATCGAGGCTGGATCAGGCTGCTGCGATCTGTTCATTTATCCGGGGTATCGGTTCAAGGCCGTGGATGCCATGATCACCAATTTTCATCTGCCCCGATCGACACTGTTGATGCTGGTCTCGGCCTTTGCCAGCCGGGATTCCATTTTGAATGCTTATCTGCAAGCCATTTGGGAAGGCTACCGGTTTTACAGCTATGGCGATGCCATGCTGATCGATTGACGGAGGACTCTCTGGAATTCAAGGAAATCAAACGATCCTCGACGACGCAGGCACGGGCCGGCGTCATCCACACCCGGCGGGGGGATATCGAAACCCCGGTGTTCATGCCGGTCGGAACGCTGGCGACCGTCAAGTCCCTTTCTCCGGAAGATCTGCTGTCCTGCGGCGCCCGGATCATTCTGGGAAATACCTATCACCTCTATCTGAGGCCTGGCTGCGATGTCATTCAGCGGTTTTCGGGGCTGCATCGGTTTATGCACTGGGAAAAACCCATTCTGACCGACAGCGGCGGATTTCAGGTCTTTTCCCTGGCAAAACTGAGAAACATCGCCGAAGACGGGGCCGATTTCCAGTCTCATATCGACGGGTCGCGGCATTTGCTGACTCCCGAGAAAGCCATCGAGATTCAGCATTGTCTCAATTCCGATATCATGATGTGTCTCGATCAGTGCATCGCCTTTCCTTCCACCGAAAAGGCGGCCGCCGATGCGATGGAACGGACCACCCGGTGGGCCGGGCGCTG
>CAZBUL010000134.1:0-8545 GCA_964495045.1 uncultured Desulfobacterales bacterium | reverse complement strand
TTCCCGATAGATAAATTGTTCAGGCTCATCTCGTTGGTGCTCCTCAATTTTTTATCCAGATTATAGATCGATATGGGTGTGAATCATTCCATGAATGCTTGTCAACAGACTGTCGCGGTCGAGCTTGACCTGGTATTCGGTGATGCCTGCGGCAATGCCCCGAGCCGCATCATCATCACCGGCCAGGGAAGTCACGGCAATGATGGGAAGCCCGGCCGTGCGCGCATCGTTTCGAATGCGGGTGGCTAGTTCCAGGCCGGTCAACCGCGGCATTTCGATATCCGTCACAATCACCCGAACCGATTCGATATTTTTGCACAGCAATTCCCAGGCGGCTTCACCGTCCGGGGCGGCCAATACCTTGAATCCGTCTTCCTCGAGGTATTTCTTGACTTGGGCCCGGAAAAAATCCGAGTCTTCGGCCAAGAGCACCGTGACCGCTCCTCCCGATGGGGAGACAGCGGAGCGAAAATCCGGCCGCTCGGCGTTCCATTCTGGATGGACCGAATCCACCAGCTCGTACAGATCGGTAATAAGGGTGGTGCGGTTGTTCAGAATGGCGGAACCCGCGATGCCTTTTTGTCGGTGGGTGGTCTGATCGATGGCGGCACGGGTTTCAACCACATCGACGGGCATGGCACCGAGCAGACCGACTTCCCGGCCGCTGGCATTGGACACCAGCACAACCAGATCGTTTTCTGCATCGATGGAACCGACGGCGGCTACATCGGAAAGGGTGACCAGGGGCAGGGAACTGCCCCGATACTGCATGGTGCGCTGATCTCCAAGACGTTCGACCTGATGGGGCGAAATGCGCTCGATGCGCTGAATCAGATCGAGGGAAACGGCACAGGGCTCGTCGGGCCCGTTCTGAAAGAGCAGTAGCGAATGAACGTCCTTGAGTCGCTGCACCTCGGCTTCAGCGGCCAATTCGGCGGCGCGGGCGGAGCCGGCCACCGATGTCAGGCCCGCTTTTACCGCCAGACCCGGAATATCCAGAATCAAGGCGACGGCGCCGTCTCCCAGAATCGTGGCGCCGGAATATTCACTCAAATACTTGAATCGTCGGCCCAGGGGTTTGACCACCACTTCTTCCGTATCGTGGAAGGCGCCAACCACCAGACCATAGGACAGGGTGCCGGTGGTTACCACGGCGATTTCGATGGCCGAAGCGGCGGCCTGCCGGCGAGATCCGGTACGGGATTCCCTGGATTCATCCGGTTCGGAAGAATCGGTGATCGGTGCTTCCTTGGATATCTGGGCATGTCGTTTCGAACGCCGATCTGCCAGATGGGCGCGCCGGTTGATCTTTCTTTGTCCGGTTTCAGGGTCGATATAGGTGGTCATGGTGCCGAGGATATCGGCAAAACGTGTTAGGGGCAGGGTCCTATCCCGCAGCAGAAGCACCTCGGAGTCTCCGATCACTTCGATGCGGTTTTTCACCTCTTCAGGATGCAGCCGCAGCAGCTCTTCGATATTCGCCTGAGGGATGGCGAATCGCTCCTCTTCCACCGATACGATCAGCGAAGGTATGATGGCCAGTGTCAGCGGCAGTTTGATGCGAAACGTCGATCCTTTGCCGACTTCTGAGATAATTTCCACCTGACCACCCAGCCGGTCGAGATTGGTTTTGACCACATCCATCCCCACGCCCCGTCCGGAAATATCCGAGACCTGACCGGCGGTAGAAAGTCCGGGTAGAAAAATCAGGGATTGCTTGTCGGCATCCGACAGCACCTGGGCTTTTTCCGCGGAGATGAGGCCTTTTCGGATGGCGGAATCGGCCACCCGATGCGGGTCGATGCCCTTGCCGTCGTCCGCGATTTCCACCACCACCTGGCCCGCCTCGTGACGGGCTTCGATGCGCACGGTGCCCACCGGTTTTTTACCGGCCCGCTGACGTTCTTCGGTGGTTTCGATGCCATGATCCACCGAATTGCGAACCATGTGAGTGAGGGGATCGGAAAGCCCTTCGATGAGGGTTTTGTCCATGGCGACATCTTTGCCGAGGATATCGAGCTGGATTTCCTTTCCCAATGTGCGGGACAGATCCCGCACCACCCGTGGAAATTTGGAAAATACATTGCCGATGGGCTGAAGCCGGGTCTGCATGATCACATCCTGGAGTTCGGATGTCACCTGATTGATGCGCTGATCCACGAAGGTCAAGAGTTGGCGGTTGTCCTGGGCCACGGCCGCGCGGAGCTGGTTACGGCTCAACACGAGCTCTCCGGCCAGGTTCATCAGGGTTTCGAGAAGACTGACGTTGACCCGAAGCGTTTCATCGACCGCAGGCGCCGATGCGGCGGATGTGCCGGCCGATCGGGGCTGTGTTGGTGCGGATGCTTGTAAAGGGGTTTCAGATGGTGTTTCAGACATTGGAGGCTGCTGCAGACCGGTGACGGGAGCGGTATCCGGAATCGTGATATCTTCCGCAGGCGTGAAAGTTTCCACGATGGGAGCTGAACTTTTGACGGGCGTTACGGCCGGTTCCGTTTTTGACGGCTCGGCGTAAGGGTCGAAGAGGAGGTGAATGCGTTCCGGCTCGATGGTATCGAACAGCATGCCGATGTCTTCGGGTTTGAAGATGGTTGCCACCACCAACCGCATGGGTACTCGGTTGCCTACCGGCCCATCGAGGGTGCCCACGGCCTCATAATCCACCGTGCAGTCGAAGATTTCACCCACTTCCGTCAGGGTGTTGAATACCGACAGAATGTTCTGGCCTTTCAATTCGATGTCATGCACCAGATCACAATCCACCCAGTAAATGTACTGGCCGTTGCGGCCTGCCCGGTCAAAATCTGTCTGAGGCAGGGTGACCCGGCCCGTGCCGGGGCCTTTCAGCGTCACGTCGGTATGCAGGGATGCCTTTTCGTCACCGGGCAGATAGGAGGACGCCAGCCCTGTCAGACTGACCAGCAGCTCGGCGATATCGGCATTTTCGCTTGATTCGGTATGATTGATCATGTCACGAAGTTTATCGAACGCAGCCAGCAGGATGTTGATGACCTCGGCATTCGGCACCATTTTCCGAGACCGCAGCATATCCAGAACGGTTTCGGCCTTATGGGCCAGTTCCTTGATACGGTCGAATCCGAAAAAACCGCTGCCGCCCTTGATGGAATGGGCCGCCCGAAATACCTTGTTGATGAGCACCTCATCGATATCCGCGCCGCTTCCTTCCACCACCAGCAGATCCGATTCGATATCGGCCAGGTGCTCACGGGATTCGTTGATGAATTCCTGAAGGAGATCGTCATCCATGCGTCACCTCGGCACCGGCCGTGGCATGCAGCCGGTCCACCAGACGCATGCTCCGCAGCAGTTTCAGAATATCGGGTATCACATTGATCAGCCGGACCGTGCCATGAAGCGGCGACAGGCTGTTGTTGGTGGCAATTAACAGGCCAATGCCCGTGGAATCCAGCGACACCGTTTCGGCCATGTCGAGAATGATTTCAGGCACCCCTTCGGCAATCTCCTGCTTGAGAGCGGACTGGAGTTCAGGAACTTCCGCGATCGTCAGTTTTTTCCCCAGTGTCACGCGGGCAATTCCATTCTGTCGTGTAATCTCGAAACTCATCTCAGCTTTCTCCTATTCATCGGTTTTTTTAATCCATATCGTTACCTGATTGCCGATGCGGTTGAACCGGACCCGGTGGGCATAGATCATGGCGATGGCCAATCCCCGCCCCGATTCCGCGTCGGGATCGGGGGGTGTCCGCCTGGCTTTGCGCCAGTTGAAGCCGGGGCCTTCATCGGCGATTTGGATGCGTATCCATTTGATTCCGATCTGAAACAACACCCGCACCTGCTTGTGTGCGTCCAGGCCGTTGCCGTGAATCATGGCATTATTGAGAAACTCACGCAACAATAATTCCACGGAAAAACCATGCTGAATCAGGCTCAATGTTTCAAGGAGTTTTCGGGCATCCTGGCAGACGAAATCTACTTCCGTCAAATCAGAAAAAATGGTTCGTGTCAGGCTATGTGATGGTTTCACACTTCCACCCCCAGCAGAACAATATCGTCATCAGGATCGTCTTTGCCGCAAAGTTTTTCCACAATGAACGGCACGGCGTCTTTCAAATGCAGATCGCAGGCAGACTGGCAGGCCTCCATGAGCCTGCCGATGCCGGCATCTCTTGGGCCGTCCATTTCCACCAGACCGTCGGAGTAGAGAAAGAGCCGGTCTCCGGGCTGTACCGACACTTCGAGCAGTCCGAACACGGCATCCGAAAAAATGCCGATGAGATCCCCTTCCTGATGCAGGACGCTCACATTCCGGGTCTTGGAAGACACCCGGATGGCCGAAGGATTGCCCGCATTGGCGATGACAAGTTTGTTGGTGTCCCGATTCAGGCGGGCGTAAATAGCCGTGAAATAGGCGCCTTCCGGAAGCACCCGCCGCAGGGAGTTGTTGATCATGCGGCAGATGTCTTGGGGCGCTTGAAGCACCGAGGCATATTCGGTCAGAAGGGTCTTGAACGAGGCCGTCCACAGGGAAACGCCCAGATCATGTCCGCTGGCATCGGCAATGATATAGTCGGTGATGCGTTTTCCGGAAGGAATGACGTCATAGAAATCCCCGCCTGCCCGAAGCGCCTGACGCATACACACCTGAAAACCCGTTCCGGGCAGGTCTTCGGGCTGAGGCATGAGGGATTGCTGGGAGGCGGCCAGCCGCTGAATTCTTTCGGCCTGCAACTCTGCCAGGGATTCGTATGCCGCCCGCAAACGCAGATGGGTTCGCACACGGGCCAGCACTTCCGCACCGGCCAGCGGTTTGGTGATATAGTCCACCGCACCCGCGGCAAATCCCCGAACTTTAACGGCCACATCGTCGTTGGCGGAGATGAACAGAATCGGCAGCCCGAACATGGCGGGTTCGGCCAGGAGCTTCTCACACAGATCCAGGCCGCTGCCGTCGGGCAGATGGACGTCGAGAAGTATCAGCGAAATCGGCTGCGTACGGGCCAGATTTTCCGCATCGGCCAGACTTCCGGCGCTCAGGGTTTCAAATCCGGCGCCTCGCATGATCCGTTCGAGAATGCGAGTGGTGGTCAGGTCGTCATCGACGATGAGTACCAGAGGGGATGTCTGTTTTCGTTTCATTTGCTTGGCCCTTCCGAAACGGCAAGAAGATACGTTCGGAGTTCTTTGATCATCCATGAATCAGGCTGCCGACGCCCGTGCACTGACAACGGCCCGGGCCGTCACGGCAACGATTACGAACAGGCCGCCGACCAGGGCCAGCTTTCCGGGGGTTTCTCCGATCACCAGAAACACCCACAGTGGATTCAAAATAGGCTCGAGGGTTAGAATCAACGTGGCTTCGAGGGCCTGAACCTCTTTGATGGCGATGGAATACAGGACAAACGACAGGCCGATCTGAAAAATACCCAGATAGGCGATGATGCCGAGGTGCTGCCACGAAAAACTTTCATGGATGAGAGACGGCAGGCCGATGGCTGCGCCGATCAGATTGCCGAGCAGGATTGTGTTGGCGGGCGTGCCGTCTTTTTGTTTGCGCATGCACAGCATCATCACCGCCATGGACATGCCGCTGACAATGGCCAGGACATTGCCGAAAAGACCGTCGAAACTCAACCCGTCTCCAAAGAAAAGAAACAGACCCGCAAAAATGACGGCCAGGGAAATCCAGTCGGCCCGCTCGGGTCGTTCTTTCAGAAACCAGTATCCGAAGATTACGATATAAATCGGAAGGGTGTATTGCAGGAATATGGCATTGGCGGCGGTGGTCAGTTTGGTGGCCATGATGAAAAAAAGCTGCCCGCCGACATAGCCGGCGGCCCCGACTGCCTGAAGACCCGTCCAGTGAAATCGGCGGGGGCAGCCCAGAAAAAACCAGACCACCAGGGTGGAAAGTATGCTGCGGCCGCTCAGGATTGACAGGGGCTGCCAGGAGATAATCTTGACGAGCAGGCCGCTGCTGCTCCAGAGAACGGCTGCTGCGACCAGAAAAAGAATGGCCCGACGCCGGGATACGGATGAACCCATCTGTTTTATTGACCTCGGAGGGAGTGGACGGTGGCCGAGCGGGCTTCAAAGAAACTGTCTGGCAGAAATGTCCGCAGCAGGCGGGCTTCGTTGGGAAGCAGGGGGCGCCAGGTGATCAGATAATGGGTTTCCAGACCCGAATCGGGATCGGGTGTGAACGAGGCCACTTCCAGAGGCTCTGCGTGGTTCCACCGGCCTTCGATCCACAGAACGTTATGCCGGGTCAGATTGAAATCCCGGAAAATCCGCAGGCCCATGGTAGTCGCCACACTCGTTTTCATGGGGCCGGGCGTCGTTTCCGTAGCCACGACGACATAGCGCTTGATATGCACCACATCGGGTTCGGCGAGGGAAAGGTCGATGACTTTCAGGTCGCAGGACATTTCCCACTTTTTGCGAAAAGCACGGGGATTGTCTGTCATGGGTGCTTTCCAGCGGTAAGTACCGTCAAAAATGATCATGAATATTTCCAAATAGCTATGTTGTTAAATGATCTGTCCACTTTCTGTAACTGAATATAGACTTTCAGAAAAATAATTTCGCGGCGTTATCGGTCGGAGATATACTACCGTATAATCACCTTATAGCTCCCAAATTTCGATCTCTCATGAAGTTGTCAACTCTGCCACAGCAGGTGATTCGTTCGCTTGGAAAGCTGCCGAAGGAGCCCAAATCCAACTGAGTTTTGTGATCATAGCTTTTTTATACTGAAAAAGGCAATATTGGTACAGAAAACGCATAGTTTTGAGAGATAAGTGTATTTTTATCAATATGTTGACATGGTCCGACCCCAAATAAGCCCAGATTGTCATTCCGGTGGAATGCCTTGTTAGCCCTTGTAGTATTGTTTGAATTCATCTGACGGCTCGCGATCTGAATATACATAAACTGAATTCCCAATTGGGTCGATAACTGAAAAGCCTCGATCCCCCCACGGGTGATCTTCCAATAACATTGCAGTTTGTAAACCCGCTCCTGTAAGCATTGTGTGTTCTGAATCAACATCCTCGACTTTTAAGTTGAGCATGATTCCTGTGCCATTAAAGGTTGGCATTCCACCTTGCGGTTCCATGAACTGAATTGATGGTCCATGACCACCCATGCGTAAATTGACATACCAGCCGCAATCAAAAACAGTCTGTGCCGAGAAATAGCGCTGATAGAATTCTCGGCAAGCATCGACATCTTTTGTAACAAAACATGTCGACAATTCGATGGCTTTCATATGGTCTCCTTGTGTAGGGCTAACATTTTCGATAGATGGAAAATATTTTGAGTAGCCCAATTGAACTCCTCGTGCTCAGGAGAGTCGATGTTGGGCGGGAGCTGAAAATGATAGTCTTTGGTTTGCGATCCGGACATTGCTACTGAGCCACCAGCTCCACCCGGCGGTTTTTTGCCCGTCCTTCATCATTTTTGTTGGAGGCTACCGGCGCCGTTGGGCCGACCCCGAATGGGGTCAGACGGGAGGCGGCAATACCGTGTTTACTGACCAGAACGGCTATTACTGAGGTAGCCCTGTCCTGAGACAGTTTGACATTATTGGCAAAGTGACCGACATTGTCGGTATGGCCGACCACATAGACCTTCAGGCCTGCATCAGCTTTGAGCATCTTGACGATCTCGGCAAGAGCTGGTTCTGATTCTGTTTTTAGATCAGCCTTGTTGGTGTCAAAATAAATGCCATACACGGCAACCCGTCCGGTTTCTTTGATACCACTTGCCAGCGTATCGGCGTTGACCACCACGTCCTGTTTCATCAACTGTTTTTCAATCACGTGGATAGTGTATTGGTCATTTCCCGCTGCCATGACCTCAGCCCAGATTTCATTCTTTTGATTTGCGATCTTGATAATGGAATATATCATTCCGCCGTCCTCATACTCATAGACCTGATCTCCGCCGATGGCTCTGGCAGCATTGACGTAATTGCGGGTAACCTGAAGACCGCTAGGCAGCGTAATGCCCTCGTTTGCATAATAGATCACAAAAGAATGATACCCTTCCACTTTTTCCTTTTTATCCAGCCCCACAGGGAATTCATACCGGTCAAACTCCCGGACTTCGGCACGGTAAATATGAAATCCGGGCATGCGGGAAAAAAGAGCCGGATCCTTGCTTCCCTGACTATCATTGGGGTCTCCGGCTGCTAAGGCCATCTGAAATTGCGTTAGGCACATGATCATGAATAAAATAGAAAACATACGTTGTAGCATGGGCTCTCCTTTTCTTAATATCCCAAATTGTTTCAATAAGATTCCATTCAATTTGAAGGCTGGTTTGTCGATGAATTATGACCTTTCAATGTAAGCTCCTGCGCGATTCTGTCTGACAGAAACACCTTGACTAAAGACAGATACGGCATATTGCGCTTATTGGCCAAGAGTTTCAATTCTTCAATCATGGATTCCGGAAGACGTAACGATATGGTTTTTATCGATGGTTTTAGATTGGCCAGGGTGATTTTTTCTGCTTTCTTCCAATCGATATAATCGGTAGAGTCATGACTTTGCCAGAAATC
>CAZBUL010000133.1:6678-8576 GCA_964495045.1 uncultured Desulfobacterales bacterium | reverse complement strand
AACACCTGCTGCAGCACATCCGCCAGATCCATGGCGGATGCATTTTCCGCAAAATATACAAAAACATTGGTATCGGAATCGGTCATGTGATCCATGGCCGCCAGCCAGTCCTGAACCAGTGTCAGAATGGAAGGCCAGCGGGTAACAACCAATATCGAACTCATGCTTTTGATGGGAAATATCTCGAAACTGCCCTCCACGGCGCCCTGCCGCTTGTATAAACCACCGGCCTGAAGTACATTTTTCAGGTCTTCAGCAATAATCTCCGTGTCCACTTCCTTGATCGGAAAAATCTGCCAGGACAGATCCGAAAAAAATTCAATGTCGATCACCCCCAAAATGGCCGCAACCCTGGAAACGTTTTCTGCCGTATCGGTGATCAGCAATGCGTTGTTGACCGTATCCTGCACAGGCTGGATACCTTTGGTCAAAAACGGGGTGATATTGGTGGCAGCCGTTGCGGCCGACACATACCGCAGACGGACCAGCCGGGTGACATCCCCGACCAGATCCGCTTCATCCTTGAGTGTTATCGGCGCATTCGCGGAACCGGCACTGCTGGGCCGGGGAAGAATCTTGTAGATATTTCCTGAACCGCGGACAATGGACAAATTGTTGAGCTGAAACGCCTGATTCAAGGTGTTGATGAACTCGTCCCGATTGTAATCGCCGGCAATATGAAAAGAAACCGTCGTCTTGAGGGTAGGGTCCACCATGTAGCTGAGACCAAACAGATCGTAGAGGGTGACATCCAGCACTTCAAACAAATCGGCATTATCAAAAGCCAGCTCCACATGCACTTTTTTTTCCGTGTCTTTTTTGTCTTTGGGCCCTTTTTGCACCAAAGGCGGCAGCTCGGGAGGCGTTTGGGTGGCAATATGTTTTACCCCTGTGGCCGTTTTGGCTTCCGTAACAACGGGTTTCTTCCTTTCATCGGTTTTTTTGTCTTCCTCACCGGGGGGTTTTTCCTCCGGAATTCTGGCGCGCAGAAATGGATTGGGCTCGCCAGGGGTTTCCGGAGATGTATAGGGTTTCTGCCACAGACTGCCGGCTCCGCAGCCGGACATGACCAATCCCAGAAAAAGCAGGCAGAAAACTATCCAAACACTAGTGCCACGGGCCGCAGTTTCTTCTGACATAAACAGGTATTCCTCGCTGTTGTTTTCAATTTTTGATCCCTTCCATCTGAAGGGTGGCAATCTGTAAAGATATCTGAAGATCACTTTCCTTTTTCCGGCGGTACGACACTGTAAACCTTTCAACACGGATCACCTTGTTCAGGGTTTCCAGATATTCGAACAGGTCGGAAACCCCCTGCATGCCGGTCTCCAACTGAAGCTCGATCCGGCTGATGGGATGCTCCCGCCATTTGGCCGCCGGCAGGTCTTTGTATGCCTTGATCGGAATGGAATTTTTATCCAGATACTGCTGCAATATCGACTGCGTTCCGGCGCTCAGCTCTTCGAGCGTTTTCCCGTCGATTTTCAATGCATCGAACCGGGTGATTTCATTTTCCGCCGATTTGTGAGCTTCAATGAATTCGGCCACATTTTTGATTTTCTGGTTCAGTTGATCCCGTTCACCCGTCAGTTTTCCAATCTGTTCGGTCAACTCGATTTGCTGCTCCTGAAGGGGCTCGATAACCTGTGCCCAGCAAATCAGGACGCTGCAGATCACACCGGCCGTTCCCAGGATGACCTGACGTTTGCGTTTTCGGCCAAGAAAAATCTTCATGGAGCAGCCTCCACATCCTTCAGGCGGATCGACAAACTGAACTGCTCCACGCCCGAAGGCGCCCGGCTGACCGAACCCGACATTTTCACCTGCTCGAACAACGGCGATGTTCTCAGGGATTCCACCACTTTCAGGGCATCCTTGCTCTGTCCCTGCAAACTCAT
>CAZBUL010000133.1:0-6578 GCA_964495045.1 uncultured Desulfobacterales bacterium | reverse complement strand
CGTGCCATTCAGCAGAATGGGCTGCTGATCAGACAGCGCAGGCGACAGGGCCGCAACGCCGGGATTCGTCTGGATCGAAGGAAGCCAGGACAGTTTGTTCTGAACCGGCTCCGGCAAGGTCAGACTTCCGCCGGTCTCCTCCAAACAATAAATGCTCTCGGCCGGCAACTGAAACCGGGCCACCGCCGTATCACGGATCAACGCCGTCTCATCCGGGTTCGCCCCGTCCTGCCAGATCACGGAATACACACATCCCGACGTATGAAACACCGCCAGTTCATGAACCGGGCTCTCCAGAGAAATCATCAGCCCCATCGGCATTGTAAATTTCTGAAGATTCAGCCAGGCGCCGATCCCCAAAGAAACCGGAAACAGCCCGGCCAGGGATTTTTCGTGCCCGAATTCCCGAAACAATTCGAATACCGGTGCGATCTCCTTGCGGGGCATATAAATCACCAGCGCGTGGATGCTGCCATCGGGAATCCGTCCTAAATATATATCATAATAGATCTCTTCCAGAGACAAATGGCAGGTCAAGGGCAAAGCGCTCTGCACCGACATCAGGGCATCTTCGAGCGGCAGCGGCGGCAATTGCAGCTCCCGAATGAAAAAACGATTGCGGGGAAGTGCCAAATAAATCCGCCGCCCCGGCTTGGGAGAAATCCGCAGCAGAAATTCACGAAGCGTTAAGGTGAAATGCCCCTGAATCATGCCGGACGGTTCCATGGAAGACCCGGGAATCGCCGCTTTCCAGGCAGAGAGCGTTCGCACGGCACCGCAGTAATACAGCGCATCTTTTCCCAGATAGATGCCGATGAGTTCTTTGATGGCCATATTCTTACCGGCGGTTACCGCCGCTTTTTTCCTTTGTCTCGACCCCTTGAGATTCAGATTCCAGTTCGATCAATCTGTCAAAGCCCGCATCCGCCACCCGCAGTGTCTCCTGCGTGCCGACAACCTGAAGTTTTCCGGTCTCCCGCGACACAAAAATATTCATGTACAAGTAATCATTGGCTTCTCCGGGAATCAGCAGGCTGATCCGCTTTGCGGAGCCTGAATAGGTCGTCACCAACTCCGACAGGGATTTCATCTCCAGATTTTCATCGGTGCGAACATATCGCCCCGACCGCTGGTGCATATCCATTTCAATCGCCCGCACGGGATCCCCCCAAAATATTTCCGGGGTTACCCCCTTGACCATCAACAGCTCGGTCATGGCATTGAATGCGCCGTTGGCCGGGCGGTAAGACAGCCCCCGGGCGGCATAATCTTTTTCTTCGGCACCGTGCATCCTGGCCATATCGTCTTCGTCCCGCCAGTCGAGAATGGCATCCGAAATTTCATCAGATTCCCGCTGCCGGGCATCGTCCATCGATTTGGCGATTTTTTGTTTAATATCCGAATCACTGGCCGAATTGAGATTGACCCGTTTCGATTCCTTATCCACCCGAACCCACACATCCGACCCATCCGGATACATCCGAAACCATCTGCCGTCAGACCCGGTGCCGTTCGGAATCGACCAGGTATCCGTGGAAAACATCTGAATCATGGATACCATAGCCGACCGCTGCCGAAAAGAACTCCAGGCGTTACGGGCCACATCGGCCTTTTCCCGGCTATGCGACGCATACTGCCCAGCCAGAAAACCGACCAATATCAGAATCCACAGCACCATCACCAACACACTGCCGTCCGAAGCCCCCTGCCCTCTCCTCCTGTTACCTGCCCCCTGCACCCTATTCCCTGCCCCCTTACTGAATCACCCCCGGACTAGCCGCCTTCTGCACCCCAATCCGGTAATTCCACCTGAAATTTCGGGCGCGGGGCCCGTCTCCAATGGTCATTTCCAGCACGATGCCCGTCGGAGCGCTCGTGGCGGGAGCACCCATAGCATCCTGCTCACATTTCCACTCATTGTGCCATTGACGCAATTCATCCGGGTCGAACAGCAGCTCATCGGTATAAAGCAGACGGAATTTTGTGATCCCATAGATCCGGCTGACAGGCGCCCCGTCATCCATCTTTTTCGAACGTAATCCGCCGGTGATGTTTTCCCCCACATCATCGGGCCGGGTGACGGATTTCAGATAAATCAACAGTACCCCCTGCCCCGGATCGAACACATATCGCACCCACAACACCCCCTGAAGCAAAGAGCCCTGAGGGGAGTATGTGGTCAGAAATGACAGCGAGTTTTCACTGCCGCAAAAAAACTTGTCCGGCGTAATATTCGCCTTGCCGAACAGCCGGGAGTTGACCCGTGCCGCCAGTTGTTTTTCCAGAAGCACCGGCAGTGCTGCCTCGATCTGCCGGGATTCTCCTTCTTCGGCACCCCGGTTCCATGCCTGCACCGTCAATCGGAAAGCGGTGGCCGCAATCAGCGTGACCATCGCCACAATCGTCAGGGACACCAGAATCTCCAGCAGCGTAAATCCGCCGGACACCCGAGCCCTCGCTACTGACGGTACCACTGTTTCACACAAAACATTTTTTCCCGAAAATCGGCAACATGGGAAAGGCAGAGATTCAGCTCGTACATGGTCGGCACCTGATAGACATCGTGTTTCGTACTGCCGGTGCTGATTTCAAGCGGTTGGGCGGTCAGTGAATACCGCCAGTCTCTGTCGCCGTCGATGTTTCCGCCCATCGCCTTTCCCTTGAGAGACGCATCGATCAACGCCGGATTGGTGAGGATATTCTGCGCCAGACGCGCCGCGGTCAGGGATTCATCGGCCTTGAGAGACAGTCTTCGGGAGCTCGACAGCGCCTGAAAAACCGCTGACAACGATACGCCCAGTATCATCAGCGCCACCAGCACCTCGATCAGGGTAAACCCCCGCTGATCGGCTTTCACGACATCACCCCCGTGTCACCAGACCGGTCAGGATATCCACCTGAAAAACGAAAAACGGCACACCGTCCGCGGCCAGTGTGATCGCCCCCCCGCTCGAGCTGCCATCGGGATAAAAATAAATCCCGAAAACACCGCCATCCAACTGGGCAATCCCCTGTTCCTGAATCATCACGCGTTCCGGAATCTCCAGATCGCCAGAGCTGCCTTCGACCCAGCACATACGATCCTGGGACGAAATCAGGAAAGCCACCGGGCGGCTGTTGGCCACGGAAGTACGCCGGGCTTTTTTGACGAGGCTCATCATTTCCTGCGCGAAGATCTTGCCCTGTTTCTGCTCGGCGGATCGGCCCACACTCATATAGACCAATGATCCGGAAACCGCCACCAGCACCATGACCACAACGATTTCAATGAATGTAAACCCCCGGGCATTCATCAGAATTCGATTTCATTCATACCGAATATGGCCGTCAGCATGGCAATCACCACCCCGCCGATCACCAGGCCCATCAAGAGAATGGCCATGGGTTCGAGCAAAGACAGCAGCGACTTGATTTTCGACTGAACCCGGGCGTCGAGATCGTCGGACACCGATATCAGCATGTCTCCGATCTTGCCGGTTTCCTCGCCCAATGCCACCATCTGAACCGCCATGGCCGGGAAAATGCGCTGTTCCTTCATGAGAATGCTGATCCGTTTGCCTTCCTTGACCTGGCGGAAAATCTGCTCGGCCGCCCGCTTGACCACCACATTGTTGACCACTTCCCGAACGATGGACAGCCCTTTGAGCAGCGGCACGCCGCTTTGCACGAGGGTGCCCAGTGTCCGGGTGAAACGGCCCACCTGGATATCGAGCAGCAACGTGCCGAGAATTGGGAGCCGAATCCATATCCGGTCCAGCCGGTCCTTTCCATAAGGAGATGCCGAAAAGCGCCACAACCCCATAGACGTCACCACAACTCCCAATAACATCACCCACCACCAGTTGCGCAAAAACTGACTGGTATCGATCAGCAGTTGGGTGGCCGCCGGAATTTTCTGGCCGAGATCCGTGAATATGGCGGCAAACCGCGGCACGACCACCCCCATGATGACGACCACGGAGACCAGACCGATCAACATAAGGATCGCCGGATAAATGGAGCTGGAAATGATGAATTTCTTGATTTCCTCGGTGCGTTCCATAAAACCGGCCAGTTTTTCGAGAACCTGGGGCAGAATCCCGCCCATTTCCCCCACCCGTACCATATTGATATAGAGATCGCTGAAATCTTCGGATCGGGCGGCCATGGCATCCGAGAGGCTTTTTCCGCCCTGAAGGGCGTCTTTCAAATACTGGGCCATGGCGAGCAGCGGCTTGGACTCACTGGTCTGAATCAGAATGGTCAGCGACCGGTCGATGGGCAATCCGGATTTCATCAAATGGGCCAATTCGCGGGTCATCATCAGCAGATCCCTGCTTTTCAAGCTCCGGCCGGATCGTTTCATGATCGATCGGGCCGACGGCGCGGCGTCGATCCACCGGACCAGGATCAGCCCTTTGCTTTGAAGAGACAGCATCAGATCGTCCCGCGTAGTGGCCTCACCGCTGTCGATGATCCGGCGGCCGGCGGGATTCATGGCTTCGTAGGAAAATCGCGGCATCAGCGGGTGACCCTCAGCACTTCCTCATAAGTGGTGATTCCGTTTTTAACTTTATCCATGCCGTCCATGCGAAGGGATATCATGCCGTTTTGAATGGCTGCCCGGGAGATATCGTTTCGGTCCGACCCTCGGACAATTTCCCGCTGGACGACTTCATCTATTGGCAAAAACTCGTAAATCCCCAGCCGCCCCCGATATCCGGAACCCGCGCATTCCTTGCAGCCCATCCCGCGGGTGTATGTGGGAGGGATTTCTTCCGGACGCAAATCCAGTTCCCGTGCCAGCATAAGGCGCTCTTCATCGCCAAGGCGAAAGGTCTGTTTGCACTGGGGGCAAACGCGTCGCACCAGACGCTGGGCCAGCACCGCCACCACCGACGAGGCGATCAAAAAGCGCTCCACCCCCATGTCTTCCAATCGGGTGATGGCCCCGGCCGCATCGTTGGTATGCAGCGTCGAAAATACCACATGTCCGGTGAGAGCAGCCTGTATGGCGATTTCGGCGGTTTCCAGGTCCCGGATTTCACCAACCAGCATAACATCCGGATCCTGACGCAGAAAGGTTCTGAGGCAGTGGGCGAATGTGAGGCCGATATTGGGCTGAACCTGCACCTGATTGACCCCGTCCATCTGATATTCCACCGGATCTTCGACGGTCACGATTTTTTTGTCCGGCGAATTGATGGTGTTCAACGCCGAATACAGTGTGGTGGTTTTGCCGGAACCCGTCGGCCCGGTCACCAGAATCATGCCGTAGGGAAGGGTGATGGTCGATTTGAACTTATCCCGGATGGAGCTTGGAAAACCCAGGGTGTCCATATCGAGCTCGACGCTTTCCTTGTGAAGCAGCCGGAGCACCAGGCTTTCCCCGAAATGGGTAGGCAGGGACGACACCCGGATATCGATCTCTTCCCGGCCGGCCTTGAATTTGATGCGGCCGTCCTGGGGCAGCCGCATCTCGGCGATATCCATCTTGGCCATGAGCTTGACCCGGGAATTGATGGCCGCCTTGAGTTTGATGGCAATGGCATTCTGGTCGATGAGCACGCCGTCGATCCGGTACCGGACCTGAACATGCGCCTTCCGGGGCTCGATATGGATATCGGACACGCCGACTTCAAGGGCCTTGGCAATCAGATGATTCACCAGCCGGATGACCGGTGCCTCGGAGGCCATGTCTTTGAGGTGCTCCGGGCTGTCCCACAACTGGTCTTCGAGACTCAGGTCCATGTCGTCGGTCCGCTCACCCGATGTCATATCCACCTCGGCTTCATACCAGCGATACACGAACTGCGAAATGGTCTCTTCAGAAGCCTGGAAGATTTCCAACGGCTTGTCGTAAGTCCTTTCCACCACTTCACGGGTGATAAAATCCAGGGGATCGGCCATGGCCACAATGACCCGGCCGTTGGCATCATCGAGGGGAAGGAACCGGAACCGCTTCATGTAATGGGATTTGAAAGGATTCAAGGCCGGCGGATTTTCGGGAAATCCGCTCTCCGCCATTTCCGGAAACTCCGCCGACAGCACCGGCACATCAACAGCCGTAACCGCTGTTCCCGCTTCGGCCGGCAGCCTTCTCAGACGGCCAAGAACCGTCTGCCGGATATGATCGAAAGAAAGATTCACACCCTATTCCCAACTGACAATGTCCCGATCATTGCCATCACCACCAGCCGTGCCGTCGGCGGCGTAACTGATCAAATCATAGGGCCCATGTTCTCCGGGGCTGGTATAAATATAGTTTCTCCCCCAGGGATCCAGCGGAATCTGCTTGGGGAGATAAGGCCCGTCCCAGTTGGCCAACGCGCCGGGTTTGCTCCGCAGCGATTCGAGGCCTTCGGCGGTCGTCGGATAGCGGCCGTTGTCGAGACGGAATTCATCCAGCGCCGAACCGAACAGCTCGATCTGGGTTTTGGCTGTCTTCAATTTGGCCTTATCCACTTTGCCGAAAAATTTCGGTGCCACCAAAGCGGACAGCAACCCCAGAATAATAATGACCACCAGCAGTTCGATCAAAGTGAAGCCGGCCTGTTGCCGACGTCGGTTGTCGTTCATAACACCTCCCAATAAAATAT
>CAZBUL010000132.1:0-8633 GCA_964495045.1 uncultured Desulfobacterales bacterium | reverse complement strand
ACGTTGCGTAGAGACCGCGATCAAAACTCTGATTATCGTGTGTTTGTCCTTGTTTGTTTCGTCCGTGAATGTCCGTGTAACCGTTGCAGGAACGATCACCGACGATATGGGGCGAAAAGTCACCGTAACTTCGCCTTTTACGCGAATCATTTCGTTGTACCCCGGCCATACAGAAAATTTGTTTTCATTGGGGCTCGATACCGAAATCATCGGTGTCTCTTCCAGTGAAACCTATCCGGAAAAAGCGTTGAGCAAGCCGTTTTTCTCTTATCATGATGATCTGGAGAAGTTCATGGCGGCCCGACCGACGCTGGTGCTGATTCGGCCCATGATCGACCGGGGATACGCCAAATTGATGGACGGCCTCGAAAAAAACGGCATCACGGTGGTGTCTCTGCAACCCGGCAATATCGAGGAGATTTATCTGTATTGGCAAACGCTCGGCACCCTGACCGGCAGGGAAACGGAATCGGCCAGAATGGTCACCGATTTCAAGAAATCATTGGAAGCCATCCGTCAAAAGGTTCAGGATATCAGCCCCAAAAAAAACGTTTATTTCGAAGCCATTCATGATCGCATGAAAACATTTTCACCCGACTCCGTGGCCATTTTTGCCGTAGAAACCGCAGGCGGCATGAATCTGGCCAAAGATGCCGAACCGGTACGGGGCACCAACATCGCCGCCTACGGCAAGGAAAGGATTCTCTCTCATGCTGTGGATATGGATGTGTTTCTGGCCCAGTCCGGCCCCATGAATCGGGTGACGGTCGATATGATCAAAAACGAACCGGGGTTCTCGGTGATCAAGGCGGTACAGGCCAACCAGATTTTTCTGATCGATGAAGTTCTGGTCTCCCGGCCGACGGTCCGCCTTCTTGATGGGATTCGAGCCATTGCCGCCACACTTTATCCGGATCGCTTCACCCGTCGGCCGGAAACCGGTGCCGACATTTTGCTGTCTTCAGGATACTCGCCCTCCGATTCTCGGTTGTCTGGCCTTATGGAGGTGACCCATTAAAGGCATCGTCATTGCAGGAACCCAAAGCGGATCCGGAAAAACCACGATCACCATAGCGATTTTAGCCGCACTGCGCCGCCGGGGATTCAATGTGGTTTCGTTCAAGGTCGGCCCCGATTTCATCGATCCGGGGCACCATACCCGCATCACCGGAACTCCCTGCCGCAACCTGGATGGATGGATGATGACCGAATCCACCAACCGGGAGATCTTCAGCCGTTATGGCGCTTCAGCGGATTTTGCGGTCGTCGAGGGGGTTATGGGGCTTTTTGACGGATACGATGGCAAGAGTGAAGCCGGTTCCACCGCACAAATAGCCAAGTGGCTGAATCTTCCGATCCTGCTTACGGTCAATGCCAAAAGCATGGCACGCAGTGCGGCGGCACTGGTTTACGGCTTCGAGAATTTCGATCCGGAATTGCAATTTGCCGGCATTGTCTTCAACCAGTTGGGCAGCAACCGGCACCTGACCTATTTGAAAGAGGCGATTTCCGATCGGGTGAACATGCCTTGTCTGGGCGGAATTGTCAGAAATGCGGATATCGCCATTCCTGAAAGACATCTGGGACTGGTCACCCTTCAGGATCACACCCTGTCATCCGAAGCGGTCCGTCAACTGGCCGATATGATCGAATCCTCCGTGGATATGGACCGATTGCTGACCTGTTTTTCGGATACACCGACCGCCCCGCAACCGGTCAGCCTCCCGCCCTCCCCGGCTGAACGGGTCCGAATCGGTGTGGCCATGGATGCGGCGTTCTGTTTTTATTATCCAGACAATCTGGATGCCTTGACACAGGCAGGCGCCCAACTCGTGCCGTTTTCTCCCATCGCCGATTCCCGCTTGCCTGATCAATTATCCGGCATTTATCTGGGCGGCGGATATCCGGAGCTGCATGCGGAAAGACTGGCAGCCAATGCATCGCTCAGGTCTCAACTCATAGAATTGAGCCGCAATGGAATGCCCATGTATGCGGAATGCGGCGGACTCATGTATCTGTGCCGGGAACTGACGGATCTGGATGGACGATCATTTCCCATGGTCGGCGCCTTTCCATTTGCCACGCGGATGCTGACCCGCCTGAAAACCCTCGGCTACCGGGAAATCACCTTAAAAAGCGATACGATTCTGGGGCCGGTCGGCCGCACCATCCGCGGGCATGAATTTCATTATTCCGAAATCATCCCGCCGGCGCAGGCATCCACCGTTTACACCGTCACCTCACGATCCGGTAATGCCGGCACCGAGGAAGGGTTTCGCATCGACAACACCATTGGCAGCTATATTCATCTGCATTTCGGCAGCCAGCCCGATACAGCGGCTGCATTCGTTCAGGCATGTTCGACATATCGCAGCACGCATTCATCTCAACCCATCACTACAGGAACATCATGACGCCCAGTGAAATCGAATCCTTGAGCTTTTCCATCATCGACGCAGAAGCCGGCCCCCATGACTTTTCGCCGGATGAATGGCAAATCGTCCGCAGGATGATTCACACATCCGCGGATTTCGACTATATTAAAACCATCCGGTTCCACCCGTCGGCGATCTCGAAGGGGATCCATGCCATTCAGGAAGGGAAAAGCATCATCACCGATACCAATATGGCCAAAAGCGGAATCAACGCTGCCGGACTCGCTATCCATGGCGGTCGTGTCATCTGTTTGATTCAGGATGATGACGTCTGCCGCCGGGCTCGTGAAACGGAAAATACGCGGGCAGCGGAGGCCGTCGATGCTGCAGTGAGCGAAATGGAAGGCGGCATCTATGTTGTCGGCAACGCCCCGACCGCGTTGCTGCGCCTGATCTCGCTGATCCAGCAAGGACTTGCCAAACCGGCATTAGTCATCGGTCTTCCGGTTGGATTCGTGAATGCGGCGGAATCCAAGGCGGAGCTGTTGTCCATGAGCTATCCCAGCATTACCAATGTCGGCCGAAAAGGCGGATCGAACATCGCCGCCAGCGTCGTGAATGCACTGGTCAAACTGGCAGGGAATACATGCAGTAATCAGTAATGAATTTTTATGCCTACAAACAGATTGAGGATGGCTCAGTGGAAGATTATCAACTTTTGATAGACCTTCACAAAAGTGCAGAGCGGCAGGGTCCAGGCGGTGATGCGGAGACGGAAAAGGCCCTCAGCCTGGCTATGATAGACCGAACTGTGCCATTAAAGATTGCTGATATAGGCTGCGGCACGGGGGCTTCCGCCCTGGTGCTCGCTCGTCTATTGAAATCTCGGATTACGGCAGTAGATTTCCTTCAGGACTTTCTCGAAGTGCTTGAAGTCAGGTCCGAAAATTTAGGGCTCTCTGAAAATATAACGACCCTTTGCTGTTCAATGGACAATCTGCCTTTTGGAGAGGAGGAATATGATGTTATCTGGTCTGAGGGAGCGATATACAATATCGGCTTTGAAAGGGGTATAAAAGACTGGAATCGTTATCTGAAAGTATGCGGATTACTGGTTGTTTCGGAGATTACCTGGATGACAGCTTACCGTCCGTCAGAACTTCAGGAATATTGGGTGGGCGAATACCCCGAAATAGATGTGGCCTCTTCAAAGATAGGCATACTGGAGAAAAACGGCTATTCTCCGATGGGCTATTTTGTTTTACCTGAGCATTGTTGGCTGGATAATTACTATCGGCCAATGCAGGATAGCTTTAAGGACTTCCTTGACCGGAACAGCAATAGTGAAAGAGCACGTGCAATAGTGGAGGCGGAAAAGCGGGAAATTGAACTGTATGAGAAATATAATACTCACTACAGTTATGGTGTATATATCGCAAGAAAATCAGGTTAGCGGGATCCATGACAACCGCATCAACCCGGACTGGCAATTCCGCTGCGCTCCATTGTCAGCCGGTTGCGCGGAGCAATAACCGAAAGCTGATCCCTGAAATATCTTTCCATGGAAATACATAATTTAATAAATACTCAGAAAGAAGTCCAATCGCTGGTTCTTAATCAAGAGATTGGGAACCAGCGAATATCATTTTCATGCCTGGGGGAAACCCGGCATGATTCATGTAGGGGCGAAAATCTTTTTGTTCCTACTCAGAATTCGCATCGGGGGGATTATGAAAACACAAACAGGTACGTTGTATGGCATCGGCGTGGGGCCCGGCGATCCGGAACTGCTGACGATCAAGTCCGCCCGGATCATCTCGGAAGTGGATGTGATCTTTGCGGCCGCATCCACCAAAAACGATTACAGTATAGCCGTCAATATCGCCGGCCCGCATATTCCCAAAGGAACGGCCGTGCGGATGCTGCATTTTCCCATGACCAAAGACCGGGATGAATCCTGTAAAGCCTGGAAAACCAATGCGGAAATCATCATTTCAGAACTCGAACAGGGAAGAGATGCGGCCTTTCTGACCCTGGGCGACCCTATGACTTACTCGACTTATGGATACATCCTGAAAAATATCCAGCAGATCGCCCCCCATGTTCCCATCACGACCATTCCCGGCATCACCTCGTATCAGGCGGCGGCGGCCTGCATCAATACGCCGCTGGTGGAAGGCGAAGAGAGCCTTCTGGTGGTTTCGGGTGTCAATGGCGGGGGACGGCTGCGCCAAAACGCCATCAAACCGGAAAATGTCGTTTTCATGAAGGCATACCGCAATGTGCCAGACATCAATGCGGCGTTGAATGGCGACAGCGGATTCACCCGCTGCATCGGGATATCCAATTGCAGCCTGCCGAATCAAAAAATCTATCCGGACACGCGGGAATTCAACGACCGCATTCCGGAATACTGGACACTGATCATTGCCAAGCAATCCGACCAGCATGCGTAAAGCCAGACAAATTCCTTATACATCCCTGGCGGTGTCTTTGCTGTTTTCCATCACCCTGGTGATTTACGGCATCCATGGTCTGCATGCCGTCAGCCAGACCCATCTATATTCCCGGCTGTTTTGGCCATTGATCCGTCTGATGCTGGCCATCAGCGCCGGACTCGTTGCCGGTGAAATTATCGAGGCGGCAGGATGGACCAGGAAGTTGGCCGTTCTAACCGGCCCCATGTTCCGGTTCGGGCGTCTGGGGCATCACAGCAGTGTGGCATTCACCACGGCCTTCATTTCCGGGGTGGCCTCCAATGCCATGCTGCAGGATTTCTATAACGATCGCAAAATCACCAAGAAGCAATTATACCTGACGAATCTGGCCAATCAACTTCCGGCTTTTTTCGTTCATCTGCCCACGACATTTTTCATGGTGGTTCCCCTCACCCGCTGGGCCGGGATACTCTATTTCCTGCTGACCTTCGTTGCGGCCGTCCTTCGGATGGTCATCGTCCTGATTTATGGTCATTTTCGCCTTCCCCCGGAAAATATCGAACAAAATGACCCGGTATCTTCCTCCGAACCACCCCCCGCGAAGGACATCCGGACGATTTTGCAGAAAATCTGGAAAAAATTCCCCCTCCGGCTGACCCGGATGGCGGTGTATGTGGTGCCGATCTATGTTGTCGTGTATATCCTCAATGCCATGCATGTATTCGATATGACACGAGACTGGTTGGCCCGGTTCATCACGACCTCTTTCATCCCCGTGGAATCCCTGTCCTTGGTCGTGCTGAGCTTCACGGCCGAATTCGCTTCCGGATTCGCTGCGGCTGGCGCCTTGATGGATGCCGGGGTCATCACCACCCAGCAGACAGTTTTAGCACTTCTGATCGGCAACATCATCGCTGCCCCCATCCGGACGCTCCGCCATCAGGTGCCTTGGTATGTCGGGGTTTTCTCTCCCCGCATGGGGTTGGAGTTGCTGCTCATGGGACAGGGCTTTCGAATCGTCAGCCTGATCCTGGTGGGATTCATCTATTACTTACTGATTTGAAAATGAAAATTCACCGCAAAGGCGCAAAGTACGCAAAGTTAGTTTAAAAAAGCCCTTTTTCTTTGCGTCCTTTGCGTCTTTGCGGTGAGATTATTTTTTGTCGAGGAATGCATCATTGGAAAATAAACCGGCTCCACTCAGATCCGGATTTACCACCGGCACCGCCGCCGCCGCCGCAGTGAAAGCCGCCCTGACACAAATTGTCTTCGGGCTTGCTCCGGATGCCGTGGATGTGCTGTTGCTGACCGGAGACCGCATCCGGATTCCGGTGCATCGCTGCGCATCGATCGCCGATGGAAAGGCATCCGCCATGGTCATCAAGGATGCGGGAGATGATCCGGACGTCACCCATCATGCTGAAATCGGGGCCGTTGTCACCCTCATACGGAACGCGAAAATTGCGGCTGTTCGATCAACCGCCCCCCTCCCGACCTCCCCCCGCTGGGAGGAGGAAACAACCGGCTCCGGCGCTGATATCTCCATTCAGATCATTGGGGGAGAGGGCGTGGGGCAGGTCACCCTGCCGGGTCTTGAAATTCCGCCAGGAGAGGCCGCCATCAATTCAGGACCCCGGAAAATGATCGTTCAGGCGGTTCACGATGTGTTGAACGACAGCGGGCTGAATGCCAGCGTGACAACGGAAATCTTCGTTCCCGAAGGCCAGCGGCTGGCCGAAAAGACCATGAATGCCCGCCTTGGCATCCTTGGCGGGATATCCATACTGGGAACTACCGGCATTGTTCGGCCCATGTCTCATGACGCATATACGGCATCCATCGCCTCAGCATTGTCCGTAGCACGGGCCGGCGGGTGCGATCAGGTGGTGCAGACCACCGGCCGAAGAAGCGAACGATTCGCGCAAACAGCACTACCGGAGATTCCCCACATCGGCTTCGTTCAAATCGGAGATTTCTTCAAATTTTCTCTGGAGACCGCATCCCAAAAAGGTTTCAGGCAGATCACGCTGGCCGTCCTGTTCGGAAAAGCGGTCAAAATGGCACAGGGATTTGCCCACACCCATGCCGCCAAATCCGACCTGTCTTTGTCCGTTCTGGCTGAATGGGCGCTGACTGTAACCGGGAACAATACATTCAGTTCGCACCTGAGCCAGGCCAATACAGCCCGTGGAGCCTTGAGCCTGATCATGGAAGCCCATCCGGCCATGGTTGCCGAAGTCGGCCGGCGGATGCTCCTGTCCGCCCGACAATTCGCCGGCAAAAACATTGCACTTCAGGCCATGATTTTTGACTACACCGGTCAGGTGCTGTATCGTGACGAATCATGAATTTCGATAATACTAAATCACCGCAAAGGCGCAAAGAACGCAACGTTCAGAACCCCCTGTTGCTTTTCTCTTTGCGACCTTTGCGCCTTTGCGGTAAACATTTTTTTACATTACCCCCGGCAGCCAGCGTGATGCCATGACCGATATTGCCCCATCGAATTTTCGCAAAGTTATCGTCATCGGCATGGGGCTGTCTCCGGACGACCTCACGCCCAAACACCTGGAGATGATCCGCAGAGCCGACATTCTGGTTGCGGGCAGGCGACATCTGGCGGCTTTCAGGGATCATCCTGGAATACAGAAGGAAATCGGCCGCAATATTCCGGAGCTGATAGACTTTATCGATCAGCACTTCACAACGCATCAAGTTGTCGTGCTGGCCTCCGGAGACCCGCTGCTGCATGGCATCGGCGCCCGGATCATCGCATCGATAGGATCGGATCAGGTGGAGATTTTCCCCAATGTTTCTTCGGTGGCGGCCGCCTTCGCCCGGATTCGGGAACCCTGGCAGGATGCCCGAATCGTCAGCCTGCATGGAAAAGCGGCTGAAACCAGCCTTCTGCAAACAATCTCGACATCGCGGCGGGTGGCCGTTCTGACCGATCCGGTTCGAAATCCCGCCTGGATCGGGAAACTGCTGTGCCAACACCGGCGGATGGACGTTCAGATTTGCGTTCTGGAGCAGCTCGGCACACCGGCGGAAAGGCTGTCCTGGCATGGACCGGGAGACATCGTGGATCAAACGTTTTCCGAACCCAATATCGTGGTGCTGAAACGTGAGGCGCCCCCCGATGCCCTGTCCGCCCTCCATCTGGGCATGCCGGATGATGCATACAACCATGAAAGAGGGCTCATCACCAAAGCGGAAATTCGGGCCGTCAGTCTGGCCAAACTAAGACTGCTGCCCCATCATGTGTTGTGGGACCTGGGGGCAGGAAGCGGGTCTATCAGCATCGAAGCTTCCTTGCTGGTGCCCCATGGCCGCATCGTCTCCATCGAAAAAAATCCGGAACGCATCCGGAACATCGAAGAGAACCGGCTTCGCCACAGCGTGGCCAACATGGACATCCGTCAGGCGACACTTCCAGACGGCCTCGACGAACTGCCGGCGCCCGACCGGATCTTCATCGGCGGCGGCGGCCGCAATCTCGAAGCCATCATCCGAACCGCAGCCGGATATTTGCCGCCGGATGGGGTGATGGTGCTGAACACCGTTCTGTTCGACAACCTGACCACATCCCTGTCCGTTCTGAAAGAATTGGGCTTCCTGACCGAAACCGTTCAGATTCAGATCAACCGCAGCCGGGAAATGCCCTGGAGTGAGCGGTTCGAAGCCCTCAGTCCGGTATGGATCATCACCGGAACCCAACAAATCACCGTGTCCGGGGAACTGTCTCCTGCCATGGATATTTCATCGTAAGGCAACTCGCATGAAATAATATCCAAGATCGAGATTTTTTTAATTCACATGG
>CAZBUL010000131.1:4133-8653 GCA_964495045.1 uncultured Desulfobacterales bacterium | reverse complement strand
TGACAGCCGACAAGAACAAAAAGTGTGAAAAAAACAACGATGATTCGAGAAAAGCGACATGCCAATTGAGAGGACAGGAATGGTATCATTTTACATCATCCAGCACGTTTCGGACCATTTCCGTAAGCTCATCTCTTGCCACGGGCTTCTTTAACAAGCATCTGACACCCAGAGCCCTGGCACGTTTCTCATCGTTTTCATCACAAAATCCCGTACAAAGGATGATTGGAATTTCCGGCCGGATTGCAATCAATTCTTGCGCCAGTTGCTCACCGGTCATATTCGGCATACCCCGGTCGCTGATCACCAGATCAAAACCGGATGGATTGGATTGGAACATATTTAATCCATCCAGACTGTTCATTATGGCAGTAACTTGATATCCCTGCTTTTCAAGCATTTTTTGCATCAACATAGCAACGGGCTCTTCATCATCAACAAGCAAGATTCTTTCAGATCCAGTTGGATACTTTCTGGTCGCTGAAACATCCAAGGCGTCTATTGCGTCTTTCAGAAGCGGCAAATAAACATGAAAGGAGGTTCCCCTGCCCAACTCACTGTACACCCGGACATCTCCCCCATGATCTTTCACAATACCGTGCACCACGGAAAGCCCCAATCCCGTGCCCTTTCCCAACTCCTTGGTGGTAAAGTAAGGGTCGAATATCTTATCGATCGACGATTTATCAATTCCTGTTCCATTGTCTGAAATTGTTATGCAGGCGTATTTGCCGGATTTCACTGCACCGTCATGCAGATCATCAATTTCAATCAACGCTTCTTTCAGCACCACATGAATGGTTCCACCCGTTTGCTCTAACGCATGATAAGCGTTGGTGATCAAGTTCATTGCGATCTGATGTACTTGCGTGGGATCAGCGGACACCATCCCGCATTCGGAATTAATATTGCTTTTTATTTCAATATTCATGGGTATTGCCGCTCTGGACAGCTTCAATACTTCTTTCAGAATGGGTTGAATCCTGACTGGCAATTTCTGTGGATTTGACTGACGACTGAATGCAAGGATCTGTTTAACCAGATCACTTCCCCGTTTTGCGGAATTTATGATTTGTACGATATTTTCATGGATATGACTGTCTGGTGAAATATCATCCAGCATCATCTCTGCAAGACCGCTGATTGGGAACAGAATATTGTTCAGATCATGGGCAATGCCACCGGCAAGATTGCCAATCGCCTCCATTTTCTGTGCCTGCTGAAGTCGTGCATCCAATCGGGCCCTTTCTTCCATGACCCTCTTGCGGTCGGTGATGTCGGCGAAGATACATGCAAACTGGTTGGGGGCCGGTTGAAATGCCGTAACCTCGAAATGTTTATCGAGTTCTGCTGAATAATTCTCGAAGAAAGCAGGCTCGCCTGTCAGCGCCACCCTGCCATAAGTTTCTATCCATTGATGCTCTATGTCAGGTAAAATATCCAGGACGGTTTTTCCTACAATCGTCGCCGCCTTCAAACCGGTCATTCGTTCGAAAGCAGGGTTGACAGCCAGAAAACGGTAATTGGCAGGTTTACCCGTCTCGTTACATAAGATCTCGTGTAAAGCAAAGCCATCCAGCATTTCACGAAAAAGCATCTGGTAATCGTGCTCTGCCTGCCTGCGGCCGGTAATGTCGTGTGCGATTCCCAGTACGCCTATAATCTTACCTTCAGCATCACGCATTGGCGTTTTAATGGTATCAAACAGTCCCCGATAGCCGGTATCGGCCAATGTCAGCCATTCTTCATTCGAACTGGGTTTATCGGCGGCTAATGCTCTGCGATCATTCTCCCGGAAAAAATCGGCCAGTTCCTTATCAACAAAGTCGTAATCTGTCTTGCCAACAATATCCTTTTTTTCTGCGCCAAAAAAACGCTCAAACATGGTGTTGCAATCTATATAGACTCCGTTCACATCTTTCAGCCAGATCAGGTCTGGTATGGTTTGCACAAGGGTGCGCAGGCGGTTCTGACTCTCCAACAGGTTTTTTTCGATATTTTTTCGAAAAGAAACCTCTGTTTTAAGCCGCTTGTTCCAAAATAAAACAAACCCGATAAAAAGTGATGCAACGCCTGCAATACTTAAAACCCATTTGAATAAATCCTTTTTGCTTATCCCATATTCATATCGGATGGAAAGCCACTTGTCACGAATGGCTGCATGTTGATCCTGTGTCATGGCAGAAAGCGTCTTATTGATGATGCCAGCCAGCTCTGGCCAGTCGTTTCGTATTGCCATGGCCTGATTATGATTATCGAATGGCGTTGGCGCCGCAACTTTTATGTTCGAATACCCCTTCGTCTGGATGATATACGTGGTCGATAAGAGATTGCCGATGTATGCATCGGCCAAACCTGTAGATAGATCTTTGATCGGTATCTCGGTATAATTTTCCAAACTGGCTGAAGCCACTTTAAGGTTGATTTCCGGGTAGTCCTGTTTCAGCTTTGTATGAATGACAAAGCCTTCTTCGACGGACACGGTTTTCCCCTTCAAATCTTCTATGGAACTTATAAAATCAGCATCTGACCTGGTGAAAATAACCCATGGCGCAAAAATATATTCATTGGTAAAGATCATGGTTTTTTTACGTTCTTCAGTAATTTTTGCGGTTGGAACCATATCCACAACATCATGCTGCTCAATATATTTAAGGGCTTGCGGCCAGGTCACTTCTGATTCATTAACATACTGAAGTTTCATGCCATTTCGATTGAATATATATGTTAAATAGTCAATGGCAATTCCCTGGATTTTTCCATCAGTAAACATAAATGGCGGAGTATTCCCGACACGGACTCTTACGGTATAATGTTTATTTATCCAGGATTGTTCTTCAGGGCTGAGGTTTAAGTTTATATCATCGCCGAAACACGGTCCGGTAATAACGATCGATAAAATCCAAACAAAATGAATTATATTTCTGAATACCATTGGATAGCCTGTGTCATTCATTTCAGATGGTTGCATCAAAGCATAACAGTCAAGCATCTGATTTATGTTTCAATTTGAATCAGTTCATTTCTCGGAATTTACGAGCCTTGCCTGCAAACTTTTTGCGAGTCCTTCAGAGTTTACCCTATGATAATGCTGTCTTTTCTGTCAAACAAATTAATGTATATCGAAACCAACTGTGATCTTGGCTTTGAACGGACTGCTGAAAATTTTGCGATTTTTTTCGCTTTCATGAAAAAATCTTGACAATTTGTTGACAATTGATAAATAGGATAAAAAGAGTCTGATTTATATCATGTAAATTCTGCAACGTGAGTGGCAGATATGTGTATTAACCCAAACCATATTCCCAACGGCGAGTTTTTCTGTAACACGTAGGTCCGGTCTTCATGGTCTGGCACGGGTCCGGTTGTGTCTGGTGTCGGCCATAATGGATATAGACTTTCAGAAAAATAATTTCGCGTGCGTTATCGGTCGGGAATGGCCGAAAAAGGCCTATTCCCTCCCTGCTGCCTTGCGAAATGAATTTTCTGAAAGTCTATATGTCATCATCGTTCAGGACAAGGATTTATTTATGCGGCTTTCTCGTGCAGCGGAATATGCGGTGCGGTGCATGCTGGTTCTTTCGACTGCCGGCAAAGGGGTGCTGGTGAGCCGGCGGATGGTTGCACGGGAAATGGACATTCCCGAGCAGTTTCTGGGGAAAATCGCCCAGCAGTTGGCGCGTGCCGGATTGATCGAAATTGTTCAGGGGGCACGCGGCGGCTTCCGTCTGATTGTCATGCCTGCCGACCTGAATTTGCTGAAAGTGATCGAAGCGGTCATCGGTGAGATTTTTTTGAATGACTGCATTATCAGACCCGAGTCGTGCCATCGCAGCCCGGTCTGCAAGGTGCATGTGGTCTGGGAAAACGCCAGAAACCAGCTTCGGGAATCATTACGGGCCGCTGATTTTTCGAGCCTGATCCAGGAAACACCGATTCTGTCGCCGGATGTGTCATCCGATGCGAAGGATTCATTCAACCCTTAAACAAAAAAAGGAGCATATTATGGATGTCGTATGGCTATCACGCTTGCAGTTCGCTGCAGCAACCATGTTTCATTATCTGTTTGTTCCACTGACGCTGGGCCTGTCTATTTTGCTGGCCTGGATGGAAACCCGTTATGTGAAGACCGGGGATGAAATCTACCTGAGAATGACCAAGTTCTGGGGAAAGATTTTTCTCATCAATTTTGCCCTCGGCATCGTGACGGGGATTACCCTGGAGTTCCAGTTCGGCACCAACTGGTCCCGCTATTCCGCTTATGTGGGAGATGTTTTCGGTTCGCTGCTGGCCATCGAGGCAACGGCTGCCTTTTTTCTGGAATCCACACTGATCGGTGTATGGGTCTTCGGGTGGAAAAAAATATCCGCCAAGGCACATGCCATCGTGATGTGTTTGATCGCCTTCGCGTCCACCCTCTCCGCCGTGTGGATCATCACAGCCAATGCCTGGATGCAGCATCCGGTCGGCTATACCATTCGGGACGGCCGTGCCGAACTGGTGGATTTTACCGCGGTGAT
>CAZBUL010000131.1:2293-4033 GCA_964495045.1 uncultured Desulfobacterales bacterium | reverse complement strand
GCCGAAGTCGGCCGGCAGCCTTGGATCGTCTATGGACTCATGAAGACATCGGAAGCGGCATCCCCCATCGCAGGCTCCCAGGTAATGACGTCTTTGGTGGCGTTCATTCTGGTGTATGGGCTGCTTGGGGCGGTCGGATACTATCTCGTGTCAACCCATGTGAAAAAAGGTCCGGCTGAAGCCTGATAAACCGGGCAGTGCACCAGACAATATCAATGGATATGACGCATTCTTGTTTCATAATGATCTGCCTATACAGTTAATTTAATTGGAGGACGATATGACATTGCAAACCACGTGGTTTTTGCTGTGGGGCCTGTTATGGGCCATTTTTTTCATGACGGATGGATTCGATTTCGGTGTCGGATCCTTGCTGCCTTTTCTGGGTAAAACGGATGATGAAAAACGCCTGATGATCAACGCCATCGGCCCGACATGGAACGGAAACGAAGTTTGGCTGCTGACCGCCGGCGGTGTAACCTTCGCGGCCTTCCCCAAAGTATATGCCGTGATGTTTTCATCCCTGTATTCGGCGTTGATGCTGATTTTGTTTTCACTGATTCTGCGCGGTGTTGCCTTCGAATTCCGCAGCCAGGTGGAAGCGCCATTCTGGAGAAAATTCTGGGATGGCTGTATTTTTGTGGGAAGTCTGGCGCCCGCTGTTTTGTTTGGCGTTGCCTTCGCCAATATATTCAAGGGAATTCCCTTCGATCAGAACGGCATCTATCAAGGCAACCTGTTTACCCTGCTGAACCCTTACGGGCTGTGCGGCGGTGTCTTGTTTCTCGTGCTGTTTTTGCAGCACGGCGCCCTGTGGCTGAGTTTCAAAACCGAAAACGATCTACAGAAGCGGGCCATCAACACGGCTGAAAAATTGTGGCCGGTCGTACTGGTGGTGGCGGTCGTGTTTCTGGTTTACAGCAAATTCGCCACGCAACTCTATGACAACTATCTCGAACGTCCGCTGCTGTTTCTGATCATTCTGGTCACCGTCGCAGCCCTGGTTGCCGTTAAGGTCTATCTGAAAAAACAATGCTATGGATCGGCCTGGATTGCATCGGCAATCACCATCGTCGGCGCGACGTTTTACGGCGTGGTGGGTCTGTTCCCCTGTCTCTTTCCGTCCAGTATCGACCCCGCATTCAGTCTGACGGCTTTCAATGCGTCTTCCAGTCCGTTGACCCTCACCATCATGCTGGGCGTGGTTGTGGTGTTTGTTCCGATCGTTCTGGGGTATCAGTCATGGTCGTACAACCTGTTCAAATCCAAGACAACGACTGAAGATCTGGCTTATGAGGAAGCTTATTGATTTGTCAGTTCTGTCTCCTTGATGTTTGAACAATCACTCCCTTCTCCGGTAATCAAAGTTGTGCAGTTCAGTGTGACGCTGTTCCAGAAAACGGGGGAGGGGGGTGAACGATTACCGGCAGACCGGCACGCTCCCGGTCTGCTCCGGATCAGACACTTTCCCGCCGGTGAATGGGCATTTCTGTGGAAATAATAATCTTATTTCAGATGGTTATTGTGATGCGGTCTGCGCGTCGAGGGAAAGTACGGCGGAAGGGGGGCCGGATGATTGGGCTTCCGGGGTCGATGCGGCCAGTCGTTCCGCAGGGATGCCGCCGACGGTTTCCATTTCATGGATGATCTGACGGCTGCGGTCTTCGGCCAGTTGGATCAGTTTTTCGGAGGAGATCGGTTCCATTTCCAGCAGCTGGGTGTAAAGTTTTTCGGAAAGAA
>CAZBUL010000131.1:0-2193 GCA_964495045.1 uncultured Desulfobacterales bacterium | reverse complement strand
GTCTTCTTCCGGGCTGAATCGTCCCTGAATTGTCAATTTCAACTGGGGTCGGTTCTTCAGCATTTCGGCAAGATGTACGAGTTTTTCTTTTTCAGGAGGCATCACCTCCGCCTCCCCCGGTTCGAATATCACGTGATCATCCAGTTCATCACGGCCGCCGAACAGCGATTTGAGTGCCCGAAACGGTGATGTCACCAATTGGGTCAATACATTGGTGAAGGCCTTCCAGAGAAGATCTCCATAGCTGAACTGCGGATTGTTCAGATCGCCGCTGACGGGCAGCCCGATCTGAATGCGCCCATTCGCATCCTTCAGAAGGGCCACCGCCAGATCCAGCGGCAGATTGACGGCGGTGGGGCTTTCGACGTGCTCACCCAGGGTCAGATTTTCTACCATGATCTGATTGTCTCCCACCAACAGATGGTTCTCAACCCGATATTTCAAATCCAGGGAAAGTTTTCCGGAGGTAATGCGTCGGCCGGCGAATTTTCCTGAATACGGCGTCAGACTGGTCATTTCGATATTTTTGAACACCAGAGACAAATCCGTTGATCGTTCCGGATGAAATATATCGATCTTGCCGTTCACCCTGGCCATGCCGTAGGGATCGACATGGCCGTTCAGTCGGATGGGAGACGGCGAATCACCAACCGATGACAGCCCGCGGATCAACCCTTCGAGATCGGTGATTCGGGTCATGAATTGGGGCTCGAGACTCAAATCGGCAAATATTATATCGCCTTTTCGGATATTGATTTTGCCGATGTGAACCGGAAAAGTCTTTTTGTCCGCGGGCGCTGGGTGGTTTTGGGAAGATTCTTTACGGATCGCGTCCTCCCGCCGGGGCTTGAAAACTTTGGACAGATTCAGGCTGTGATCCGGAGCGATGATCAATTCTCCGGTGGGTTTGGTAATATGGATTTCGTCGATATCCAGCCGATTCGGATCGAGGGTGAGGGTGCACTTGGGTATGTGAAATTGGTCACAGCCGATGAGTGTTTTAGATGCATGCGTTTCGGTGAGGTTCAGTTTATCCAGCCGGGCGCTGCCGATGTAGGCCATTGCCGCTTGGGCGGTTTTCGTTCCGTATTGTAGATTCCCTTGCAGGGAGAGTTCCGCCGATTGCAGGATCAGGTAGGTGTAAGTATCGAGATACGGTTGCAGGGGTTTTAAAGACAGGGCATCCAGTTGAATATCGGCTTCAACCGATGGAATGGAGAGATCGATTTTTCCGTGGACGGTTGCCATGCCTCCTTGCTTGAGTGAAAATCCCGCTTGAAAGCCCATGATCGATCGGCCGTCGATATCCGACAGTTTCCCGGAAAACGATTCCACCGTGAGGAGGGGTGTGTCCGCAACTGTTTCCATATCCGAAACATCGACACCGAATCCGTCTATCTCAAACGAATGGATCCGATAATTCCAGGCGGTTGCAGGGGCAGCGGACTGCGCTTGTTCGGTTGGTTCCCGCGCGGTCTGTCTGGGTGCAAACAGGTGCTGCCAGTTGATTTGTCCGGCTGAATCCCGAAGGGCATCGATACGGCCGCCGTTTAGGGCGATGCGTGAAACAGACACCGTGCGGGTGCCAATATCGACCATGCCGCCATCGATATTCAGTTGTCGGGTCTCAAATACCGGCCGCATGTCTCCGGAGCGTTGGATGCCGATGTCCTTCAATTGACTGGAAAAATTTTCCACCAGGAACTTCGGCGCCGATGTGTCGGCATGATATGTGGCGGAAAAATCCATCCCGATGTCGGATATTTTCAATTGTAAGGGGGTGATGCGGCTGGCATCATTTAGGGTGAAGGCTATATCTCGAAGGGTGATATTGTCGGCAACGGCCTTCCAGGGAAGATCAGGCGATCCTTTGCCATCGGCAGCCGTCGGCGGTTTGATTGCATCCGGTTTTTTTCCGGAATCCGTCCGGACGATTTGCGCCAGATCGATGCGGCCGCTTTCATCGATATGGAGATTGATCCCGCCATCGGCTATCCGCACCTGGCCGATCCGAATATCCCTTTCCATCAGATTGAAACGAATTTGATCGAGTTGGAGCTGTTTCAATGCCAGGAATGTGTTGTCGGATCCGGGCGATTTCAGCGACAGGTCCAGGGTTTCGAGACGCAGTTTGTCCAATTGGAGCTGCATGCCTTTGTCCGTGGCGTGCAGCACATAATCCGTTTCAAGGGA
>CAZBUL010000130.1:6525-8659 GCA_964495045.1 uncultured Desulfobacterales bacterium | reverse complement strand
ACTTCGCGGCGTTGAAAGGCCGATGGGTCAGGCCAGATGGCGGCTACGTCATCGATATCCGGAGCGTCAGCGCCAACGGACAGATGCAGGCAGCGTATTTTAACCCGAATCCGATCAATGTATCCCAGGCGGAAGCCAGGCGATCCGGGGCGGCGGTCACCGTTTTTATCGAACTGCGGGGCCCCGGATACCCGGGCTCCACTTACTCGCTGATCCATGACCCGAAGAGCGATGAACTAAAGGGGATCTACCACCAGGCCGTTCTTCAGCAAGATTTTGACGTGGTCTTTGTCAGGGGAAAAGCAGGGCAATGAGTTTAGAAGCAGACCCGCCACAACGCCTTTTCAAGCCGTTAAGCACGCTGGTTTTACACTTCAGGCCCCGCAGGGTGGAGGAAATTAATTGCTCACTCCCTAACCTCTCTTTGGGAAAACGCCATAAGAAAAAAAGCAGGGTCCTTCTTGCCGATGATCACAGGATCGTTCTTGATGGTCTGCACGGCCTTCTCGAACCCGAGTTTGAATATTCTTATGCTGGTGATAGTTGCCATATAATTTCACAAGGCTGCTGGTATCCAGATATAGAATCATCGCCGGTCCTCAATAACAGCGCTGGATACGCTCTTCCCTTTTGAAATTATCCGGACAGGCATGCCCTCCGGCATGCCACCGGACCAGGATGCCATGCCACGCTGGATGAATTGATAGAGTTTCTCTTCTCCAGCTTTTATGCCGATGGGCATTATTATTGCGATGTCATTTTTTCGATCCGTTACAATGATTCTCTCCCCGGTCCTGACTTTTTTCATATAACGGCTCATGTTTTCTTTTAATTCTCTTATGCCGATTCTTTCCATAATGCTGCTCCTCAAAAGGCAATATCTATATAATATGACTACATTATAATTGGTGTTGCCTCATTTGTAAAGATAAGCCCGAAGGATCGGCAAGGTATCTTCTCAAAGCCTGCGCCGCGGCAGCCCTGTCTCTCATGATCACCGGAGAAGAGAAAATGAAAGAATCACTTGTCAAAAAGAAAGAATCGTCTCAATAACAACATTCGGTTTTATCCTTAGAAAAATTGAACAACTTTCATTTTCATTGCATGTTCTTTTTTCTATTGCTATAGGCTTATCCATCATTCGGGATAAGGATAACTGTCCATGATCAAGAATATGTTCAAGGAGGTATATGACGGTGTTTCATCGCAATGTATCAATGCTGGGGCGCCCGGCTCCGTTCAGAACGTTTTTTCGTTTGTTTGGATGGGCATCGTTCATACTGTTTCTGATTCTCCTGATCGTCTGGGAAACACTGGCCGTTTACTACTCCAACTTACCCGAGAGTTTTCGGTTGCCGGCCGCCATTGCCATAGCGGTTTTTTCCATCGGCACCCTCCTGCTGGTTCGACCGACAGGCCGATCCCTGTTGTTTTTTTTCAGCATGTTTGGGATCGTCGTCTTCTGGTTTCTATCCATTCCGCCGTCCAATGACCGGGACTGGCAGCCCGATGTGGCCAAACTTTCCTGGGCCGAGATCGACGGGGACCGGATTACGGTGCATAACATCCGCAATTGCGATTACCGCACAGAGACCGATTATACCCCTGCCTATTACGACAAAGTGTTTTATCTGAGTCAACTGAAAACCGTGGATTTGATCGCTGTTTACTGGATGGGCCCGGCCATTGCCCATATTTTCATGAGCTTCGGTTTTGCCGGCGGCGATCAGGTGGCCATATCCATCGAGACACGAAAGGAAAAAGGGGAAGCATATTCCACGATCAAAGGATTCTTTCGTCAGTATGAGCTCTATTATGTTGTAGCCGACGAGCGGGATGTCATCCGATTGCGCACCAATTATCGTAAAGATCCCCCGGAATATGTTTATGTTTATCCTGTGCAGGGGGCTCTCGATAGCGGCCGGCGGCTGTTTATGGCGTATATCGACCGAATCAACGCACTGAAGAAGTCCCCCGAATTTTATAACAGCCTGACCACCAACTGCACCACGAGCATCTGGTTGAACACCCGTGTCAATGCCGACCACCCTGCGCTCAGTTGGGAAATTCTGGTCAGCGGCTATCTTCCTGATTATCTCTATCAAATTGGGAGACTGAACAACAGCCTTTCTTT
>CAZBUL010000130.1:4437-6425 GCA_964495045.1 uncultured Desulfobacterales bacterium | reverse complement strand
GGCGCACGGGGGGCTGCCCATGTCGGGGTGATCAAGGTTTTGGAAGAATACCGGGTTCCCATCCACTGCATTGCGGGCAACAGCATGGGCGCGCTGGTCGGGGCTTCCTATGCAACAGGCACGAGTGTTGCGGAAATGGAGCACATCATTCAGGGAATATCCACCGAGCTGTTGTTCAGAGACAAACCACCGCGGCAGGAGCTCTCCGTACGGCGAAAGCAGGATGATTACAACATATTTTTCGGGCCTGAGATCGGATTGAACGACGGCAAACTGGGACTTCCCAAAGGCTTTGTGACCGGTGTGCAGCTCGAAACGGTGCTGCGCCATCTCTCCAAGGCCAAGGGCTATCATCACTTCGATGAATTGCCCATTCCCTATCGGGCCGTGGCGACGGATCTGGTAACGGGCAAAGTCGTGGTTTTCAGTGAGGGGGAACTGGCCAACGTGATGCGGGCCAGTATGTCGGTTCCAGTGGCGGTCGATCCGGTGGAAATCTCCGGGAAATTGCTGGTCGATGGTATGCTGACCCAGAATCTACCGGTGGAAACCGGTCTGATGATGGAACCCGACATTATCATCGCCGTGAATGTTGGCACACCGCTGCTGAAACGGGAAGATCTGAATTCGGTGCTGGGTGTGTCCGGGCAAATGCTGAGCATTTTGACCGAGCAGAATGTTCAAACATCCCTGTCGTTGATCAGACCCACCGATATTTTGATCACTCCGGAGCTGGGAGACTTTTCAACCGGTGATTTCGACAACCTGCCGAAAATTGTTCCGTTGGGCGAAGCAGCGACGCGCGCACTCGCCGACCGGCTGAAGGTGTTTTCGATCCCCGCCGAGGAATATGCCGCATTGCGTCAGCAGCAACTGGTCGCGCATGTTTCTCCGCCTCAACCTGTCGATGAAATCCGCTTCGAACATCTCAAACGTGTCAATCCGGATACTGCGTTGTCTGTGATGGAAACCAAAGTGGGTGAACCGATCGATCAACAGGTTCTCGACCAGGATATGCGGCGCATTTATGGAATGCAGGATTTTGAACATGTCAATTACCGTTTCCTGGAAGAACCCGGAAAGCGGGTGCTGGCCGTGGATGCGGTCGAGAAAACCTGGGGGCCGAACTATCTGCGTTTTGGTTTGGGGTTGAACACTGATTTCAAAGGTGGATCGTATTTCAATTTACTGGCCAGTTATCGCAAAACCTGGTTGAACGAGCTGGGTGGGGAATGGCGGAACGATTTGCAAATCGGCCGCACCAGCGGCTTCAAAAGCGAACTCTATCAGCCGATCAACAATCGGGGGTATTTTTTTGTAGCACCGAACGTATCACTCGAAAGGCGTATGGCGGATGTCTATGCAGGAAGCGAACGCATCGGCAGCTATCGGGTGGATTCCGTCCTGGCCGGTCTGGATCTCGGCAGCCAGTTTACCCGCTATGGGGAGTTGCGGCTCGGCATGCGGGGCGGCACACTTTCCCCCGAACTTGAAACTGGCCCACCTTATTTATCACCAGGTGTTGGAACGATTCCACAGGGGGGATTCAAAGGACGGCTGTTTTTCGATCAGCTCGATAATGCGCATTTTCCGCGTTCCGGCTGGTTGTTTGGGTCAAATGCTTACAATTCCAGTAGCGGGGTCGGTGCTGATCTCAATTATATGAAGTGGGATGTGGACGGGATGGCCGTCCGTTCATTCGATGCCCATACGCTCAGCTTGAGTTCGAAATTCGGCGGCAGATTCGGTTCCAATCCCTTGCCGAAATATGACTTGTTTCAGTGGGGAGGTTTCTTGCAGCAGTCCGGCTATGCCACCGGCCAGTTACTGGGGGAAGATCTGAAGTTCGGACGGCTCATGTATTATCATCGCATCTTGCCGGGGAGCCTTCTGGATGGGGTGTATGGCGGGCTTTCGTACGAGGTCGGTCAAGTGGGGGCTCCGGTGGTGCCCGGCAGCCCGGAAGGGGTGCTGCAATCCGGGTGTAT
>CAZBUL010000130.1:0-4337 GCA_964495045.1 uncultured Desulfobacterales bacterium | reverse complement strand
CTCATCAAGCAGAACTACATCGAAGGCCAGAAAGTCAAGAAAGGCCAACTGCTCTTCGAGATCGATCCCCGAACCTTCCAGGCGGTCTTGAATCAGGCCAAGGGGGCCTTGAATCAAGCCAAAGGCGATCTGGCAAGGGCCGAGGCGGCCTATACAACGGCCAAAGCGGATCTGGCCAGAGTCAAACCACTGGCTGCCAAAAATGCCGTATCTCAGAAGGATCTCGACGATGCCACCGGCAAAGAAATGGCGACACATGCGTCGGTAGAAGCGGCCAAGGCTGCGGTGGTGGCCGCCGAAGCCAATGTCGAGTCTGCGCAGTTGAACCTCGATTTCACCCAAATCACCTCTCCGGTGACGGGCATCGCGGGTATTGCCAAGACCCAGCTCGGTAACCTTGTGGGGCCGTCCTCTCCCCAGGAATTGACAACCGTATCCAGCGTCAATCCCATCAAAGCCTATATCAATATCAGCGAACAGGAATATCTGTCTGTCCACGACAGCAATCAGAATATGGAAAATGTTCCACTGCAACTGATTCTGGCCGATGGTTCCGTCTATCCGCATAAAGGCAAACTGGCCATGGCCGACCGGCAGTTCGATGTGACCACCGGCACCCTGAAAGTGGGCTCACTATTCCCGAATCCCGACGATACGCTGAGACCCGGCGGATTTGCTACGGTGCGGGCGCTCATGTCCATGGAAAAAGGCGCACTGCTGGTTCCCCAGCGGGCGGTCACGGACGTTCAGGGCAAATATCTGGTGGCTGTTGTGGAAGCCGACAAGAAGGTCGATATTCGTCAGGTCAAGGTGGGCTCCCGCATCGGTTCCGAATGGGTCATCACTGAAGGACTGAAATCGGGCGATACGGTTGTGGCCGAGGGAACTCAAAAAGTCCGCCCAGGCATGACGGTCAATCCCAAACCTTTTACACCCGATGCACCAGAAAAAAAGGACGCCGCACCGACGGACGGAAAGAAGAGGTAAACATCATGTCGAAATTCTTCATCAATCGTCCGATCGTGGCCATGGTGATCGCCATTTTGATGGTGATCATGGGGCTGGTTGCCATGGCGAGGCTTCCCATCGCCCAATTTCCGAATATCGTGCCGCCGGCCATTCAGGTCAATGCCACCTACACCGGCGCCGACGCTCTCACTCTGGAGCAGGCGGTGGCCACGCCCATCGAGCAGCAGATGTCCGGTGTGGACAACATGGATTACATGTATTCCGTCAACGCCAACAACGGGCAGACGACCCTTTACGTGTATTTCGATCTGAGTACAGACGCCAATACCGATCAGTTACTCGCCCAGATGCGGGAAGGTCAGGCCGAATCCCAGTTGCCGTCCGATGTCCGCAACTACGGGGTAACGGTTCAGAAATCCACGTCCTCTCCATTGGTCATGTTCGCACTCTATTCGCCCAATGGTACTTACGACAACATTTTTCTGGCCAATTATTCCTACATCAACATCAATGACCAGATGACCCGCATCAAGGGGATTGCCAGTGTGACGATCTTCGGTGCCGGCCAGTATGCCATGCGGCTCTGGGTCAGGCCGGATCAACTGGCCAAGCTCAATATCACCATCCCCGAGATCATGAACGCGGTCAACGCTCAGAACACCGTGAACCCGGCCGGGCAGGTGGGCGCTACCCCCATTCCCAAAGGCCAGGAATTCACTTATGCGGTTCGGGCCCAGGGACGCCTCCAGACCGAAGCGGAGTTTGGGAATATCGTCCTTCGGGCCAATACGGATGGATCGCTGGTTCGTGTCAAGGATGTGGCCCGGATCGAACTCGGTGCCCAGACCTATAATATGGAATCCCGGCTGAACGGCAAACCATGCGCCCTGGTGGCCTTATATCAGATGCCGGGAACCAATGCCCTGGATGCGGCCAATGGCGCCAAGAAACTGATGGAAGAACTCAAAAAGAGTTTTCCGCCGGATCTCGAATATGCTGTGGCGTTGGACACCACCCTGGCGGTCACCGAGGGGATGAAGGAAATCGAGCATACCCTCTTCGAGGCCATCGTTCTCGTTGTTCTGGTTGTTTTTATCTTTCTGCAGGGCTGGCGGGCCACCCTTATCCCGCTGTTGGCCGTGCCGGTGTCGTTGGTGGGAACGTTTGCGGTGTTTCCCCTGCTGGGGTTTTCCATCAATACGCTGTCACTTTTCGGTCTGGTGCTGGCCATCGGTCTGGTGGTGGATGACGCCATTGTTGTTGTCGAGGCCGTGGAACATCATATCGAACACGGTCTGACTCCCAAGGAGGCGTCGCTCAAGGCCATGGAAGAAGTGTCCGGGCCGGTGATCGCCATTGCCGTCATTCTGACGGCGGTGTTCGTTCCGACGGCTTTCATTCCCGGCATTACCGGTCAGCTCTATCAGCAGTTCGCGGTGACTATCGCCGTTTCCGTTATCTTCTCGGCCTTCAATGCGCTTTCCCTGTCTCCGGCGCTCTGTGCCCTGCTGCTCAGGCCCAAGGTCAGGGGCCGGGGGCCGTTGCAGAAATTCTACGATCTGTTCAACAAAGCTTTCGGCCGTGCCACGGACGGATATGTCGGGATATGCCGGGCGTCGATCCGAAAAAGCTTCATCAGCCTCGTCCTGTTGGCAGGCATTGCTGGGCTGGCCGGTTTTTCGGGCAAACAGCTCGCTACCGGATTTCTTCCGGATGAAGATCAGGGATTCATCTTTGCGGGCATCCAGTTGCCCGATGCCGCATCTCTCGAACGCACCAGTGCGGTGGCCAAACAGGCCGAGGATATCATCACCAATACACCGGGCGTCAAGTACTGTTCCGCCGTTCTGGGATACAGCATGCTGAGTCAGGTGCAAAATACCTACAGCGCTTTCTTTTTCGTCACCCTGGAAGAATGGTCCACGCGTAAAAAGCCCGAAGAACAGTACGAGGCCATCAAAGCTTCCATTTCAGAGAAAATGGCGCAAATACCCGGCGCCATCGGTTTTGCCTTTCCGCCGCCGGCCATCATGGGGGTTGGCACATCCGGAGGGGCCACATTCATGCTGGAGGATCGGGCCGGAAAAGATATCGATTTCCTGGCAGCCAACACGAAAACCTTTATCGAAGCGGCCCGGAAACGGCCGGAGCTGGCCAGTGTATCCACCACGTTCCTGCCGACGGTTCCGCAGCTTTTCGTGGATGTGGATCGGGATAAGGTGATGAAACAAGGAGTTAATATCTCCGATGTCTATAAAATCCTGCAAAGCTTCATGGGCAGTGGTTTTATCAACTACTTCAACCGGTTCGGCCGGCAGTGGCAGGTCTTCGTTCAGGCGGAAGGAGAATACCGGACCAATATCGAAAATATCGGACAGTTCTATGTCCGCAACAGCGAAGGAAAGACCGTGCCCCTGTCGGCCCTGACGTCGGTGCGCAATGTTGTGGGACCGGAGTTCACCATGCGCTATAACCTCTACCGGTCGGCCCAGATCAATGCTTCGGCGGCGCCGGGCTACAGTTCCACCCAGGCCATGAAGGCGCTTGAAGAGGTGTTTGCCGAAACCATGCCCAAAGAAATGGGCTATGACTACAGCGGCATGTCCTTTCAGGAGAAAAAGGCCCAGGAAGGGGTATCTCCGGTGGTGATTTTTGCATTCTCATTTGTCTGCGTCTTTTTGATTCTGGCGGCCCAATATGAGAGCTGGTCCCTGCCTTTCTCGGTCTTGCTGGGCACGCCCATCGCCATTGCCGGGGCCTTCTGTGGTCTGCTGTTCCGGAGTTTCGAGAACAATATCTATGCTCAGATCGGTCTGGTCATGCTCATCGGGCTGGCCGCCAAAAACGCCATTCTCATCGTCGAGTTCGCCAAGCTGGAATACGAAAAAGGGGAGACCCTCATCGAGGCCACGCTCAATGGCGCCCGGCTACGGTTGCGGCCGATTCTGATGACATCCTTCGCCTTCATCCTCGGCTGCGTGCCCCTGGCCATCGCCAGCGGCGCCGGGGCCATTTCCCGGCAGGTCATGGGAACAACGGTCATTTTCGGGATGCTGGCGGCCTCCTTCATTGCCATATTCTTGATACCGGTTACCTTCTATGTCATTGAAAAGCTCGGCCACAAAGGGGATGCGGGCGCCCATGCAGCCCCTGTCGCCGGTGGAAAGGAAGGTGCTTCCCATGCGTAAACATATCGCTGTCCTCATATTTTCGGGGATGCTGACCGGCTGTATGGTCGGCCCGGATTATCAGCGTTCCACCGTTGAAACACCGGTCACCTGGCGGATCGAAGAAAAAACCGCCCAGGATCTGGCCAATACGGCCTGGTGGCGGCAGCTCGATGATCCGGTGCTGAATGAGCTGATCGC
>CAZBUL010000129.1:0-8672 GCA_964495045.1 uncultured Desulfobacterales bacterium | reverse complement strand
ATGATACGATCGATCGTCCGGCCCGAAAAAGCGGATAATGTTCTGGCTGCGCTGATGGAAGCCGGTTTTCCCGGCATCACCAAAATGTCTGTGGTCGGGCGCGGTAAACAGCGCGGCATTAAAATCGGGGAAATCACGTACGATGAAATTCCCAAGGAAATGATTCTGGCGGTCGTCAAAAACCAGGACAAGGATTTTGTGATCAAGACGATCATGCAGGCGGCCCGAACCGGCGACAAAGGCGCTTACGGAGACGGAAAGATCTTCGTGATCCCTGTGGAAGAAGCCTACACGATCAGCTCGGGCATCAAGGAAACATCCACCGGGGAAATGACCGAGGTGAAGCTATGAAGGAAATCGTCGCCATCATTCGGATGAACAAGATGAATGAAACCAAGCGGGCGCTGACCGAGGCGGGCATTTCCTCCGTCACCGCCCGGGATGCCCTGGGCAGAGGCAAGGGGCTGGTGGACATGCAGCTCTTGAAAGGAGCCGAACAGGGCTACGAAGAGGCCATTTCCCAACTGGGTCAGAGCGGGCGCCTGATTCCCAAGAGAATCCTGCTGATCGTCGTTCCAAACAAACTTGTTGAGAAAACGGTTAAAACCATCATCCGGATCAATCAAACCGGAAAATCCGGCGATGGGAAAATATACGTGATGCCGTGTCTGGATGCCGTCCGCGTTCGAACCGGTGAATCCGGTGACGATGTATTGGATGACGCGTGAAAAACACCTGAGGAGAAAAAGCAATGGAGACGTGTGCCGAAGATATTATGGAAGATGTGTTGGATTCAGAAAAAGTGAAACAGGAGCTGATTGCCAGATATCCCACCAAAGTGGCCAGAAAACGGGCCAAACAGATCGTGATCAACAAAATCGGTGAAGGTGGCAAGGTTCCGGAAATTCAGTCGAACATCCGCACCACCCCCGGTCTGATCGGCCAGCGGGGATGCTGCTATGCCGGATGTAAGGGCGTGGTGCTGGGGCCGACACGGGATATCGTCAATATCACGCACGGACCGATCGGATGCGGATTTTACAGTTGGCTGACCCGCCGGAATCAGACCAATCCGGATGCATCGCCGGATGGTCACAATTTCATGACGTATTGTTTTTCAACGGACATGCAGGACGAGCAGATCATTTTCGGCGGCGAAAAGAAACTGAAACAGGCCATTCAGGAAGCCTACGACATCTTCAAACCCAAGGCCATCGGTGTGTTCGCCACCTGCCCGGTCGGTCTGATCGGCGATGATGTCCATTCGGTCTGCAAGGAAATGAAGGAACTGCTCGGCATCAACATTTTCGGATTCAGTTGCGAAGGGTACAAAGGGGTCAGCCAATCGGCCGGACACCATATCGCCAACAACGGTGTGTTCACCCATGTAGTGGGAACCGATGACACCGTCCGGGAAGGCAAATTCAAGATCAACCTGCTGGGGGAGTATAACATCGGTGGAGACGCTTTCGAAATCGAGCGGATTTTCGATAAATGCGGCATCACCCAGGTGGCGACATTCAGCGGCAACTCGACCGTCGATGGGTTTGCCAATTCGCATACCGCGGATGTCAACCTGATTATGTGCCACCGTTCCATCAATTATGTAGCGGAGATGATGGAGAAAAAATATGGGATTCCCTGGATCAAGGTCAATTTCATCAGTGCAGACGCCACCGCCAAATCCCTGCGGAAAATCGCCGCCTATTTCGACGACTCCGGACTGACCGAACGAATCGAGCAGGTGATTGCCGAAGAAATGCCGGCCGTGGAAAAAGCCAGATCCGCCGTTTACCCCCACACCCAGGGCAAACGGGTGATGCTGTTCGTGGGCGGTTCCCGGGCCCATCATTATCAGGACCTTTTCAACGAACTCGGCATGGTCACGTTGTCCGCCGGATACGAATTCGGTCATCGGGACGACTACGAAGGCCGAAAGGTGCTGCCCGATATCAAGGTGGATGCAGACAGCCGGAATATCCAGGAACTGGAAGTCCATCCCGACCCAGAAAAATACGCGCCGCGCAAAGGGCCGGAAGAAATCGAGCGGCTAAAAGAACAGGGCGTGTGCTTCAGTGAATACGACGGCATGATGCCGGAAATGGCGGACAACACCCTGATCATCGACGATCTCAGCCAGTACGAAACGGATCGGCTGATCGAGATTTACAAGCCCGATCTTTTCTGTGCCGGAATCAAGGAAAAATACGTGATCCAGAAACACGGGATTCCCATGAAACAGCTCCACAATTACGATTACGGCGGCCCCTACGCCGGATTTGCAGGCGCTGTCAATTTTTATCACGACATCGACCGGATGGTAAACAGCAAAGTCTGGAACACCCTGAAAGCCCCCTGGCAGAAAAATCCGGAACTCATGGCCACGTATGCGTGGGAATAAGAAAAAAAGGGGACAGGGGACAGGTATCAGGGGGCAGGAAAAAAACCTGCACGCTTCTGTAACCTTTTAAGAAGGTGGGTAGAAATTCTCTGCCCCCTGCCCCCTGCCCCCTGTAACCTGCAACCTGTAACCTGCAACCTGTAACCTATTTATTTGGAGATAGAAGATCATGCTGCTCAGACATACACCGAAAGAAATTACCGAGCGCAGTGCGTTAACCATCAATCCGGCCAAGACCTGTCAGCCAGTCGGCGCCATGTATGCGGCCCTGGGCATCCACGGATGCCTGCCGCACAGCCACGGGTCCCAGGGCTGTTATGCGTATCACCGCAGTGCCTTGACCCGCCATTTCAAAGAACCGGTCATGGCGGCCACCAGCGCCTTCACCGAAGGGGCGTCGGTGTTCGGCGGGCAGGCCAACCTGCTTCAGGCCATCGACAACATTTTTGCCGTGTATGGACCGGACGTCATCGCCGTTCATACCACCTGTCTGTCGGAAACCATCGGCGACGATATTCCGCAGATCGTCAATAAAGCCAAAGCCGATGGAAAAATTCCGGCCGGCAAATATGTCATCCATGCCAACACCCCCAGTTATGTGGGGTCGCATGTGACGGGATTCGCCAACATGACCCGGGCGATGGTGGATTATTTCGCCGAATCCAATGGCCACAAAAACAAAACCATCAATCTGATTCCCGGATATACGGAACCTTCGGACATGGAGGAAATCCGCCGCATCGCCGCATGCATGGGGGTACACTCCATCATGTTTCCGGATACCTCTCGGGTGCTGAACGGCCCGCTCACCGGAAAATTCCGCATGTTTCCCGAAGGCGGGGTCACGATTCCGGAGTTGATCCAAACCGGATCAAGCGCCGGAACACTGGGACTTGGCAAGCTGGCATCCGGGCCGGCGGCCAGAGCCCTGGACGCCAAATGCAAGGTGCCTTGTCAGTTGCTTGACCTGCCCATGGGGTTGGAGGGAACGGATGCCTTTGTGGATATTCTCCGCCGCATCGCCGGGGTGAATGTGCCAGACAGTCTCACCCTGGAACGGGGTCAGCTCGTGGATGTCATCTCGGACATGCATCCCTATTTCTACGGTAAAAAAGTGGCTCTGGCCGGGGATCCGGATCATCTGCTGGCCCTGGCCAAGTTCCTGGTCTCCATCGACATGATCCCGGTGTATATGGTCAGCGGCACACCAGCCGGAAAAAAATTCGAAAATGCCCTTCGCAACGTGGTGAAGGATGCCCCCTGTGAAGTTAAAATCAAAATCCCCGGAGATATGTTTCTCCTGCATCAGTGGATCAAGCAGGAGCCTGTGGATTTGCTCATCGGCAACACGTATCTGAAATATATCGCCAAGGACGAGGACATTCCGCTGGTTCGTCACGGATTCCCGATTTTCGACCGGATTGGACACAGCTACTTTCCGACCCTGGGATACAAAGGCGGTATCCGCTTTCTGGAAAAGATTCTGGATGCGCTGCTGGATCGAAAAGACCGGGATGCATCGGACATTACCATGGAATTGGTCCTGTAGGATGAAATCATCCTTCACCCTGCTGGTTCACGCCCAAGAGGAGGCATCATGACAAGCATCCCCATACTCGAAGAACGGGAAAGCCATATCTGGGAAAAAGGCGATACCCCGTATCGCATGACCTGCGACACCCACAGTCTGGCAGGTTCCATCAGCCAGCGAGCCTGTGTGTTCTGTGGTTCCCGCGTGGTGCTGTATCCCATTGCCGATGCCGTTCATCTGGTGCATGGGCCCATCGGCTGCGCCGCTTATACCTGGGATATCCGCGGGGCGCTGTCATCGGGGCCGGAACTCCATCGCCTCAGTTTTTCCACGGATTTACAGGAAAAAGACGTGATTTTCGGAGGAGAGAAAAAACTCTACGCCACCCTGTGCGATCTCATCGATCGATATACGCCCGCAGCAGCTTTTGTATATTCGACCTGCATCGTGGGCATCATCGGCGATGACGTGGCCGCGGTCTGCCGAAAAGTGGCACGGGAAAAAGGTATTCCGGTGCTTCCCGTGAATTCGGAAGGATTCAAGGGAACCAAGAAAGACGGCTACAAGGCAGCCTGTGAGGCGCTCTTCCACCTGATCGGTCAGGGAAAAACCGATAACATCCCAGCGGTGAGCATCAACATCCTCGGCGAATTCAATATCGGCGGTGAGGCATGGATCATCCGGGATTATTACAAGCGGATGGGGGTTCACGTGGTGTCGGTCATGACCGGAGACGGTCGGGTGGCAGATGTGCAGCGGGCGCATGGGGCTTCGCTGAATGTGGTTCAATGTTCCGGCTCCATGACGTATCTGGCCAAAATGATGGAAGAGACTTACGGGATCCCGTATATCCGCGTGTCGTATTTCGGCATTGAAGACACCTCACGGGCGCTGTATGACGTGGCCGAACATTTCGGGGGCCATCCGGATATCCTCCGGCGGACACAGACACTGGTGAAGGAAGAAATCGATCGGATTCATCCCCAGATTCTGGAGTACCGCACCGCCCTGACCGGCAAGAAAGCGGCGATTTATGTGGGCGGCGCCTTCAAGGCTTTTTCCCTCATCAAGGCCCTGCGGCTGCTTGGCATGGAAGTGGTGCTGGCCGGCTCCCAGACCGGAAACGCCGAAGATTATGCTGAACTCAGGGAAGTCTGCGATGCGGGGGCTGTCATTGTGGATGATGCCAATCCCCTGGAGCTTTCCAAATACATCATCGAAAAAGGGGCGGATCTGGTGATTGGTGGCGTCAAGGAGCGGCCGATCGCCTACAAGATGGGGGTCGGGTTTTGTGATCACAATCACGAACGCAAGATTCCGCTGGCCGGATACGCCGGCATGCTCAATTTCGCTCGGGAAGTGTATGAAAGCGTCACCAGTCCGGTGTGGAAGCTTGCCCGAGACACGGCATCTCCGGTTTCAAATACGCCGGTTGTGGTTCAGCGGAAAATCCAAAGACCCGATATCGGCACCCGCAATGCCTGCAACGTCTGCACACCGCTGGGGGCATCGCTCGTATTCAAAGGTATCCGGGGGGCTGTTCCCCTGATTCACGGTTCCCAAGGCTGTTCGACGTACATGCGCCGATATTTGATCAGCCATTTCAAGGAACCGGTGGACATCGCCTGCTCCAATTTCGGGGAGCATACCGCCATCTTTGGCGGCGGCGTAAATATCAGAACCGCTTTCGACAATCTTCGAAAACAGTATCATCCAGAGCTGATCGGGGTGGCCACCACCTGTCTGTCGGAAACCATCGGTGATGATGTGCCGATGTTCATCCGCAGTTATCAGAACACAGATCGGCATGCGGATTTACCCGCACTCGTGCATGTTGCAACACCCAGTTACAAAGGAACGCACATCGATGGCTTTCACGGTGCGGTTCTGGCGACGGTTTCTACATTGGCTGTGGAAAAGTCCGACAAAACCGATACGGTTAATCTTTTTCCGGGAATGTTATCTCCGGCGGACCTGAGACTGCTGAAAGATATCTTTCAGGCCATGCAGATACCCTGTCGGATGCTTCCCGACTATTCCCGAACTCTCGATGGCGCCCCCTGGAATATCTATCAGCGAATTCCCGACGGCGGCACCCCCGTCGATGAGATTCGAAAGATGGGAAACGCCGCCGCATGTATCGAGCTGGGAAGAATTCTGTCCACCGGACACAGTGCCGGGAAATACCTGCGGGATCGTTTCGATATGCCGCTCTTCAGCCCAGGGCTGCCTGTCGGTGTTCATGAAACGGATCATTTCTTCGGCATCCTGGAAAACATCAGCGGCCATCCCATGCCCGAAAGATACCGTGAGGAGCGGGGCCGGCTCATCGATGCCTACATCGACGGCCATAAATACGTTTCCGGCGCAAAAGCCGTGGTTTATGGAGATGAAGACTGGGTGGTGGGGATGGCCGCCTTTCTGTCCGAGATCGGGGTGATTCCGGTGCTCTGCGCCTCCGGCGGGAACAGCGGACGATTATCGGAAAAAATCGCCGAAGTCGCGGGGTCGGCCGGCGGACACGAGATTACCGTGATGGAGGATGTCGATTTTCTGGATATCGCCGAAGTGTCTGCACAGATGAAACCAGATTTTCTGATAGGCAACAGCAAAGGTTATTCCGTAGCCCGGCAGATTCCGGTTCCGCTGGTCCGGGTCGGTTTTCCCATTCATGACCGGATCGGAGGCGCCAGAATCCTGCATATCGGCTATACAGGCGCCCAGGCTCTTTTTGACACCATCGTCAACACCCTGCTGGATCATCGGCAGAAAGCATCCGATATCGGTTATTCCTATATGTAAAAAGGTGACTTCATGAACCTGCTCAATCACCCGTGTTTCAACGACAAAGTGCGCCATACGTTCGGAAGGGTCCACCTTCCCGTTGCACCGCGGTGCAATATTCAATGCAAATTTTGCAACCGCAAATACGACTGCATCAACGAAAGCCGGCCGGGAGTGACTTCCGGTGTCCTGTCTCCAGCCCAGGCCATGGTCTATCTGGAGTCGGTGCTCGAACTCAAGAAAAACATCTCCGTAGTCGGTCTGGCCGGACCCGGCGATCCCTTCGCCAATCCGGAAGAAACCATGGAAACCCTGCGGCGGGTGCGCAACAGCTATCCGGATATGCTGCTGTGTGTGGCCACCAACGGGCTGGGTATCGGTCCGTATATCGAGGAGCTGGCACAGCTTCAGGTCAGCCATGTCACCCTGACCGTCAATGCCGTCGATCCGACCATCGGTCAAAAAATCTATGCCTGGGTCCGGTACGGCAAGCGGGTGTTTCATCCGACCGAAGGAGCCAGAATTCTGCTGGAACGGCAACTGGAAGCCATTGGCAGGCTGAAGGAAAACGGCGTTGTGGTCAAGATCAATACGATCATCCTTCCCGGCATCAACGATGACCACATTCCGGAAGTGGCCGAACGCATGGGAGCCATGGATGTGGATATTCTCAACTGCGTTCCCTATTACCCCAACCCGGGAGCCGCCTTTGCAGAGATTCCGGAGCCCTCTCCGGAGATGATCGCCCATATCCGGAAACAGGCCGGGCAATTCATCCCGCAGATGCATCACTGTACCCGCTGCCGGGCAGATGCGGTCGGCCTGCTGGGAGAAGATATGCCACCGGAACTGTTGCGCCAATTGAAAGCCTGCGAAAATCATTCGGATTTTTCTCCGCGGCCATCGGACAAATCCCGGCCGCATGTTGCGGTAGCCAGCCGGGAAGGGGTTCTCGTCAATCAACACCTTGGCGAAGCGGAACATCTGCTGATCTACGGCAAGAACAACGGAACCGTAACCCTGCTCGAATCCCGCCGGACACCGGAATCTGGAGGCGGGATGCAGCGATGGCATGAACTGGCCGACACCATCAGTGATTGCAGTACACTATTGGTCAGTGGTGTGGGCATCAATCCCCGCAGCGTGTTGACCGGAAAAGGGATCGAAGTTCTCGAAATTGAAGGGCTCATTCATGAAGCCGTCCATTCGGTTTTCGAAGGGAAAAATCTCCGCCATCTGACCAAGCGAAAACGGGCGGCCTGTGGTGAGGCATGCTCCGGAACGGGTGCTGGCTGCGGCTGACACCGAATGACTATATTCAACCGCTGGTTCCCAAGCTCCTGCTTGGGAACCCGTTACGGGAAGCTCCAGCTTCCCGTGTCATCGAAACGTTGGGAAAAAACATGAGGGTTTAACGACAAAGAGAGGAAATAACCATGGACAAACCTGAACATCACATTTTTGTATGCGCCAGCTTCCGGGCGGGCGGAGAACCCAAAGGCACCTGCCACAAAAAAGGCTCCGCCGATTTTCTGCCCTATATCGAAACCGAAATTCTGGACCGGGGGCTGAATGCTGCCGTTACCAGCACCGGCTGTATGAAAGGCTGTGATTTTGGGCCGGTCATGGTCGTCTATCCCGCTGGTCACTGGTATGGCAATGTGGTCAGCGAAAGCATCATCGATGAGATTCTGGACGGTCTGGAATCAGGCAGCCCGGCCTCGGATTATCTCATTTCACCATGAAACCTGCGGACTCCTTCTTTCTGGGAATCATTGAACTCCTCCCCTCAGCGGGGGGAGGCTGGGAGGGGGGCCGGCCGAAACGATGATCAATGCCAAATTTTCACGAAAAATATCGACGATGACTTTTGATCCAAACACAGAACCAATATGGCTGATCGACACGACCCTCAGAGACGGTGAGCAGTCTCCAGGCGTCGCCTTCAGCCGTCAA
>CAZBUL010000128.1:0-8689 GCA_964495045.1 uncultured Desulfobacterales bacterium | reverse complement strand
CTGCTGCCTTGCGAAATGAATTTTCTGAAAGTCTATATTTAATGTCTCGGCGCGGGATTGGGTCTGAAAAGGTAATCTCTACTTTGATCTACCTTGGTCTGTGATGATATGCGATAACAAATCGTTCTGTCAACAACTGATTTGCCGGGCACTCCGGAGCGCTGTTTTTCCATGCTGTAAAAAATACCGACATTAATTTTCCATCGGGGCGTGTACCGACCAAGGCTTTGGTACAGCATTCGCAATCATTTTTGCCGGTTAGAAATTTCTTTGTATTTGGTACATGAATTGCTAATGACCGTTAACGGACAATGATAAAACCATCGATATCAAGATTTATTGTAGAAAATAATCGTGGAAAGACAGTGAGTTGGATGTGTAACGAAACCACAGAGGGCAATTCGTGAACAAACCGCTAACCCTGCTGATTGCAGATCGAAATCCCCATGTCCGGGAATTTTTGAAGCGCGAGATGATGGCGGAAGCCTATCTCGTTCTGTTGGTCAAAAGCGGCCGGGAAATCATCGAGCAGCTCCAGCATGCCAATGCATTGCCAGACATGCTGATACTGGATCCAGACCTACCGGATGTTAACGATCAGTCTTTACTTCATCAAATCCAGCAAGTTGCACCGGCATTGCCGATCGTGATCCATACACTCCAAACGGAGCTGATCGATCAGTTCCATAACATCGAATCCATTATTCTGATCGAAAAAAAAGGCAGCAGTATCGATCATTTGAAACTGGCGGTCAAAGAACTGGCGGATATAAGAGGAAAAAATTATGAGTCTGGCAAAAATTCTGTTAGTCGATGATGAAATTCCATTTGTGGAAACGATGACCAAACGTCTGAACAAACGCGGATTCGATATCGTGTCGGCCCATTCCGGCCAGGAAGCACTGGATCGGCTTTCGGCGCACAGCAGCATTGACGTGGTCATTCTGGATGTGAAAATGCCGGGAATGGACGGCATTCAGGCGCTGGAGGAAATCAAGAACCGGTTTCCCATTACCGACGTCATCATCCTGACCGGACATGCCACGGTCGAGTCCGCCATCGAAGGCATGAAACTGGGTGCTTTCGACTATATAATGAAACCCTGTGATATGGATCAGTTGATTTCCAAAGTTGATTCGGCGGTTCAGCGGCGACGGGCACATGAAGAAAAAATTCAGCAGGTCCGGATGAAAGAACGGTCCTCTCAGCAGGCATGACCAGTGCAGAATTCAATCAATCGATTTTCAATACAGTCTTTTCGATTCAGTGCCGGATACTGCCGAATCGCTGAAAGCTGTTTCCCGAAGGAGGTTGCAGGTGGAACCATTCAGTGTGCTTTTTGTAGATGACGAAGTCGATTTTCTGGAAACCCTGCTCAAGCGGATGAAAAAACGACAGCTCAATGCAGTCGGAGTCAACAGCGGCGAAGATGCACTGGCCTACCTGAAAGAGCATGATGTGGATATCGTGGTCCTGGATGTGCGCATGCCCGGAATGGACGGCATCGAAGCACTGAGAAAAATTAAAAAGATCAACCCTTTGCTTGAAGTTATCATGCTGACCGGTCATGCCTGCCTGGAAATCGCCCGGGAAGGCATGGAGGTGGGCGCCTTCGATTATCTGATGAAACCCATCAATATCGACGAGCTGTTATACAAACTTCAGGATGCATTCAAGAAAAAATCCATTCAATTGGAAAAAATAAAACATCTCGAGGAGGTGATGAGTTCCTGTAAATTGCCCCAGTCCGGCCAATGATGTGATTGGTCTCACCGTTTATCTTTTAATTAACACACCACATAGGAGCAGCATCGACATGAATTTTTTCAAACAGTGGGGACATTTTATGATGGCGGGCGCCAGAGCCCATGCATCATGGGAAATCGAGATGTCCAGAACGATTCTCGGCGACAGAAAACGACTTGCCATCCTCGGCCTGTTATCCCTTCCGATCATTCTGGGCGGCTTTGCCTTCGCCGATCAGATTTCAAGCGCTCTGCCCAATTTTATCGGTGATAAAACCGCTTACAGTCCTGCCTTTTATTCGAATGGAATCTTCATCGCCTCCATCATGATCGGCATCTGTGCCGGTCTGATCACCGGATGCATCGGTGCCGGCGGCGGATTCGTCATCGCTCCTGCGCTGATGAGCGCCGGTATCAAGGGTATTCTGGCGGTCGGCACCGACTTGTTCCATATTTTTGCCAAAGCCATCATGGGAAGCGTCATCCATAAAAAGCTTGGCAATATCTCCGTATCCCTGGCCCTGATCTTTCTGATCGGCGCCATGGTCGGCGCCACGACCGGCGGTATCATCAACCGGTGGCTGTATGAAATCAATCCGGTCTTGAGCGATGCCTTCATCACCACCATCTATGTATTCATGCTGGGCGGTCTGGGAATTTATGCATTGATGGATTTTTTGAGTGCCAGAAAATCCGGAGATACCGGCGGCGCCCACGGCGGCAAATCGGAAGGCGCAGATATCGGCAATCTTCCGAGAAAACTTCAGGCTATCAAGATTCCTCCCATGATCACTTTCGATGAAGGAATCATCCCCGGCGGCCGTCAGATTTCCTGTGTATTCCTGGTTCTGAGCGGCGTTTTGGTGGGATTGGCTGCCGCCATCATGGGGGTGGGCGGTGGATTTCTCACTTTTCCGATCTTTGTTTATGTCCTGGGTGTCTCTTCGTTGACGACCGTCGGAACCGACATCTTCCAGATCATTTTTACCGCCGGTTATGCCGGGATTACCCAGTACGCTATTTATGGATTCATTTTCTATACACTGGCCATGGGGATGCTGCTCGGCTCACTTCTGGGAATTCAGATCGGGGCGCTGGTAACCAAAGTCGTTCCGGGCATTACCATCCGGGGATTCTATGCCATGTCCGTTCTGGCCGGATTCGTCAACCGGTTTTTCGCCCTTCCCAAAAAACTGGCGGATCTCGAATTCATCACACTGTCCAAAGAAATGGCCGGTATTCTGGATAAAATTGGAGTCTATTCATTTTTCATTGTCATCGGGATATTTGCCGTATGGGTGATCGGCACGTTTCTAATGAACATCAAAACACTGAAAGGGGAGGGTGCCTGATGTTACACAACCAGAAAGAATTCTACAGCGGCGTCGGACTGATGGTCGCATTCCTTGTTGTCCTGGCCATCATGTTTATGCCAGTTTTCGGCGGTAAGAACGGATTGAACTATCTCGATGGGCTCTACAACTCCATTTCCAAGGGGTCTGCCTACTACATTCCCGATCTCAAAAAGAAAGCCGCCAAATTTTCCGGAAACAACATTACCGCATCCGTGGTGATGAAAGATGAGAAACAGGCCAAAGAAACCGCTCCGCTGTTCATGAAATCCGGAGCCATGGTCAATTTGTCGGGTGCCGAAGTGAAAGTCAGCGGGGATCTCGGCAGTATTTTGACCAACTGTCTGGATGATTCGGATCAGATGTTCAACAACAAGGGAGAGAGCGTCAAGACGAAATATGGAATGGATGAACGCTTGGCTACCTATAACTGGTGGATGGCGATGAAAGCGCTGACCAAAGACCTTAACAGGCAGAGCAAGTTCGTTGAAACCAAGTTTATCGGTGATATCAACAAAAGAGCGGTCGAATGCGCTTATAATTATTATGGTGTAGATCCTCAGAATATTATGGATAAATGGGGCATTGTGGTGTTTTCACTTGTTTTTTACGTCGTTTACACCATGTGGTACGGCTATTCCATCCTGTTCATGTTCGAAGGCTGGGGGCTGAAGCTGGAACACTGATATCCTTTTCCAGTCGCTCCATAGCCCCCATGTTGCATGGGGGCTATGGGGGGATATCACCTATGGGCTGATATCCCACATCTATTATTCTACTAATGATATATCCCTCACATGCAAAGCATCCGAAAATTCTTCAAGAATCTTTTTTCTGCAGATACCCCGCCCGCCGATCCGGAAAATATTGAAGAACTTCGGGTCGCATTCAAAGAACGCTATCACAATTTCAAATTGCTGTTAAGCGCCAACAATCGATCACTCGAGGTCATGGCCGAAATGGAACAGGCCCTTCAGGGGAATCGGATATACGACATGCCTTTTGTCCGGTCCAATGCCACATCCGTTTCAGTCAATGTATTCCGCATGATCCAAAGCCTTCACCATCTGGCGCCCGGCAAATACACGGAACTCAACACCCAGTTTGACACCATCGAAAAAACCGTGGATGCCATTCTCAAACAGACTCGATCCCTGCCAACCACCCGCATGATTTTGCCCCTCAACGCACTCGATAAAGAGAAAGCAGAAGTCGCCGGCAGCAAGATGGCAAACCTCGGTGAGGTCAAAAACCGGATTCACCTGAAGGTGCCAGCAGGATTTGTCATCACATCCACGGCATTCAAACGGTTCATGGACTACAACAGCCTTCAGGTGGAAATCGATCGCAAGCTACAGTCCATCGATACCGACGATATCGAAGATATCTACTCGTTCAGCGCCGAAGTCCAGCAACTGGTGATTCGCTCCCGCATCCCCGACGATCTTGAAGACGCCATCCGCGGGGCCTGGGAAGATCTGGAAGCCGAAAACGGCGGTCGAATCACGGTAGCACTCCGTAGCAGCGCTCTGGGAGAAGACGCCGAAGGCAGTTCCTTTGCCGGGCAATACCGATCCGAGCTGAATGTCAGCTTCGAGCACGTCTTTCATGCCTACAAGGAAGTTATCGCTAGCAAATACAGCCTTCAGGCCATCACCTATCGGATCAACAAAGGGTTTCGGGATGAAGACATCCTGATGTGTGTGGGATGTCTGGTCATGGTCGATGCGGTGGCGGGCGGTGTCATCTACTCCAAAAGTCCGGTCTCCAGCCGGGATGACCGGATTTTCATCAACGCCGTATGGGGACTTCCCAAATCGGTGGTGGACGGCAGCGTAGCATGTGATCTGTTTGTGGTGTCCCGCCGGGAACCGATGCAAATCGACGAAAAAATGGTCAGTCTCAAGGAACGTAAATTCGTCTGTTATCCCCAGGAAGGGGTCTGCCGCATGGATCTGACCGAAGCGGAAAGCACCCTCCCCTGTTTGACGGACGACCAGGCCCGGCAGCTGGCGGAGATCGCCGTCCGCATTGAAAATCACTACGGCATGCCCCAGGATATCGAATGGGCCATTGCCGGAAACGGGGTGATCCATATTCTGCAGTGCCGTCCGCTGAAACAAATACAGATCGCGGATGCTGAAATCACTGCGTCCGACCCCGAACTCCAACAGCGATTCATCGGCGGCGGCGGAATCACCGCCAGTCCCGGTGCCGGCAGCGGGCCGGTTTATCTGGGGGACCGGGGAGTCGATGTGCTGGCATTTCCGGAAGGTGCGGTTCTGATTGCCCGCCAGGCCCTTCCCCGATGGGCATCTCTGTTGAACCGGGCGGCGGCCGTCATTACAGAGCAGGGAGGATTTGCCGGACATCTGGCCAATGTAGCCAGAGAATTCGGCGTACCGGCTTTATTTGGCGTTCCGGATGCCACCACCCGATTCAAACAGGGCCAGATCGTCACGGTCGATGCCTCCAGCCGGGCAGTTTATGATGGTGAAGTTCCGGCGCTGCTTTCCGGTGCCGGTGTCAGCCGGACGCATCTGATGGAAGGCAGTCCGGTACACGAAATTCTGAAGCAGGTCAGCACCCACATCATTCCACTCCATTTGCTGGATCCAGATTCCCGGGAGTTCTGCCCGGCCAACTGCACCACGTTTCATGACATCACCCGTTTTATCCATGAGAAATCCGTCACCGAAATGTTCAATTTCGGCAAGGATCACAATTTTTCGGAACGATCCAGCAAGCAGCTCCATTATCGGGTTCCCATGCAATGGTGGGTGCTCAATCTGGATGACGGGTTCACGGAAGAAGTGCCGGGGAAATATGTGAAGCTGGAGAACATCGACTCCATCCCCATGAAAGCTTTCTGGAAAGGGTTTGTTGCCATCCCCTGGGACGGCCCGCCGGCACTGGACAGAAAAGGCCTGATGTCGGTCATGTACCAGTCCACCGCCAACACAGCCCTGACACCTGGCATGCGATCGGCGTATGCAGAACGCAATTATTTTATGATTTCAAAGCATTATTGCAGCCTGAGCTCCCGTCTTGGTTACCATTTTTCGACGATCGAAGCGCTGATCAGTGAACGGCCCCGGGAAAATTACATCAGTTTTCAGTTCAAGGGCGGCGCTGCCGATGTATCCCGCAGGCTCGGCCGTGTTTATTTCATCAAGGATATTCTGGAAGAGCTGGGGTTCCGGGTGGAAGTGAAGGAAGACCATCTGGCTTCCCGCCTGGAAAACCATGAAATGGCCCACATGGAAAAACAGATGGAAATCCTCGGATATCTGACACTGCATACCCGGCAACTGGATATGATCATGGCCAATCCAAATTCAGTGAATTATTATCGCAACAAGCTCAGGAAAGATATCGACACCCTGAAACTGGAAAATGAAAACCCGCAGGCCATCACCGCATAAGCGAGAACCGCATGGATAAAAAACAGGAAGCCTTCGGCCGCCGGATGGCCGAAATCCTCAATTACGGATCACTGAATCTGGCCATGGCGATCGGATATCGAACCGGCCTCTTCGAAGCCATGGCGGCTTTTTCCCAACCCGCCACACCGGCAGACATTGCCGCCCTGGCCGCGATGAGCCCCCGTTATGTTCGGGAGTGGCTCGGGGTGATGTGCACCGGCCATGTCGTGGAGATTCTGACAGGAGATGACGGTATCGAGAGATATCTGCTCCCTCCCGAACATGCCGTTTTTCTGGTAAAAAAAACGGGGAACACGAATCTGGCGGTTTATACCCAGGAAATCCCCCTGCTGACGACCTGTGCCATGGAAGCGGTGGTTGAGGCATTTCAGACGGGAGAAGGCATTCCTTACCGCGTCTATTCCCGGTTTCAGGCATTCATGTCTGAACTGGCCAATGCCAAACACCGGCAGGTGCTGATCGAAACATTTCTGCCGTCCGTTGCAGACGGTGTTCTCGTCGAACGCCTGAAGCGCGGCATCCGGGTTTGTGATTTCGGCTGCGGCGAAGGCGTGGCGATGCTGCTGATGGCCCAGGCCTTTCCCCTTAGCCGATTCATCGGGATAGACAGTGATGCCGGCGCCATCGACTCCGCCCGAAGCAGCATAGATGCCATGGGACTGTCCAATGCCGGCACCTGGTTGATGGACGCTTCCACCCTCAAGGACGATGATCGTCATTGCGGTATCTTCGATTACGTTTTTGCCTTCGACGCCATTCATGATCAAAGCAGACCCTTGGAAGCCCTGCAAAGCGTCAGCCATATCCTGGCGCCCGGCGGCATGTTCAGCATGGTGGATATTGCGGCGCACTCCACCCATCGGCAGAATCACAATCATCCCATGGGGCCGTTTCTTTATACGGTCAGCCTGATGCATTGTCTGCCGGTCGGTCTGATCGGCGGCGGTGCGGGTCTCGGCATGATGTGGGGGCAGGAACAGGCTGTCGATTTGTTAAGACAGGCGGGATTTTCGGACATAGCAGTTTGTGAGATTCCGCAGGATCCATTCAATCTGCATTTTTATTGTCGAAAAGGATAAAAGGATTTTAAATCGGCGGCCCATCGGCATCTGACGGACCGCCCTCCCTATCGAAACCTCCCCACGCCCCTTCAAAACGGAAACGTTTTTCTAGTATCAGTTTCAAACAGACATCCGCCACATCCGCATCGTATAGACGGCATCTGTTCGATCTCAACTCATCGATAGCGCGGTTCAATCCCAGAGACGGCCGGTAGGGACGATGGGAAGACATGGTTTCAAATACATCCGACACTGCCAGTATCCGGGCTTCGGGAAGAATGCTATCCCCAACAAGTCCATGCGGATACCCCGATCCATCCATCCGTTCGTGATGCTGAAGAATGATATCGGCCAACGGCCAGGGAAATTCGATTTTTTTCAGAATATCATAGCCTGCCTGCACGTGGTTTTTGATCATCTCGTATTCCAGATGCCCCAGGTGGCCTGGCTTGCAGAGGATTTCGGAAGGGATGATGATCTTGCCCAGATCGTGAATACTGCCGGCCATGCGCAGCCCGTAAATCCGGTCCGGCGCCATACCCATATCTGTAGCGATGGCCGCCGCCAGTTCGGCCACCCGCTGCTGATGCCCGGCCGTGTATGGGTCACGCATTTCAACAGTCAGTGAAAATGCGTGAATGATGCCGTCCATGGCCCGCTGGAATTTTTCCAGATTCAGCATCAGGCTTTCAGCCGCATCGTTGCGTTGCGCCAACGTTTTCCGCTCGAAGATCACCCGCTTCAACCGGGCGATAAATTCTGAAATGCGGACCGGCTTCTGGATAAAATCACTGGCGCCCCGGCCGACAATCTCTTCATAGGTGAAATCCTCGATATACCCGGTCATGATGATAACATCCGAGTCGTGCCGTTCCTTGATCACCTTGATCAGTTCCAGCCCGTTCATCTCCGGCATGTTGATATCCGAAACCACCACATCGACATACTGTTTCTGAAGAATTTCAAGCGCTTCAAAGGCACTGCCTGCTGTCAGACAGTCATAGCCTACAAACTGAACCCCTTGTTTGAATAATTTCTGGATGTCCGGATCATCATCGACAATCAGGATTCGCGGAATTTTTTCT
>CAZBUL010000127.1:2875-8718 GCA_964495045.1 uncultured Desulfobacterales bacterium | reverse complement strand
CCAATATAGTCGATTCCGGCTGTTTTCGCCAGATTTTTACTCGAAATCATGAATTCTTTGGCATGGCCTCATTTGGCTACCGGGGTGAATCGGATATCGAACGTCGAGCTGTCCAACGCACCTGCTCCCTTCAGCTCTCCTTCATAGGCAAATGAGAAGGTATGGGTTCCTTCGGGAAGCGGGATATTCAATACGAATTTCATGGGGATCGAATCCGATACGCGTTGAAGCCCGGAAGCGAACACCGGCACGATCTCCAGAATGCGGCCCTGATCGTCGAGTAACAGCAAGTGGGTATCAAGATGGGTGATCCATTGAAATCCAACAGAAAATCCTCCCAGCAACTGGACGGTTCCGGAGATATTCAAGGCAGATGCTGCCGTTTCATACTGGTATGAGACAGCCAGTTCATTCGTTTTCCATTCCCCCTGCTGTTTTCCATCCTTCAGCAGAATCAGATAGTTTTTTCGGATGACCTTATCCCCTTTTTCGCCAATGAATTTTCCGGCACAGCCGCCGCACAAGGCTGCAATAATGATTAAAACCGCCAGCCCGAAACGAATATCGGATATTCGCAGCAGAAACCGTCGATGGCTTAAACCCGGTAAATAAATGCCAGCGGATGAAACATGCAGTAACTTCATAAGTTATGCCCTCCTGAACGATGATCAAGCCATTTTTCTCTTGAATTCTTGTCGCTGCGTCCTGTAATACTGTCATCGATTGCCCGCCATTTTATAGATATTCATACAGGTTTGCGACAACGGAAACAACCGGAAAATCCATCAAATTTTGGATAAGGATATAATCTGCCGTCGTAACCGAAAATCAGCTATCGACTTTTCATTCATGGGAGGACCGCTTATGCATTCCAGAAGTCCGCGCTTTGTCAGGTGGTTGGTTATCGTCATGATGTCAGCCGGATGTTTTACCGGCTGCGGGGGAACCGTCTTTTCCTACAAAGGCGGCAAAATCACACAGGATGCGTTGATGATCAGGCTTCAGGACGGTGATCAGCAAGGCGTGTGGCGAAAAAACGAGATGGAAATCGTTTATCGGTATCACAATGAATCGCAATCCCTGAAACTTTCAGGAACGCCGGCTTTGATCACCGGCAACAGATATTTCAATCACTTGGCCATCTATCTGTTGTTTCTGGATGAACACGGAACGGTCATGGAAGATGTTCTGATGTACACGGGCGAAAACGCCCGCCGCATCGTTCCCCCGCCTATGGATTTCGACAAAACCCTGCCGATTCCACAGGGAGCTTTAGCCATTTCCTTTGCATTCGATCTGACTCCCGTCTTGAGCAATGGAAGATAAATGCCTGACGCATCCGTGAAGCCCCTGTTTCTGGTGCTGGCTCCGCTGCGGGGCTTCACGAACGCCTTGTACCGGAATCTTTACACCGCCCATTTTCAGGGGATCGACGCGGCCATCGCTCCGTTCATCACGACCCTTTCAGCCAAACAGATCAAGCGTTCCCATATCAAAGACATTCTGCCCGAAAACAATCATGGCATGCCGGTGATCCCGCAGATCATCAGCAACGATCCGGACGGATTCATACGGATGGCTGCTGTGTTCCACGATCTGGGTTTCGACACGGTCAACTGGAACCTGGGCTGTCCGGCGCAGATGGTGGCCAACAAACGCCGGGGCTCGGGCCTGCTGCCGCACCCGGAAACCATCCAGGCATTTCTGGACACCGTGCTGCCTGCCATTCCAACCCGGCTGTCCATCAAAACCCGCATCGGCCGGGAAAAAAAAGAGGAAATCTTTCGGCTGCTTCCTATCTTCAATCAATATCCCCTTGTGGAGCTGATCATCCATCCCCGCACCGGTGTTCAGTTGTACACCGGATGTGTGGATGTGGAAACCTTCGCAGAATGCCTGCCGCATATCACCCATCCGGTCACATATAATGGCGATATCTTCGATTATGCATCCTTTGCTCAGTTGCAAACCCGGTTTCCCACCATTTCCCGCTGGATGATCGGCCGAGGGGTACTGTCCAATCCCTTTCTGCCGGAAATTTTGCGTACCGGAGATGAATACATTTCCCGGCCGGTTGAACGATTCAAGAAATTCCATGACGATCTCTACGCCGCATACCGGGATGAATTGAGCGGGCCGTCGCATCTGATGGATAGAATGAAAAGCTACTGGCTGTATTTTCATTCATCTTTCGAAAATGGCGCCGCTTTTTTCAAACAAATCAAGAAGGTTGATTTCATTCAAAAATACGAGGAAACCGCCGAAAACTTTCTGGGCCAAACGGCCTTATGGCGACTCAACCAGAGGTGATCCATGTCCAACGACTATAGCCTGCAATTGCGGAATCAAATTTCCGGAATCAAACAGCTCTGTGAAAAGATGGAGGCCTTCGGCAAACTGCATGGATTGAGCGACAAACTGATTTTTGCCGCCCATCTTGCTGTGGAAGAACTTTTTGTCTCCATCGTATCCCACGCTTTCGAGGACAGCCGGGAGCACATTGTCGAGGTCGGATTGTCCCTGAAAAACCGGCGGCTGACCATCACCCTGGTGGATGACGGCCAACCATACGATCCGACAATCGTTCCTGACAAACCGACCGACGACATTTCCGCAGAAGATATCGCGCACATCGAACTCGGACTGCGCATGGTCCGTAAAGTGGTGGACACGATCACCTATGAACGGCGGGATGGCCGCAACCGGCTCACCCTGGTGATGGAGGATATCCCCGATAGAAAATCCATCACATCGCTCTCTCCCCAAGACCCGGTATTCCCGCCGCCCGATGCTTTTCGGAAAGTCGCCCGGCTTCAGCATATCGATGAATACCGGCGGATATTGCGAAAATCGCTTTATTCCCCCGAAGTGTTCTGGGCGCAGCAGGCCGATGAACTGGACTGGTTCCAAAAATGGGACACCGTGCTGGAAGAGAATTTTCGGGAAGGCATCCATCGCTGGTTTGTGGGAGGAAAACTGAACGTAACGGTGAACTGTCTGGATCGGCATCTGAACTCTGGCCGACGAAACAAGGCCGCCCTCTTATGGGAAGGAGAACGGCCCGGAGAAGAGAAGACCCTGACATTCCAGCAGCTTCATCGCCTGGTCTGCCGCTTTGCCAATGTGTTGAAGCAGCACGGGGTGAAGAAAGGGGATCGGGTGTGCCTCTATCTCCCCATGATTCCGGAGCTGGTGGTTGCCATGCTGGCATGCGCCCGGATCGGCGCCGTTCACGTTGCCATTTACGATGGCAGCGATGCCGAAATTCTCAGAACCCGGATCATGGAGACCCAGCCCTGTCTGTTGATCTGCTCAAACAATTTGTCGGCCGGCGGTGAATTTAAGGGAAAAAAGGATGTCGTCGATGCGGCGCTGCTGTCATGCCCCGCAATCACCGATGTCATCGTCGTCCGGCGGGCGGGAGGGGAATCACCCCTGAAGAAAGGGCGGGATTTCTGGTGGGATGAGGAGATCGGCAGCCCGCATATCTCCAGTGATTGCCCCGCTGAGGCAATGGATGCCGAAGACCCGCTCTTTATCCATTATACGGGCGCTGCATCCGATCGGCCTTACGGTGTGGTTCACACCACCGCCGGTTATCTGGTCTATGCGATGCAGACATTCAAATGGATTTTCGATATCCGCGATGAGGATATATTCTGGTGCACGGCCGATATCGGCTGGCGCTGCGGGCATGCCTATACGGTTTATGGCCCGCTGGTCAACGGCACCACGAGCCTTCTTTTCGAAGGCCGGCCCAGCCCGTTTTACCCGGACCGATTCTGGGAAATCATCGAAAAATACGGTGGGACCATTTTCTATGCCTCGGCCCGAACCCTTCGCGGCCTGATGGAATCGGGAAATCACCGTCCTGAACGGCACGACTTGAACACGCTCAGGCTGTTGGGTTCGACCGGCGCACCTCTCGATACGACGCTCTGGACGTGGTACCATGACATTGTCGGCCGCAGCCGATGCCCCATTGTGGAAACATGGTGGCAAGCTGAAACCGGCGGGATTGTCATCAGCCCGATTCCCGGAGCGATCCCCGCCAAACCCGGATCCGTCGGTCTGCCCTTCTTTGGCATCGATGCGAAGATCATCCGCAACCCGCCAGCTCAGGCAGACGACAATGCCAACGGATGGCTCGTCTTCGGCAGACCCTGGCCTGGGCTGATGAACGGTATTTTCGGCCATCCCACCCTGCATAAACGGATATACTTCGTGAAGTTTCCCAACACCTTTTCTCCGGATGTCCGCGCCAGAACCGATAATGACGGCTATTTCCGCATCGACAGCCACGACGAATCCACCCCCTCTTTCACGCCGTTCCCGGATGCGGCCCAGTCGAAAATTTATTCGACAGAAAAGCCTTTTTTTGTGGAATCCGTCGGTGTGGGGTTGATCCATCCGGGCGGGGGGCAGGAGCTTCAGGCTTTCATGACATTGAAAATGGATATCCAGCAGCGCAGCGATTTAATTTCAGCATATAAAAACCAACGGCGCGCTCAGGCCGGTTACCAGGAAACATCCCCGGCCGTTCGGACGGTGACGTACCAGGCTTGACGGATAAATAAACGATGCCAAACAAAATCAGTGATTCGAGAAAAAATACCATGGAAAATCGATTCGAAATAACAATGGCTGTCCGGTTTCAGGATATCGACCTGACGGGGCATGTTCACAATGCCGTGTTTTTCACATATTTTACCGAGGCCCGGCTTGCTTTTTTTCAACAAATGATCGAAGGCACCGCCTTCAGTCAGTTTCCTTCCATACTGGCCCATATCGACTGTGATTTCATCCGGCCCATCTTTGCCAATACCCGGTTGACGGTCGGGATTTGGGTGAAGGAAATCGGCTCGAAAAGTTTCACACTGGGATATCGGTTGACGGATGCATCCGATTCGGCGATTCTCTATGCTGCGGCCGAATCGATACAGGTATGTTACGATTACGAAGCAAATGGATCCATCGCCGTTCCCGATGAATTGCGGCGGAAATTGAGCAAGAATCAATGAAAAAATGTCCATCAACACACAAAAAAGGAGACCACCATGAGCAAAGTGCTTATTCTGTATTACAGCATGTATTCCCATACCCACAAAATGGCGGAAGCAGTGGCCGAAGGCATCCGGGAGGTACCGGGCTGCGAGGCCGTCTTGAAGCGGGTTCCCGAAACTCTGTCTCAAGACATTCTGGGTGCGATGGGAGCACTCGACGCCCAAAAGAGCATGGCGCATATTCCCATTGCAGCGGTTGACGATCTGGCCGCTGCGGATGCCGTCATTTTCGGCACGCCCACCCGGTTTGGCAACATGTGCGGCCAGATGCGCCAGTTTCTCGATGCCACCGGTCAACTGTGGGCCAAAGGCGCGCTGGTTGGCAAGGTCGGCAGTGTGTTTACCAGCACTGGAACCCAGCATGGCGGGCAGGAATCCACCTTGCTGAGTTTTCACATTACCTTGCTGCATCACGGCATGGTGGTTGTCGGGCTGCCCTACGCGTTTTCCGGGCAGACGGACAACAGCGCCATCACCGGAGGCTCCCCTTACGGGGCTACCACCATCGCCGGCACCAGCGGCGAGCGGACGCCCACCGACAACGAACTGGCCGGCGCCCGGTTTCAGGGAGCCCATGTGGCCAAAATCTCGAAAAGGCTCGCACAGTGACAATTTCTTGCCCAACCAGGAATAAAATGGATGATCGCCGGATATTGTTACTTGGGATCATCAGATATTCGTGACAAAGCCGGTTTATCCAATACCGGCTTTGTCCTTTCTCACTATTTGCTACAGAATTATAGAATATTTCAATCTATTAGTTTGACGTTACATCAAAAA
>CAZBUL010000127.1:0-2775 GCA_964495045.1 uncultured Desulfobacterales bacterium | reverse complement strand
GATGTTCGGTATGAACCTGATTATGATACATGGAAATGTCGTATCGATGGAAAAACACTTGATAATGATGATGTCACGTTTATTGCGGCGATCGATATCCAGTCGCACAGTGTATTCTGCATTACAGTATATTGATAGGATGGTGAAATGAAATGTAGAAAATGCAAGCAATTGATGAATCTTATGGTGGAGGATCACAGATACCTTGAATCCGGTCTCGACAACGTCATTCTGCGGCAAATCGATACATTTCGCTGTGATTGCGGGGAAAAGGTAGTCGGCATTCCCAAAATGCCGGAATTGAATGCATTGATTGGAAAAACACTGGCAGAAAAGAAATCGTCCCTGAAGGGAAAAGAAATTCGGTATCTCAGGAAAAATATGGGATTTACTGCAAAAAAACTATCTGAAATCATGGGGATCGACAATGCGACGATATCCCGCTGGGAAACCGATTTGCAGAAACCGGCCAAAACCCATGATCATTTTTTCCGGTTGTTGTATTTAACCGAAAAACGGGTACCCATCGATCAGGTCAAGCAGATCGTCGAATCCATATTTCCTGAAATCGATTCTCAGACTTCAGACAGTCTGGATATGGTGCTGACACCAGAACCGTGGAACAGCACAAGTTATTAAATACGGTTCATATTAGAAATGTATCTTCTTCGCCTCGATTATCAAAATGCCAAATTGAACGGCGCCGGCCAGTTGTCACCGAGAAAGACGGACTCGTCGATCGCCAAATGGACATTGCTCGACGCAGATGAACAAACCCTGGAATTGCTGCGGCTCATCTTCCTGTCGTACAACAGCCCCGGGCATCTAAAACGCATCCCGTTTTCATTCAATACGTTAGTGGGTGATAAATCCGCTCCTATGTTGACATGGAATCTGCGTATTCTGCATTCCGCCACCGATAAAAGCAAAGTTAAGAGTCAACTGGTGACGGGAGGCATGCAAATAGATACCGACGGAACGATTCAGAAACATTCACAGAAAATGGGGGAATGCTTTCATAGAAAATTTGCACAGAATAATCCCAAAGAAAAATTGGCCCCTGGCAGCAATTTTATATTGGGATATGGTGACGATTTCTCGCTGCATGATTGTGACGAAACACACGACATGAAAGGCTTTTTGTGCCGCACCCGACGCTATCATTCCCTGTTTTCCGCCAATGCCTCTTTGATCGATCCGGCAAAATTTCTCGATATTCTCTTTCATCGCGGTGCGAAATACAAACGACTTCCCTCGATGCATATATTGGACAGAATCTGCCGATTACTTTTCGATTACGATGTGCTGGATGTCCGCCATTGGCTGCACAATCCATCTTCGGGGGAACAGGAGTGGTCCGCTATTCCCGGCAGCCTGTATCGACCGTTCCGGCTTTTTCTGGATGCCGTTTGCCATGCTTATCATGCATTTCCAAAAGCGAAGACACCGTTGGACCATCCCGGGGTGATCATACTCCATCGACCCGACCGATACTGTGGAGACAGTTTTTTCCCGGTCTTTCTGGAGATCATGGATGACCTTTTTCCCAATATCCAGTTCATCGTTTCGGTGATCCCAGAGAAGCAATGTCTGGTTCCACATCATTTGTTGGAAACGATGCTCGATTTGCCGTCGATACAGGAAGAAAATGCCATCCATCCGATCAAAAACAAAAAAGTGGATGTTCTGCTCATCGATGTCGATGGAACCCTGCCCAATCTGGCGCTGATGAAACTTTATCGTTTTTTCAAGGAGCAGGGCCGAGGTATGATGTTGACCCGCGGGGTAACCCAGCTTCGTTCCGCCCGGGAGATTTATGCCAGTTGCCTGTTTTCATCTCGAATTTCAGAAGGCAAAATCCAAAAACTTCAAAACAGGTATGGCGATTCTCTGCAATTGGGCGGTTCCGGAATCGATTTGCAAAAGCGTCTTCCCGAAGCGATCGAGGCGCTGGCGCCCGATTATGACGCTTATCCGGAATTGGCCGACCGCGCTATCGGTTTTCTGTCGCGCGGCTGCCCGATGCATTGCCCTTTCTGCCTTGTGCCGGTGAAGGAAGGAGGGCCTCGACAGGTAAGCGATCTTGTTACCCTGCTTGAAAACGGGCGGCGATCCAAATTGATTCTGCTCGACGATAATCTGTTATCCCTTCCCCATGCGGACGGTCTTCTCGAGGAAATGGTTTCCCGAAATATTATGGTCAATTTCACGCAGACGCTGGATTTGCGTTTTGTCGATCGAAACAGGGCCGCGCTGCTCAGACGCATCCATTGCAGCAACACGCGATTTACCCGCAGCAATTATTATTTCAGCCTCAATGACAACCGGAATCTTGATTTCTTGCGAAAAAAATATGAACTGTTCAACTTCACATATAGAGACAATGTGGAATTTGTCTGTATGTATGGCTTCAACACCACGTTGGCGGAAGATGTGGAACGCTTTCGTTTTCTGAAAAGCCTGTGGGGAGCCTACGTTTTCACTCAGGAATATCAGCCCATTCCCGGAGGCCCGCCGCCACAATCAGATCATTTTTTCGAAGGCGATCCAGACCGATTGATCGATGAGTTGATCCATATTCAATTTTCCCAAAACATGAAAAGTATGGAAAAGTATTATCGATGGATCAGTCGAAAATACGCCGAGATTTTTGGCAAGCTGCATACACCTCTGGTTGATACGATTTTCCGATACAACCAAAGGCATCTTAAAGGCCGTTATATTGAAACGATGGCGGGATTGAAAAGAGGCATTGTTTCCGGATGAGTATCAAGG
>CAZBUL010000126.1:0-8829 GCA_964495045.1 uncultured Desulfobacterales bacterium | reverse complement strand
TAATAGCACTCGGCCACTTTTTCCCGAAACGGTCTTTCCAGAACCAGTTCATACACATCCATTCCATCCTGGATATAGCGAGATATAGCGATCCCCCATTTGCCAAATATCTTCCCTGAAATTATACAACAGCTTTAAGCCTTCATTGATCTCCAGCGCCGCATGATATCCCCAGACATGACCGACAACGGTGTTGACAATGGGAGACAGATGCTGGAAAACGGCCGGCACGTAAAAGCGGTTTATCCGGTCATGACCCGGCTGGGCATACACGCCATGCAGGTGCCGGAACGAAACTTGGCCGCATCGGATAAACTCAGCACACCGGTGATATGCTCGGAGTGTTTGTCGTAAACGAAAAGCCGCTGAATATCCCGAACGAGCATCTGTCGGAGGGCATCCACCAGCAGGTCTTCCTTGCAGCAGGCATCGAGCGGGGTACTCATGACCGCACCGGCGGCTGTTTCAGTAGGAACACCGTGGTTGTAAGCGATGATCAGGTCCGTCCGGGAAACGACGCCGACCGGCCGCCCATCGGCGTCCGTGATCAGCACAGCTCCGGGGCCTTTGGCCGCCAGTGATTCGATGACGTCGGCCAGGGCGTCATCCTGATGAAAAGAAGTGATGGATCGCCGCATGGCCTCCATGACTTTGGCCCGATTGCCATCCACGCCCCCCTCTTTTTCTGATTTATTTCGGATTCCCTTGCTGCACACCCGGCAGAATCGGTATATCTGCCCCACGATATCCGGATATGCCAGAATGCCGATGAGGGTATTTTCATCCGATCCCCGGACGTATAACCGATGGATGCCGTTCTGCTGCATCACATTCAGTGCAGATTCCAACGCATCGTCCGGATAGCAGAACAAGGGCGGCCCGCTCATGAGGTCTCCCAGCGATGTTTCCACCGGCAATCCGGCGTAATAAGCGCCGATGATATCCGTCTTGGAAACCACCCCTTCGGGCCTGCCATCGTCATTGGTGATGAGCACGGCACCAACCTTGAGTCGGATCATGAAATTGATGGCTTTGGCCAACGTTTGGCGCATCGGGAGATGAGCAACCTGTCGGCGCATGGTTTCGTTGACCCGCATTCCGCTCAATACACTTCGTTCTTTTATTGTCGGCATAGTACGTTTCCTTTATCAGCCATGTTCTTTCTGGATGGCGGCGTGATCTGGAAAGGTTTGAAACCCGAGCCTCCACATATCAACACCCGCCTTCCCGGCCTCCCCTGCTGGGGAAAGAATGTGAACGATTAGGGTCAACTGACAAACCTGTTCAGCAGATGGTAAAACACAGCCGATCGATAGATGATGCCGACGACATCGGCATTTTCGATGACCGGTATGCGGCGGATGTGTTTTTTGATCATCATGTCAACGATCATCAGGATGTGAGTATCCGGTGAGACGGTCAATACATCGGTGGACATGATGTCTTGCACCTGGATTTTTTTCACCCGCTCCAGCCGCTCATCGAACAACTGATCCGGATCCAGATCATCCATTTCGCCCCAGATATGGATGTGCTTGGGCTGGATGAACTGCAGAATGTCATACATCGACAGCATGCCGACCAGATGCCCCTGGTGATCGGTGACCATGAGTCCGAAAATGCTTTTGCTTTCTTGACGGCTGGCCTGCTTGAAGGCCGCCACCGCATCGGCAATCGTCGTTTCGGGATGGATGTTGTGGAACCGGGTGTCCATGATATCACGTGCAAGCATGGGAACTGTGTCTCCTCTCGTATTTTTCATTCGCTCTATGATCTGTCTGACTGAAAACCTTGATATCCAGATACTCCATATATTGAGACAGAATATCGAGAATACGCTCTCTGGAATAGCTTTCTCCGGAACCAATTCCCGGGCACGATTTGAGAACTTGCTGCCACTGCTTGGATGACCGCATCAGGTTGAACCAGAAAGGAAAGGTTCGGCACTGGAAGGGCCGAACCGGGTAAATCTGACAGCCCTCATCGAAAAACCGACATCTACCGTCGGCTTCCTCGACGATACTGAACCCGCCGTCGATCGGCCGCAGGTGCAACCGGGTCAGTTCAGAGGGAGATATCTTGAGAAAATCGGCCAGCAATAGAATCTCTTGCCCGTTGACCCGGATGACACCGGGATCGCCTGTGCAGCAGGCCCCGCAACGCTGGCATTCAAAACGAATTCCGGCGTCGAAAAAATAGCGCGAACGATATTCATTGTTTGGGTTGCATTTCATGTGTTTTTCAATTTATAAAAGCATCATTGCTGAAAGTGGATGACACGGACAATCAAAGACAACCATGGACGCACATAACAGAATGGGGTGGCTGTTTGGGTTCTGCATCTGTTTTTGTTGATTGAGGCTATCTTTTTGTGTCGTGGCACGCTGTAACCTGGGCGGTGCCGTCATAAAACCGCCATAAGACATTAAATTCGTAAATTTTCATGCCGAAATCGCTTTTCTGATCGCTGGAGGCATAATATGCCGGCCGAGGATCCAATTTCAGGAGCTGTTCGATAAGCCGCATCAAGCCTGGAAATCCGGATTTTTCTTTTTCGAGACAGAAAGATTCGGCTTCGGGGCTGAACTCGACCCGAACAAGCGATTCCGGTGGATGCGGGGCAAATCCGCCGCAGGCATCGGTAATGGCGTCGGCATAAGGAAGATAGGGTTTGATGTCCAACACCGGGGTGCCGTCCATCAGATCGACGCCGGACAGATATAAGCGGGTTTCCTTGTTTTCGCGGGTGATCTTTTCGAGCCGGACGGCCGACATACCGATGGGGTTGGGCCGAAATCCGGAACGGGTGGCAAACACACCGGCCCGACGGTTGCCGCCTAGCCGCGGCGGCCGAACGGTGGCTTTCCAGGTATCCCGCATCCCGGAATGAAAGACAAAAATGATCCAGATGTGGGAAAAAGCTTCCAGCCCTTTGAAGGCTTCCAGTTGATCGAAAGGGGGATATATTTTCAATGCGGCTCGGGCGTCGGTTGCCAATCCCGATTGGCGGGGAATGCCAAATTTTTCCTTAAAACAGGATTCAATGATACCGATGGGTTTGAATGAGAATATATTCGGATAGTTAAACATTTTACACAAACTAATATGATGCATTGTGAATGTCAATATAGACTTTCAGAAAAATAATTTCGCTGCGTTATCGGTCGGGAATGGCCGAAAAAGGCCTATTCCCTGCCTGCTGCTTTGCGAAATGAATTTTCTGGAAGTCTGTAAAATGATTCATGAGCTTATGTTGGAGAAAAAAAACGGAAACCAGGTTGGATTGAAAGGAATTGCCTCTTTTTCGTATTGTTCGTGGTTTTCGTGGTTAACAGCATTTTCACGGTAAGGAACGTCCACAAAATGACAACATCTTCATACTTTCAGAACTATCCTGTTGAAACTATGACCAGCGTGGCATTGGGCCGGGAAGACGCCGATCTGGCCATCGTCAATGCCCGCATCGTCAATGTCTATTCGGGTGAGATCCTTGATAATTGTTCCATCGGGATCAAGGGCGAATGGATCGCCTGGGTGGGAGACGCCCCCAAAGCTCTGGATACCGGCCATACCCGGATCATCGATGCCGCCGGGAAAACCGTGATGCCGGGATTTATCGACGGCCACACCCATATCGCCTGGCTGTCGAATCCATCCGATTTCATCGAAACCGCCATGAAAGGCGGCACGACAACGATTATTACCGAAACCATGGAAACCTATCCGATCGCCGGGGCGGATGGCGTCAAGGATTTTGCGGCGGCGCTGCGTCATCAGCCGATCAAGATATTCACCACGGCGCCGGCCATGGTTTCCATCAGCGGGAAAACCAAAGGGGTTCCGGTGGATGTTCTCTCCGACCTCCTTGAGCTGGAAGGCATGCTCGGCCTCGGGGAGTCTTATTGGCAGGCCGTGCTGCAGACCCCCGATATCTATCTGCCCATGTTTGGCCAAACGCTGGCTTCCGGCAAACTGCTCGAAGGCCATTCGGCGGGTGCCGGCGGCAAGAAACTCATGGCATACGCTGCTTGCGGCATATCTTCCTGTCATGAGCCCATTACGGCCGAAGAAGCGCTTTCCCGGCTGCGGCTGGGCATATATGTCATGATACGTGAAGGCAGTATCCGCCGGGATCTGGCGGCCATTTCGAAGATCAAGAACTTCGGCGTTCATTCCCGCCGGTTGATTCTGGCAACCGACGGCGTGTCTCCGGAAGATCTCGTTCAGAAGGGGTATATGGAGTATGTCGTCCAGAAAGCCATAAACTGCGGTTTCGATACGGTAACGGCCGTTCAGATGGCGACATTGAACGTGGCCGAACATTTCGGTCTCGATGCGCTGGTGGGCGGCATTGCACCGGCCAAACAGGCCGACATGGTGATCGTACCCAATCCCGCAACGATTGTTCCCGAAGTTGTGATCAGCCGGGGAAAAGTGGTAGCCGAAAACGGGCAGGCGGTCGTCAAAACGCGAAAACATGCATTTTCGGTTCCGAGCCTGAACAGTGTTCATATTCCGGAACCTTTGACGGCCGCCGATTTTTCCATCCGATTTTCAGGAGATTCGCCCCAAGTCCAAGTGAAAATCATCGATCTCATTACCGAACTCATTACCCAGGAACTCCATTTGGATATGCCGGTAACCGGTGGAGAGATTCGCGCCGATATCGAAAAAGATATTGTCAAAACGGCAGCCATTGACCGGGTTCATGAACCGGGCAAACGATTTGTGGGGCTGCTTCGGGGCACAGGCATGACAACCGGCGCGTTTGCATCGAGTGCGGCCTGGGATGGACCGGACATCATCGTGGTGGGTGCGTCCGATGCCGACATGGCCCTTGCCGTCAACCGCATCCGGGAGATGCAGGGCGGTGCGGTCGTCTGTGATCAAAATCGGGTTGTCGCCGAACTGGCCTTACCCATCATGGGGCTGATGTCCGATATTCCCCTGAAAGAAATGGCCCGTCAGCTTGAAGCTATCCGTCAGGCCATCGGTCGGCTGGGCGTGCGTTTCTCCGATCCGCTGCTGACCATCGTCACCCTGACCGGTGCGGCCATTCCTTACCTGAGAATCTGCGAGGGAGGTCTGGTCAATTTGAAGAACGGCAACACGACAGATCTCTGGGTATAATATATGCGACAAGACACTGCCATCTCCGACAAGCCGGTTTCGATGTTTCCCGATCGGCCGGTGACTCTGTTCCATCAATGCCTGGCCGACAGCCTCTATCCCGATGTCAACACATCCGTGGAGAAAATAATGGGCCGACTGGGAATTCCCGTCCGCCGCCCCGCAGATCAGACCTGCTGCGGTCAGCCAGCTTTCAATGCCGGATATCGGAAAGAGGCGGCCACAGCGGCGGCCCGATTCATCGAGATTTTTGGCGATGCGGAAACTATCGTCTGTCCGTCGGGATCGTGCGTCAACATGGTTCGGCATCATTATCCATTGCTGTTTCAACATGATCCGAAATATTATGGACGGGCCATCGATGTGGGAAAACGCATTTTCGAATTGACGGAATTTCTCGTGGATGAGCTTCATGTGACGGATATGGGAGCGACTTTTGCCGGGAAAGTGACGTATCATGACTCGTGCCATCTGTCGCGGGGGCTGGGAATCCGGTCTCAGCCGCGCAAACTGATTCAGCACGTCAAAAGCGCCGTGCTGATCGAAATGAAGGATTCCGACCGGTGCTGCGGTTTCGGCGGCAGCTTTTTCCTGAAATACCGGGATATTTCGAAAGCTATGGCGGCCGACAAAGTCCGCAATATCGCCGATACCGGTGCGGATGTGGTGGTGGGTTGCGATATGGGCTGCCTGATGCGCATCCAAAAACAACTGCATCGAATCGGTTCCGGTATCCGGGCGATGCATATCGCTCAGCTTCTATCCATGACGTGAATACTGTCGAGAAAGCAAACAAATATGACATCTTATCTTCATGAAGCCGAAAAAGCCATATCCAGCCCTGTCCTTCAGACGGCGCTGGCCAACCTTCAGGAGCGCCTCGGAAAGGGAGCAGCCGCCGGATACCAGAACCTGCCCGAAGGGCCGGACCTGCGGCTGAAAGCCCATGATCTCCGTATGCACGCCATCGACAATCTGGATGTGCTGCTGGAAACCCTGGCGGATCGCGTGGAAAAAAACGGCGGCAATGTGATATTTGCCGACGATGCAGCCGCCGCAGTCACCGCCTGCCGGAACATCGCCAAAAAACACGGCGTTCGGTCTGTGGTCAAGGGAAAATCCATGGTGTCCGATGAAATCGGCCTGAACGATACCCTCATGGCGGACGGCATCGAGGTGACGGAAACGGATCTGGGCGAATACATTATCCAACTGGCTGCAGAACATCCATCCCACATCATCGCGCCGGCCATTCACAAGACTCGGGATGAGATCGGCGTCCTGTTTGCGGAAAAGCTGGGCATTGCCTATACCAACGATCCGCCGACATTGACCTGGGAAGCCCGAAAGGCCCTGCGAGCGAAATTTCTGGCTGCGGATATGGGAATCACCGGATGCAACCTGGCCTGTGCCGAAACCGGTCATATCGCGCTGCTTTCCAATGAAGGAAATATCCGCATGTCCACCACCCTTCCCCGCGTTCACGTGGCCATCATGGGGATGGAACGGGTGGCCGCCACCCTTGCGGATCACGACATTTTGTTACGATTGCTGGCCCGCGGTGCGGCCGGGCAGAAAATGGCCGGTTATGTCAGCCACATCAGCGGCCCCCGGCAACCGGATCATGTGGACGGGCCGGATCATTATTACCTGATCATTTTGGACAACGGCCGCAGCCGGATTCTGGCAGATGATCGATTTCGGGAAATTCTTTGCTGCATCCGCTGCGGCGGGTGTCTCAATGTCTGCCCGGTTTATGCCAAAATTGGCGGTCATGCATATAGCGCGACGTATTGCGGCCCGGTGGGGGCGGTCGTCACCCCGCTGCTGTTCGGCATCAACCGCCACCATCACCTTTGTCAGGGAGAAACCCTTTGCGGTGCCTGCAAAGAAGCCTGCCCGGTTCACATCGATATTCCCCGGATGCTTCTGGAATTGCGATCCATGCTGGCCGACGGGGATCCATCCTGGCAGGTGCGGCCCAACAACCTTTTCGAGAAAGCCGGCTGGATCATCTGGTCCTGGATGATGCAGGATCGCAGACGCTATGAAATCGGCGCCAGGCTGATGAAACGGATTTTTTCATGAACAGACAATCAATCGACAATCGGACGGCTTTTCTGCAGAAAATTCGGGCATCTCTCAGACGCCCACCCGGCTTTTCCAGAAATTTTGACGAAATATTTGCACGCTGCGAGCGAAATCAATTTCTCATTCCTCCTGCCAGCGGAAAAGGCCATTTTTTTCCTCCGCCTCCCAGCGGGGGGAGGTCGGGAGGGGGGCCAGATACCAATCCTCCACATCCAGACAAAATGCATCGGCTGAATCGACTTATCGAGGAAGCCGTTCCCCTCAATCTTAAAGTGATTCCCGTACCGAGCCCATCCGTTGCCGCCCAATCCATCGTCGATTTGATGGTGACACGCACACCGGAATGGCATGAGGAAAAATCCCTGGTCGCTTGGAGGCATCCTCTCATCGACAGCCTGAATCTGCCGGATCAACTGCAACGTAAGGGAATTCCAGTATATGTTCCCGGAGACGGCACACCCGATTTCGAGATGTTCCGCAAGCAATGCCAAACCGCTCTGATCGGCGTGACATCCGCCGAATGCTGCATCGTCGAGTCCGCATCCCTGGTTTTGAAAGCCCGGCCCGGACAGCCCCGGATGGTTTCGCTACTGCCGTCGATTCATGCAGCCGTCATTACCGAAGGCCAATTGATCGAACGTCTCTGCGAATACTACGCCCAAATCCAACACGGGATCGACGCTGGAGCCGAAGGTCTGACCTGTTGTATGACACTGATCTCCGGACCCAGCAAGACCGCCGACATCGAAGCGGTGATGGTGCATGGCGCCCATGGTCCCCGGGAAATGGTCATTTATGTGATCCGTGATTCATGACAAATTCCTTCCAAACCATGACGAGACACTAAAAACGAATCGATCCCTCGTATCCATTCACAACGATTTTCCGGAGGCGTCTCATGGCAATCGTAGAACATTCCAACAGACAAAAGTTCTCTTATGCCGACTATTTGACATGGAAAGATGACCAAAGATGGGAGATTATCGATGGCGAACCCATTTTGATGTCTCCAGCGCCTAACCGATTTCACCAGACAATCTCAAGAAGGATAGAATACCAAATTGAGCACTATCTTCGAGATAAAGTGTGTGAAGTCTTTAACGCTCCATTTGATGTGCGACTGGAAGATGCAGAAATCTCAGACCAAAACTCCTTTAATGTATTTCAACCGGATCTATTGGTCGTATGCGATCCCGCCAAGCTGATGAATAACCACGGATGCATCGGTGCCCCAGACTGGATCGTCGAAATCATCTCACCATCGACTGCATCTCGTGACCATATCGTGAAACGGGCAATCTATGAGCGATTCGGGGTAAAGGAATACTGGATCGTTCAACCTACGGATCGAATTATTATGGTCTATCGATTATCACCAGAAGGATTTTATGAAAAACCTGATGTTTTTTCCGAAACCGATATCATCACCGTCGGCATCCTTCCTGAACTTCAAATCGATCTCAAAGATGTTTTTAAAGGATTTGAGGTGGGGTAACGGTTAACGTACAGGATCATTCAAAACGAGTCGGTCCGTTCCAAAAAAGGATAGGATACACGCATGGTCAGATAAGAATAGAGTAATTGGTCCGAAAAGCCAGAACCATTTTT
>CAZBUL010000125.1:0-8863 GCA_964495045.1 uncultured Desulfobacterales bacterium | reverse complement strand
GATCCGTTCGCTGAAACCGGTGCAGAGAATCACCGGGATATCCGGATCGATCTTTTTCAATGCGGCGCTCAAGCGGTCTCCGGTGATATGCGGCATGGTCAGATCCGTAACCACAAGCTGGAACCGATGCGGATCTGCCCGGAACATATCGAGGGCTTCGGTACTCGACAGAGAGACCGTCACCTGATATCCCAATTTTTTCAGCATGAGTGTCAGCATATAGAGAATCGGCTCCTCGTCATCCACCACCAGAATGTGCTCGTTCCCACCCCGGATATCTTCCTGGATTTCGGGTACCGGCATGGCTTCCCCTTCGATCACACTGGGGAGATACACCCGGAATGTCGTTCCCTGGCCGACCCGGCTGTCCACCAGAATGTCGCCGCCGCAGCTTTGAACGATAGCGTGAGAAATGGACAGCCCCAGCCCGGTCCCCTTGCCTTCAGGTTTGGTGGTGAAATACGGCTCGAAAATGCGGTCGAGAATGAAAGCGTCGATTCCCGGACCGGTATCCGACACACTCAGACAAATATATGTTCCCGGAACCAAATGGATATCCGTCTCTTCACCGGCCTCTACCAGAACCGTCTTCAAGGAAACGCCGAGAACCCCGCCGGTCGTTTCCATGGCATGATAGGCGTTGGTGATCAGATTCATGGTCACCTGATACAATTGGGTGGCATCGGCCAACACCGGCGGGCACGTGTTGCCGATGGAAGGCTCGATGCGGATGTTGCTGGGCAGGCCGGCCCGAATCAGTTTGAGCACTTCCTTCACGATGATCTGCACACGAACCACCGTTTTGTCCTGTTCCGTCTGACGGCTGAAAGACAAAATCTGTTTGACGAGTTCGGTTGCCCGAATCGCTGCTTTCAAGACACCTTCCACACAGGGCTGCAGCGAACTGTCTGCCGGCAATTCATCCCGGATCATTTCTGCAAAACCCACCAGTGGGAAAAGAATGTTGTTGAAATCATGGGCGATGCCCCCAGCCAGTGTGCCAATGGCTTCCATTTTCTGTGCCTGCCGGATTTTATCTTCGAGCTTGAGTTGTTCGGTGATGTTCCGCATCACGGCCACATAACCGACAACCCCCCCGGCAGATTCCACCACCGGAGAGATGCTGCCTTCCACCGTAACCAGCGCGCCATCTTTGCGTCGGTTGATGATCCGGCCGCTCCATACCTCTCCTGCGAGAAGTATCTGCCATAAGGCATGGTAAAATTCCCTGTCGTGTTCACCGCTTTTCATTATCCGCGGATTTTCTCCGATGATTTCACTGGACGGATACCCTGTCACCGTTTCGAATGCCGGATTGACATACTGAATCGCACCGGCGATGTCGGTGATCATGATGGCGTCTGCCGCCTGTCCAAGGGTATATGCCAGGCGGCGGTGTTTGTCTTCACTGTCTTTGAGGGCCGTCATAGCCCGGTTGCGGGTCAGGATATCCCACGCCAAATCCGCCATGGCCGAGACCATCCGGACATCCTGGTCGGTATAATCGACCGGTTTGTTGCCAACCCCCAACACCGCAACGATTTGATCACCCCGAAATACCGGCACTATCAGTTCCCGCACAATGGGCGAATGGCCATTCGGAAGCCCCTTGCGGTCGGGAAGGGCAGCATAATCATTATGAATCACGGGGCGGCGTTCATGAAAAAACTGCATCCAGACACCGGCCTTTTCAATCGGATAGGATGCTTCGAAGCTTTCGATCCGACAGAATTCCTGCACCGTCCGGGTGGACCATGTTTTCAATATGATCATCCCCGTGTCTTCATGGACGAAATGGAAAAAACCGATCTGGCTGTCGGTCAGGCGTTCGGTCTCATCGAGGGTTTTTCGCATCAAATCCACCTCGGAGTATTGCGACACATCGGTCTCACTCAATCGCAGTCTGGCCTGCATGAGATTTTCCATTTTCTTGCGGTCGGTGATTTCATGAACCGAACAGAGCACGCCGTCTATCTGCCCCCCGCTGCCGATAACGGCCGTTTTGGCCACTTGCAGCCATATCCGGCCGTCGGCGCCCGTTACGGCCCAGTCACCGACTTCGCTGATACCGGTGCGCAGCACATTCCGATCCTGTTGGACATAAATTTCGGCATCTTCATACGGGAAGAGATCGAAATCCGTCCGGCCGACGATTTCCGCAGCGGTTTTTCCCACAAAGCGGCAGAAGGCTGTATTGACCGAGCGAAACACGCCGGCGGCATCCTTGAGGACGAACATATCAGGGGTGGATTCGAAAACAGCTTTCAGCACCGCCCGTTCCTGAGCCAGTTCATCGAGCAGCCGCTGCTGATCAGTAATGTCATGTACCATGGCCAGAATCCGGGATTGCCCACTGATCTCAATAAATTCCGCCCAGAACTGACAGACCCGTTTTTCTCCGTTCTTGGTCGTCAGAATGAGTTCCATGGCATTCACGCGGCCTTCCTCGGTCAGTATCCGAAAGAACCGGAGACGATCTTCCGGAGAGATCAGCCCCAGGTCAACGGATCTGCGGCCGATGATTTCTTCACGGGAATACCCGGTAACCCGAACAAAAGTGTCGTTGACATCCAGATATGTACCCTCTTCAACGGAGCTGATTCCGATCAGGAGGGGCGTACTTTGATAAGCGGCGGCGAATTTGTGTTCCGACTGGCGCAGTTCATTTTCGGCGCGTTTGCGCTGAGTGATATCCCGGATGAACGCCGCAAACTGCCCGCCGTCCTGATCCAGATAAGCGGCACTGATTTCCACATCGATCAACGTGCCGTCTGCACGACGATGCATGGTTTCAAAATGACCGTAGTTGTTTTGCTGAACACCGGCCATCCGCTTCTGAATATCTTCGGCGGTCTCGAGCACTTCGATATCGGAAACGGTTTTGCCCCTCAGATCTTCTTTGGAATAACCCAGCATGCCGGCAATGGCATCGTTGACATGCATAATTTTTCCGGTGCTGTCCACCATCCAGAAACCGTCTGCTGTTGTTTCCAGGATGTTGGCATATTTCAGAGCCTGCAGGCGATAACGTTCACGGGCATGGTTCAACTTTCCAAACAAGATGGTAAAAGGCCGGGAAAGGCCGTAACGAATCAGCGCCAGATAAATCAGATAAAAGGAGATGATCTTCAGAAAATGCCCTATGAGATTGGCGGAACCATATACACTGACATATTGCGTAAAGCACAGCTCGGCGCCGATCGTCACCAGAATCGCCGAAAATAGCAGCCGCTGAACATACGCGTCGAAAAACGACTGCTTTCTTCTGACCAGAATCCCCGCAGCCGCCAGTATCAGGCAAAACAGGTATTCGGAATTCTTTTTGAAAGGCGTCAGTCCGGAACCCTCGATAAAACAGTCCGGAAATACGGGCCAGACGAAAATCGATGCCAATATCAGCAGGGTCAGCCCCGCATAGGACCAGAAAATTGTCTTGAGATCCAGAGTTTTCCCGAATAGAAACACAAACGACAAGAGGCTGAGGCTCTCGATATATCGGGAGGCTATCCATAACTGGGTGGGAATATTGGCTGATTTCAGCTCTGGAAACACCCCCATTCCCTTGAATGTAAGGGTGTGGATCACATCGATCAGACCAACAACAAAAACGGCAATCCCTAAAAACACGTAAGCATCGTTTCTGACAAACCGCCGGGAGTTCCACACCAGCATGAACACCGCCCAGGCCACCGCTGTGGAAAACATTTCCACAAATGCATGAAACAGCAGATAATTATACCGGCTGATGCCGTAGAGCACAGCCAGGATACCCGCTCCTAAAAGCACCTGGTTAAGCCACCCGGTTTCTTTGGCTTCAACGAACATTTCCTCCGAATCGCATTCGCCTTTTGATTCCTGCAAATACGACGGCAACAATGAATGAACCTGAAAGTCGGATGGATTCCGGTCTGATTCAACGCTATTCTTCATCATTTCCCTCCCGCTGTTCCCAACAAAGATTCGATATGCTGCATCACCGTATTGAAATCGACAGTTTTTGGCAGGTAGTCATCCGCACCTTCCTGAACGATCTGTTTCCGATTCTCCGGCGTATCCATCCCCGTGAAGGCCAGAATCCGGGTATGGCTCAGCTCCGGATTGCTGCGGATCGTCCGGCACACCTCGAATCCATCCATATTGTCCATAAAAATATCCAGCACCACCAGATCCGGAATGGACCGGGTCAGCTTGATGCCCGCCATAAACCCATCGGATGCGGTTTCCACATGGTATCCGCCGCCTTTCAATCTGTGCTGGAACATCTCCAGCACCAGCGGATCGTCATCCACGATCAGTATCGAATTGGCAGCCGGTCTGACGGAAGCGACCGAAAAGTGTTCTTCGAGGAATCTGTCCATTTCTTCCCGCAATATGCGATGATGGCCGCCCGGCGTGATGAATGCATTGATTCTTCCGGATTTGACCCATTTCCACATCGTGGTGCGGCTCACCCCGCATGTTTTAGCCGCCTCGGGAATGCTGTAATATATTTCAGTTTTCATGATTCCTTTCCAATTGTTCAGGCAAAAGACGACCGCCCCCCACGGCTGAACGTTTTAAACATTCTAAACGATTTGAACGTTTCAAACCTATATATGATTCTGATATTTGAAATCAAGAGGTTTAATGAAAGGATGAAGTATGAAAGATGAATCAAACTGGAGTTATCAGCCTTCATCCTTCATAACTTAAAATCAGCGGCACATCGACGGCCTGAAACCGACCGGAGATTTACTGGCACCTTCGATGATTTCTTTTGCATGCGCTAAGAAGGCATAGCGGCTTCCCAGAAAAATCAACCCGACGGAACGCAGTTCGATTTCTTTATTCTGGCTGATGGAATCCACCAGACAAATTATGGCCGCTGAATTCATCCGGGTTTTGATTTGTTGAAGCAGATTGAAACTGATGCCTTCACCAAAAGATTCGAGGGCGATGATCAGGCGGGGAGACACATCCTTCGGCAGTTTCTCGATATCCCAAAAGGTTTCAAGCACACCGATCGGCACGATTTCCTGGGAAATCAACCCGGATAATTTCCGGACTTCACGTTTTTTTCCCAGAAACAGGGTCTCCAGACAAACGGGCTGGTTATTTTTTTGGCCGGTTCGTCGTGAGACGAACGGCGCGTCCACTGAGGATTGCTGATGGATGTTTTTTTCCGGCATGTGAATTCCTTTTCTCCGATCCGTCCATGACCATATTCATGATACGGGATAACTGGCCCGGTCTTTCAGCAAATAAAATGCCAGAAAACAGAAATTCGTGAAAATGTGTTCAATCCATCGACATTATTTCAGTTAATTTATTGATATAAATGAGTTTTATATTTTTTTAAACAGATTCGATTTATCCTGTCACTGCGGTTGTCCTGCAAGAATCATAGGTTTGGCAGATTCGATCTATCATAAGTCTCTCAAAATAACAGAGTGTGATGAGAGACATCTATCATTTTGAGAGACTTTTATGCAGCGTCTTTGGAACCAGTTGTTGAATGGTGCCGAAGAGAATCGTTGTGGAAATGGGCTTGGAAATATAGGCATCCATCCCCGCCCGGAAACAGTCTTCCTCATCTTTCTTGAATGCACTGGCCGTCATGGCGATGATCGGTATTCGCCGGCCGGTGGTCTCTTCGGATTGCCGGATGATCCGTGTCGCTTCCAATCCATCCATTTCGGGCATCTGGATATCCATCAGGATGAGATCGAAATCGCCGGTTTTGTGTTTTTCCACCGCCTCCAGTCCGTTTTCGGCGACAACGACAAGGTGCCCGGCTTTGGTCAGTATCTGAAAAGCCAGTTTCTGATTGACCGGATTGTCTTCAGCCAGCAGAATCCGCAGCGGCTGGAGCGGCGGAACGACCACTCCCTCGACAGGCGATGCTTTCTGCACATCGGCACTTGCCCTGCCGCCTGGCACGCCCAGTTTACATGTGAAATAAAACGTGCTGCCTTTTCCCGGTTCGCTTTCGACCCAAATCCGGCCTTTCATCAAGGCAACCAACTGCGCGGTGATAGACAGCCCCAGCCCGGTGCCGCCGTACTGACGGGTTGTGGAAGAATCCGCCTGGGTGAAAGGGTTGAAAATCATTTTTTGCTTTTCGGCAGAGATGCCGATTCCCGTATCCTGCACATCAAATTGCAGCTCGACGGCTTCCGCAGTCTGGGAAAGAACACCGACATGGATCGATATCTTCCCTTTTTCCGTAAATTTGATGGCATTACCGACCAGATTCATGATTATCTGACGCAGCCGCCCCAGGTCTCCGGATACGACATCCGGAACGTCTGCGGAAACAGCAAGCGTCAAACGTACCTTTTTTTCGTTGGCTTTGACGGATAGAAACCGCATCATCTCTTCGAGATGCTCCCGAATCCGAAAATCACTGAAATCGAGATCGAGCTTGCCGGCTTCGATTTTGGAATAATCGAGAATGTCGTTGATCAGTGATAGCAGGGATTCGGCCGAGTAATGGGCCAGCGACAGATTGTCGCGCTGCTCGGCCGTCAATTCGGTGTCGAGAACCAGGTTGGTCATACCCAGAATACCGTTCATGGGCGTGCGGATTTCATGGCTCATGACTGCCAGAAAATCGCTTTTGGCCTGATTGGCTCTTTCGGCTTCCTGACGGGCGGCGATCAATTCCGATTCGATTCGTTTCCGTTCGGAGATATCCCGGAGGATGCCGATAAAACCGATTTCGTTTCCGATCCGCATTTCGCTGACGGAAAGTTCCATGGGAAAAAGGGTTTTGTCCTTTCTTTCACCGATCAATTCCCGCGTGGTGCCAATGGCTTTCTTGACGCCGGTGGTCAGATAATTTTGCAAATATTCATCATGCCGGTCCTTGTGCTCCGCCGTCACGATAAGCTTCAGATTGCTGGCGATTATTTCATCGGCCGAATATCCAAAAATGCGCTCCGCCGCCGGATTGAACGTCAGGACAATTCCCCGGCTGTCGATGGTGATGATGGCATCGATCACATTCTCGACGATGGATCGGATCCGCTGTTCACTTCGAACCAGGTCTTCCTCGACGGCTTTCCGTCGTCGGTCGTTCTTGTAAGACTGAACGATACCGGCACAGGTCGCCAGAAAAGGCTGGAGAAAATCCACCACATCCTGATCGAAACCCCCTGGACGGTTGGCAATTCCGATCACGCCCACGAATTCATCGGCCGCGTGAAACGGCAGTCCCATAAAACAGCGCAGCTCGGGGTGGCCTGCCGGAAGGCCGCCCCGGCGCGGATCGGTTTTCGGATTATTTGAAATCACCGGCTTCTCGGTGGTGAGCACCACGCCGAAAAGCGTTTTCAGGTTGTGAAACTCCAGGCCTTCTGCGGCGTAGGTATCGTAATATTTCCGTGTTTCCTCGTTCCATGCAATGTTTGTGACAGCAAATGTTTTCAGATAGGGCTGATCGTCGGCATCTTTGCGGATCTCCGAAATGAACCCGAACTCGGACTGGGTGATTTCCAGAAGCTCGTTCAATATTTTTTCGAAGAGCTCCCGCGGATTGGGATCGATGAAATATCGATTCTGGGCGTCGGTCAATGTTTTGAGAAGATGGTTGCTCTTGCTCAGCCCCACCGTCAGCCGCTCGGCTGTCTGAAAGGCTTTGAAACGGCTGGTGATCAAAGAACGCACAAGTCCGAACAACAGAAAACTGATCAGCACCCCGTTGCCAAAAGTCAGCCATACATTGATATATCCAACCTCAAAAAGCGGACCCGTCGGCTGAGAAAATCGGAGTGTCCAGGGACATTCGTTGAAATGAACCGAAACCGTTTCGACCTGTTGCGAAACCGATGCACTGTCTGGCAAATCCGGCTGACTGTCGTAGAGAAGGCATTTCGGAGATGTCTCCATGCCATCATAGACCTGAAGGTGAATCCGCAATTTTTCGGGCGATTCCCAAACTCCCAACACGCCCCGCATCAGATCGGTCATCCGGTAAGGGCTGTACACCCATCCCAACAGGGCTTTGCGCCTTTCTTCGACGGTTTCTACAGGCATGTCTTTGCGGTAAACAGGAACATACATCAAGGTTCCGGCCTGAATATCCTTGTCTGTCTCCTGAACGAGACGAACCTTTCCCGTCAATGCTGCCGCGTTGGTGTTCATGGCTCTTTCCATGGCGGCATGGCGAATGGGCTCGGAATACATGTCGTAGCCGAAAGCCCTCAGATTGCGGCCAAGAAACGGTTCCAGATAGATGATGGACGAATAGGCATCCCGTGTGCCTTCAGGCCAGACGCGATAATACTGAAAGCCCAGGCTGCGAAATTCCTGGATATGCCGCTCCAGTTCTTCCGGAAGAATCCGGAGCGCAAACCCCACTCCCTGGATACCGGGATAATACTCGTCGAGCCCCAGGCGCTGAATGAATATTTTCCATCGTTTCATATCGACATGATCCGCGGCATCGAAAAAAGCGACGCCGGCATGCAGAATGAATTCATGATCTCTGAGCCGATGATCGATTCCCTTACGAATTTCATTGGCAGCAAAAATAAATTCTTGCTTTTTCAGCGCCTCAACGTGGGATTTTACATAAAAAGCGGCCAGCAGGGTTAAAACCATGGAACACAGCCACAGCATCCAGGCCAGCCATGTACGGGGTTTGTTGACGCTGCGGGCGCCGGAAAAAGACATGTTATGGTGATGGTTCACATACCCTCCTCGGTACAGCAGCCGGAAGACCGGCATGTTCATCGACAAAACGGGAAAATGCATAACGGTTTTATATAATATCTTTGAGGCATAACGACAATTGTTTTATTGCACCAATCGTGAACCCGATCGGCGTGTTTTCATCAAAATATTATGTTGCCGCTGACCAATAGAAATGATATTTTTTTCA
>CAZBUL010000124.1:0-8870 GCA_964495045.1 uncultured Desulfobacterales bacterium | reverse complement strand
TGTAGTATATACTTTTATTTAATCAATCCGGCAGCATATCGTAAAAATAGAGCATGGTGTCGGAGCGGGTGATGATGCCGATGATTTTCCCGTTTTCGACGACCGGCAGCCTGCCCACATCGTGCTTGACCATGAGGCGGGCCGCCTGCATCGGACTCTTTCCCGGCTCGATGGTAAGGACATTGGTGCTCATGTAGGCTTTGACCGGTGATTTCAACCGGTTCGTGCCTTTGATTTTTCGAAAATCCCGGCGGGAAATCATGCCGACCAGCCTACCGTCATCCACGATGGGAATGCCCGTACAGCCTTTATCCCGAAGCACCTGCGCCGCCTCTTCCATGGTCGTGTCCGGCGGCAGGGTGAACACCGGAAAAGACATCAAGTCGCTGATCTGAACCGACACCTGCTGATTGCCCTGGATCAGCTCCAGAATCATCGCCTCCACCGCTTCGGGATTCACGGATTTCAGCAGCGCGGAACCGGCGCCGGGATGCCCGCCGCCACCCATGCTGTTCATGAGCATGCCCATATTCAGCCCATCCACATTGCTCCGGCCGATGACGATACATCGCTCCCGCTCTCTATCCGAAAAAATGCCGAACGCGGCATCCACATTCAGAATTTCGCGATACATGCGCACCACCACCGCCAGACTGTCCACATGCCCCTGGATATCGAGCTTGTTGACGCTGACGCTGTATCCGTTGAACCGCAGCCGCTCGGCATTCTGAAGCATTTCGAAGAGAATGTTCTTCTGTCTTTCCCCGTAGGCCGGCCTCAGAAAAGAGCCCAGCACATTCAAGTCGGCTTTCTGTTCCAGTAAAAATCCGGCGGCAAAGGCATCTTCGGCCCGGCAGGAGGGAAACATGAGATTGCCCGTATCTTCATACAGCCCGGTAAGAAACAGCGTCGATTGGATCGGTGTCAACCGGATATGGCGATTTCGGAATTCCCGAATCATGAGGGTGATATTGGCCCCCATTTCTTCATGACATTTCCAGGTGGGCTGAATATCGCCCTCGATGAGATGATGATCCCACAAAATGATTTCGAGGTTTTCCTTCCGGCTGATCTTGTTGAACCGCTCGATCCGGTTCCAGTTGCTGACATCGACAATGATCATGCTGGTGATGTCGTCGATGGGGACATCATCGGGTTCCAATAAGTTCAGGATGTCTTTATGCATGGAAATAAAGGACTTGACGTTGGGATTGATGGCTTTGGGAATGACAGGAACCGACTCCGGATACAGCAGCGTAGCGGCTACGAGGGAAGCCAGGGCGTCAAAATCGGTGTTTTTGTGGGTGGTGACAATCTGCATAACCATTTCCTTGATGATAGTGAAGCCGGGAAAACCGCCGATTACCGGGACTGGGAATGGCCGGAAGTGTCGATTTCCCCGATGACGACATCCGACGGTTCGGTGGAAACCGGAGAAACGGCCGCGTCGGCCGCCGCATGGACAAATTCGGAAGACGCCAACTGCAGCAAGGGTTCTGCGCTGCCTGCAGTCAACTGAAGTCTGAATTTTTCGATTTCGGTCTGGCTGTCGATGGCCTTTTTGGCCAGAAGATATCGCAGGTAAATGATCCACAGCCCGATGCCGAGAATAGTTACCGCCACCGCCAGAAAAAACCACCGGTAGCGAATGATGGTGCCGATTCCCACCTGACCGATATACAGGATCATATTGGGAACCACCCAATAGGTAAACATGGCCAGAAGAATCAGAAATCCGATGGCGAAGATGTTAAGGCGGCTGACACCGGCCAGCAGACTTTCCAGGCGGTTCCGGGCAACAGGCTCCGGACCGGCGGACAGTGAGGCGGCGGACAGTTTATCGCCATACAGCAGCGTGGCAAATGCGCGGGTGATGAATCCGAACAGCAGAATGGCGCCGACCGGTATGCCGATGGATGCGGCAAACCAGGCCCGGAAAGGAAAGGGCTCATCCTGGGTGACCCAGTTGACCTGATACTGATCCAGCGGGCCGAATGTCTTCTCGAAATAATATTTGTTGAAACTGCTCAGGTTGTTGCCTTCCGATACATGAATGATGTTGCCGTTTCGATCCTTGATCTCCATCCAGGATTTTCTGCCGGAGTTGATGGCAGCCACGGCGAATATTTCAAGCTCGATCAAAAAAATACCCACGGCGATGAGAATGAACAGAGTCTTGTTTTCTCTGAACAAAGATGCCATAGTATGGCTGGTGGTCATGGTGCAGTCCTGTCGGTTGGGTGGGAACAATCATGAACAACGGCGGCGGGCCGCTGAGGGATATTTCGTCACGGGAGCAATGTATCACAGGCCGGGGAATGTGTTCAAGTTGTAAACACCCCCAAGCACTCGGATAGATGTGTATCCACATACGATCATCGCAACAGATACTTTTTCCGCAGATACCGCGGTTTGTGAAATGTTTTATGTATAAGGAAACTGTTCATGAAAGAAATCAGAAATCAGGCCAGAAAGCAGATGGAGGGGTATTGCCGGGTCTGCCCGGTCTGTGACGGCCGGGTTTGCGCCGGCGAAGTGCCGGGAATGGGAGGCCTTGGAACCGGAGCGGCATTCCGGGACAACGTTCAGGCGCTTTCTGAATCCCGATTTCAGATGCGGGTGATTCACGACGTCGTGGAACCCCGCACCCGAACGGAAATTCTGGGCATTCCGCTGGAGATTCCGGTTCTGGCGGCGCCCATTGGCGGCGTATCGTTCAACATGGGCGGAAATATATCCGAAGAAGACTATATCACGTCGAAACTGGACGGATGCCAGGAAAAAGGCATCATCGGATGTACGGGCGACGGGGCACCGGCATTCATCCACGAGTCTGGATTTCAGGCCATCCGGTCGCTGAAAGGTCATGGCATTCCCTTCATCAAACCCTGGGAAGATCGGGAACTCAACACCAAACTGGAAGGTGCGGCCGCCACCGGTGCCAGCATCGTCGGCATGGATGTCGATGCCGCCGGATTGATCACCCTCAAGCTGATGGGAAGGCCGGTTTCCCCCAAGACGCCGGAAAAGCTGAAGGAAATCATTTCCCGAACCCCCCTGAAATTTATCCTGAAAGGCATCATGACGGCCGATCAGGCCCGCATCGCCGTGGATGCCGGGGCCGATGCCATCGTGGTTTCCAATCACGGCGGCCGGGTGCTGGATCATACGCCCGGTGTGGCCCGCATTCTGTCGGACGTTGCCTCTGCAGTCAAAGGGCAGATTCCGGTGCTGGCCGACGGCGGGATTCGAACAGGCGGCGATGTGCTCAAAATGCTCGCGCTCGGCGCCGATGCCGTTCTGATCGGCCGGCCCTTTTCTGTGGCCGTCATGGGCGGACTGAAAGAAGGGGTCATGCGCTATATCGACCAGATCCGATCGGAGTTGATCCAGGCCATGATTTTAACGGGAACGAAGAGCGTTCGGGCCGTGGATCCTTCCATCTTGTGGATGGCGAAATGAAAAAGATCATCATTTCCGTTTTCGGACCCGACCGGCCAGGCATTCTGGCGGCGGTTTCCCGGATTTTGTTCGAGCAGAACTGCAATATCGAAAATGTTACCCAGACCATTTTGCAGTCTGAGTTTTCCGGCAGTTTCATCGCCGAAATGCCGACGACCCTAACAGCCGATGCCCTGTGCGGTCTCTTGTCGGAAGCCCTGTCGCCGATGCGGCTTCAAACCCATGTCAAGTATCTGGAAAGCAGCCCCCCAGCTCTGGACGGAAAGCCAGCCGAACCCTTTGTCATCACCACCCGCGGGCCTGACCGCAAAGGCCTGGTGGCCCAGATTACACAGATCATCGCCGAATTTGGCGTCAATGTCACCAACCTTCAAGCGGTTTTCAAAGGCGGCATGAATCCCAATGACAACATCATGATTTATGAAGCGGATGTTCCGGTGGATATCGACGCCCACGCCTTCCACCGCAAACTACGAGACAAAGCGGCCGAGTTGGGCCTGATCATCAGCATTCAACATCGACGCATTTTTGAAGCTATCAACCGGGTGTGAGGACGACATGTTAAGTTCGAGTGAAATCGTATCCACATTGGAAATGCTGCAAAACGAACACCTCGATGTGCGCACCGTCACCCTGGGAATCAATCTCCTGGATTGCGCCAGTCACGACGTCCACCGATTCCAGGACGCCGTGTTCGCTAAAATCACCGGCCTGTCCAGGAACCTGGTCCGAATCTGCGACGAGGTGGGCGACAAATACGGCATTCCCGTGGTCAACAAGCGCATCTCCGTCAGCCCCATCGCCGTTGCCGGCGCCATGCTTTCCACGCAGGACATGATCGACATCGCCAAAACGCTGAACGAAGCCGCAGTGGCGGTTCATGTCGATTTTATCGGCGGATTCACGGCCCTGGTTCAAAAAGGGATCGCCCGCGGGGATCGGGCCCTCATCGAGGCCATCCCCCATGCCCTGGCCGGAACAGATCGGGTGTGCTCCTCGGTCAATGTGGCATCCACCCGGGCGGGCATCAACATGGATGCCGTCCTGCTGATGGGAAAAATCATCAAGGAAGCCGCCGCTCTTACCGCCGACCGGGATGGTCTGGCCTGCGCCAAGCTATGTGTGTTCGCCAATATTCCCGAAGATATTCCGTTCATGGCTGGCGCCTATCTGGGCATCGGTGAGGCCGATGCCGTCATCAATGTTGGGGTCAGCGGCCCCGGTGTCGTCAAAAAAGCCATTGACCGCGCCCTGGCAAATGGCGCCAGACCGGATCTCGGACGGATTTCGGAAATCATCAAACACACGGCCTATAAAGTCACCCGCGTCGGTGAGCTGATAGGCCGTGAAGTGGCCGAAATCCTGGGAATCCGCTTCGGTGTGGTGGATCTCAGTCTGGCACCCACCCCCAATGTCGGCGACAGTGTTGGCGAGATTTTTCAGAGTTTAGGGCTCAAAAGCATCGGCGTTCCCGGCACCACCGCGGCATTGGCCATGTTGAACGATGCCGTCAAAAAAGGCGGCGCCTTTGCCAGCTCCCATGTGGGTGGGCTGAGCGGTGCTTTCATCCCGGTCAGTGAAGACCTCAACATCGGGGCCTCGGCTGCCAAAGGATATCTGTCCATCGAAAAACTCGAAGCCATGACCAGTGTCTGTTCGGTGGGGCTCGATATGGTGGCCATCCCCGGCGATACATCGGCCGAAACCATCGCCGCGATCATTGCCGATGAAATGGCCATCGGCGTCATCAACAAGAAAACAACCGCCACCCGATTGATCCCGGTTCCTGGGAAAAAAGCCGGTGACAGCGCCTATTTCGGCGGCCTGCTCGGGCAATCCGTCATTATGGCGGTCAACAATGCCGCCGGAGACAACGCTTTCGTCCGGTTGGGCGGGCTGATTCCGGCGCCATTGCAGAGTTTGAACAACTAAAATTGGAATGAATGCTATTTTTGACTCAGCAGTGAATCCCGTCATGATTTATGAGCGGTTGTTTGGAGGGTGAGAATGATCAATCCGGAAAGACTGGCGGAATCCTTTACCCGCCTGGTGAAAATCGATAGTGTATCCAGACAGGAATCTGATATCTGCAAAGTACTTCGAGACATTTTCGAAGACCTGGGAGCGGAAACCTGGGTGGATGATGCGGGAAAAGCGGTGGGGAGCAATACGGGAAATCTGATCGCCCGGTTCACAGGAAATGTCGAAGTTCCGGCCATGATGCTCAATGCCCATCTGGATACGGTCGAACCCGGCCGGGGGATCACTCCCGTTTATCGGGACGGCGTGTTTACCAGCGATGGCACGACCATTCTGGGCGCCGACGACAAAAGCGCCATCGCCATTTTACTGGAGGTTCTTCGGGTGCTTCGGGAAGAGCGGATTCCCCACGGCCCGCTGGAAGTTGTGTTGACAATCTGTGAGGAAGTCGGGCTTCAGGGCGCCAAGCACCTCGATCTCAGCCGTCTGACAGCGACCTTCGGCTATGCCCTGGATGCCACCGATACGTCCGGAGTCATCACCCGCGCACCAGGCGCCAATCACGTCAAATTTATCGTCCACGGAAAAGACGCCCATGCCGGCGCCGCACCGGAAAAAGGCATCAATGCCATTGCCATCGCCGCCAAAGCCATTGCCGGTCTCACCCTCGGGCGCATCGACCGGGAAACCACCTGCAATATCGGTGTCATCCAGGGCGGAATGGCCACCAATATCATTCCCAGCATGGTCACGGTAGAGGGTGAGGTTCGCAGCCATGATCCGCAGAAACTGGCGGATGTCACCCAAACCTTTGTAGATGCTTTCGAAACCGCTGTGTGGGATTATGTTCCCCCGTCAGCGGAAGCCGGTGTTCCCCGATTGGAAACCGAAATCATTCCGGATTTTACCCGCACCCATATCCCCGAAGATCATCCGGTGGTGACTCTGGCCATACAGGCTGCACAGAATCTGGGCAGGACACTGATTCCAAAGGTTACCGGCGGCGGGGCCGACGCCAATGTCTTTTTTTCCAAAGGCATCATGGTTGGCGTTCTAGGAACTGGCATGCGAGACATGCACACGCTGCGGGAATGGGTCCGCCTGAGCGACATGGTTCAGACTACCGAACTGGTTCTGGAAATCATTCGGCTGCATGCCATGAACAGAAATGGATTCTGATTAGATCGTCCGAAACCATTTCATCAATGCCGACGTCAATGATTCGGCTTCCATCTTGTTTTTCCCGGCAGGCGCCTGCGGAATTTTGATCTTGGGCGACTGCTGATCCCACCATTCCAGAGGACCGAAGTGAACGGGCAGCAGCTTCTCGATGGCCGGGATGAGCTGCTGTTCGATCACACCCCGTTCTCGGCCCTTGATGGATTTGAAATAGACATTGATCTCTTCGAAATACCAGAGCGCGGATTTAGACATGGCATCCATCGGACATCGAAATACGGTGTCGAACTGCCCCTTGAAATGCGGCCGCAGGGTGTGTTCGTTGATATCGGCAAAATGCCGGGAAAGACTTTCCTGCACCTGCGGATCATCGTCGGTATCCATGATGAACGTCAGAGTGAGATATCCACTCCAGTCCGGGCGAAAAAAGGAGGATATTTTCAACACCCCTTCCCGGCGGGGCTGGTTGATCTGATCGATGGAAAAACTCGTAAAGGCAATGACATTTTCACCACTTTTCAGTGCGCGGGTAATTTTGCTCAAATCATACACATTATCCATGAGAACGCTCCCTTAGATCAATATCGACAATCGTCTGTCTGTTATTATTATATCCACCCCTCAAAAAAAGCCGAAGCAATCATTCCAATCGGCATTTAACAGTCAACACCACTCCTTTTCCGGAAAATTTACCGGAAAGCGGCGTGATATCGATGTTCCCCAGGCATGAGCCCACATGCATGCGCTGCATGGTCAGAGGGGCGCCGGATATCATCACTTCACCGATTTTTTTCATATCCTCTTCGGAAAGATAATCCGAAACCGATCGACCGATCTGAATACCGGCTTCCATGTCATAAACGGCCTTGTTGATCAAGACGATCATCATCTCGGCGCTGATTCCGATGATGGGCACCGGCAGGCTCTCAAGAACGGTATGAGACAACTCCAGCGCATGATTCTTGATTTCTATCTCGCGGGTTCGTTCCTGAACGAGGCTCTCGAGGTTGTCGTTGATCCTTCGAAAAATTTCATTCTGTTCGCAAACTTTCTGGTGGAGGGCTTTGTTGGTTTGAGACAATTCGTATTGCTCGATTGCCTGCCGGGCTTCCAGCACCAGAGACTGATCGTTCCAGGGTTTCAGGAAAAACTTGTAGATATGGCCTTTGTTGATGGATTCGGTGATGGTGTCCACATCCGTATAACCGGTCAAGATAATCCGGATGATGTCGGGGTATGCGTCCTTTATCTTGGCCATCAGTTCGGTGCCGTTCATTTCCGGCATCCGCTGGTCGGAAATGATCATGTGAATGGGATTGGTTTCGAGCAGTTTCAAGGCATCCGCTCCGCTGGATGCTGTCAGAAGATTGAATTTCTCTTTTCGAAACACGCGCTTTAACGCATTCAAAACATTGATTTCATCATCGACACACAATACGGAATAAGGATGTTCATTCGTCATTTAGGAGATTACCTTCTATAAAAATTTTGCAGGCCGATGCGATTTCAGCTTGAAGCCGCGGATACCAGACAGACAGTGTCTGCAAATGCGGTTGTAAAAAATCGGGAATGTTTGAAAAACCGTTTGGGCTGACCATTCGACCCGCGGTATCCGGCTGAAGTGTATTTGCCATAATATCCGAAGCGTTGATGATGGCTGCGGCCTGATGATCGCCCGTAAAGATATCGTGATGATGCCATATAGCATCTACCAGAGGCTTTGGCAGCAGCCATTCATCTGCAAGATAGGCACCGATGACAGCATGGTTGAGTGCCCCGATCTTTTTTTCGGCATTGATGAAGGAAACGTCGGATTCAAGCATCATCTGGCTAACGGCTTCAAAGTGTTCCGGAAAATAACCCGCCAAAATCAATTTCCCAATGTCGTGCAGCAGACCGGCCGTGAAGCAATCTGAAGACAGCGTGTTATCCACCTGATCCGCCAAATGCCTGCTGACGATGGCAACCGTCAGGGAGTGCTGCCAGAAGTCCTGAATGTTCAGCTCTTTCAGCACGGTTTTGGGGGTGAGCAATTGCATCAGGGAAATGGATATCACCGCATGCTGAATCGTGTTGAATCCAAGAATGATGACGGCATTCCTGATATTGCTGATGGTTGACTTGAACCCATAAAATGAAGAGTTGGCAAGCCGGAGTATCTTGATGACCAACGCCGGATCCGTCTCGATGACACGGCAGAGTTGTTCGGCGGTGGTATGGGGATCCTGAAGCATCTGGTTCACCTTCAA
>CAZBUL010000123.1:0-9014 GCA_964495045.1 uncultured Desulfobacterales bacterium | reverse complement strand
ATCTGATCGCCCTGAAAAAATACTTTCTGATGCATGCCCCCCGCCAGACCGGAAAGACCAGCACCCTGCTGGCATTGATGACCTATCTGAATCAGGAAGGCACATACCGGGCGCTGTATGCCAATATCGAGGGAGCGCAGGCGGCGCGGGAGAATGTGTCTCTTGGCATACCGGCGGTCATTCAAGCCATCGGCAGTGAAGCATACTGGCGTTTGGATGACACCGATGCGATGTCTCTGGCACAGCGGATATCTGCGGAAGCCAGTCCGCTGGTAGCGTTGGAACATTTCTTAGCCTTCTGGTGCAGGCAGTCTTCCCGCCCCACGGTGCTGATCCTGGACGAGGTGGATGCCCTGGTCGGAGACACCCTGATCTCCCTGCTGCGGCAACTGCGTTCCGGTTATCCCAATCGGCCCACCCACTTTCCCCAATCCATTGTTTTGTGCGGGGTTCGGGATATCAAGGATTACCGGATTCATTCGAGCAAGGAAAACGCGGTGATCACCGGAGGCAGCGCATTCAATATCAAGGCGAAATCGCTGAGGATGGGCGATTTTATCCATCGGGAAGTCGAAACACTCCTGCGGGAGCATACCCAGGAAACCGGCCAGATTTTCACACCCGATGCCTCTCGACGGGTCTGGGAATATACCCATGGTCAGCCATGGCTGGTCAATGCGCTGGCTTATGAAGTCTGTTTTGAAATGAAAGAGGGCCGAAACCGTTCCATCTCCATCACCTCCGATATGATCACTCAAGCCAAGGAACAATTGATCGAAAGACGGGTGACACATCTTGATCAGTTGGCCGACAAGCTGAAAGAGCCCCGTGTAAAACAAGTCATTGAGCCCATACTGGCCGGCGGTATCATTACCGAAGGCACCGATGACGACCGACAGTACGTGATCGATCTGGGACTGATTCGGCGGGACGGATCGGGCGGTCTGGTCATCGCCAATCCGATTTACCGGGAGGTCATTCCCCGGGTTCTTGCTGGTGCGCCACAGGATTCACTGCCGCATATTTCACCCGCCTGGCTAAAACCCAACGGTAGTCTGGATACACAGGCTCTTCTGGAGTCGTTTTTGCTGTTCTGGCGTCAGCACGGGGAGCCCCTCCTGCGAAGTACTGCGTATCATGAAATCGCGCCGCATCTGGTGCTGATGGCGTTCATGCACCGGGTGGTCAACGGCGGCGGCACCATCGACCGGGAATATGCCATTGGCAGCGGCCGGATGGACTTGTGCATCCGGTATGGGGAGGTGACACTGGCCATCGAACTGAAAGTCTGGCGGAACGGCGAGTCGGACCCCCTATCCGAAGGCCTGAAACAGATCGATGGATATCTGGGGGGGCTGTCTCTGAATACGGGCTGGCTGGTGATATTCGACCGCCGAAGCGGTCAGCCCCGTATCCATGAGCGAACGTTCACGGAATCGGCTGTGACAAAATCCAACAGGGCCATTACCGTGATTCGGGCATAAATCGGATGGGAAGTGAACCACGCATCACACAGTCAAGAAGGCGCTTTTCTCTTTCATGAAAAATTCCCTTCGTTTTTATACCGTCCTGTTATTCATTCTTTTTCTGATTCTGGTGGTGACACTGACATGGACAACTGCCGTCTGCCTCGAACAGCTATGGCCATGTCTTACCGATGCCTCCCGACTCGAGACAGCCTGTCATGACTATCTCGTATCGGCCAACAATCTGATCCGGCTGTCAATCGTTATCATCACAACGATAGGAATCTTCATCCCATGGGTGATCTTTCGACACGTCATCCGTCCCCTGCTTTCGATTCAAAACACCATCCGCCATGCCAAGCGCGGTGATATGGACGCGCGCGTTTCCTTTCAAACTATAATGGAGTTCGATGCATTAGCCATTGAAATCAACCAGATGTTACAGATACACCAACAGGAGCAGGAGCAATGGCAGTGCCTTCACCAAACGCTGACGGCCGTTTCCGCCATACGCCGCATGATGCTTCATGAATCCGATGAAAACAGACTGATTCAATCTTGCTGCGATATTTTCGTTAAATCGGGCAGATACCGCATGGCGCAAATTCGTTTTATTGGAGAGCATACGAATGCAGCCATGAGTCACTCGTCACGCACCATCCATCAAACCGACAACCCCAATTCCGTTTCGGGGCCGATAGAAGAGACAACGCTTCATCCGACGATCAGAGCCCTGCACAATCAACACATCGCCATGATCAACAACATATTCGAAGATTCGGCTTATACGACGTTTCAGGCCGATGCGAAACGGTTCGGTTATGCCTCCGTGATCGCGGTTCCTATCGTCGCGGACAGTCATATATTGGGTGCATTGACGCTATACGCCGAAAAACCCGATGCGTTCAGCGCAGAACTCACTCAGTTGTTGATGGAACTCACGGATGATTTAGGCCGCCAAATTCAGGCCATCCGTTTTTCGTTCTTGACAAAATACCCATAATCGGGTTTAAGGCGCCCATGCCTGAATGGATCGCCATCATCATACTCGGAATCATCGAGGGAATTACAGAATTTCTGCCGATTTCTTCGACCGCCCATTTGCTCATCGCCGAGCACTGGCTGCCTCGTCAGAGCGACCTTTTCAATATCGTCATTCAAAGCGGTGCGGTCATCGCCGTCCTTCCCCTCTTTCCAGAACGACTGCATCAGTTTGTTTATGAATGGAAAAGGCCGTCCATACGAGATTATGCGTTCAAAATCGTCACCGCCTTTGTGATCACCGGAATCGGCGGCGTTCTGATGAACAAGGCAGGATTCAAACTGCCGGAAAAATTGGCGCCGATTGCCTGGGCCATGCTGATCGGCGGTATCGCGTTTCTGATCATCGAAAAATGGCTTCGTGGAAAAAAGTTGAAAGGCTCTATCAGTTGGACAGTCGCCATTCTGGTTGGGGTTGGCCAATTGGTGGCAGCGGTTTTCCCCGGCACCTCCCGTTCCGGCGCCACGATCCTGCTGATGCTGATGATGGGATTGAACCGTCCTATAGCAACAGAGTTTTCATTTCTGGTCGGCATTCCCACCATGCTGGCTGCCGGCGGACTCAAAATTTTCCAGGCGCTGCGCCATGTAGATCCGGCAGCGCCGCCGGAAAACTGGGGGATGGTTGCCTTGGGTTTTTTCGTCTCGGCCATTGTGTCATTCATCGTTGTCAAGTGGCTGCTGAATTACATCCGAACCCATACCTTCACCATCTTTGGATGGTATCGCATCCTATTTGCGGCAGTTATTTTCGGAATGCTGCGTTTATAAATCGTTTTGACTCAACCGACTGGACCCATTCTATAACTATCCATCAATGTGCGGCAATGAAATCGACTACCAGACGAGTCGATCGACTGTTGTATTCCGCCGTGTTGATGGCCACCATTTCGGCGTAATGCCCCACGTATTTCGAAACCGCTGGTTCGGCCTCAGCCATGGCCTTGGCGGTAGCCCATGTTTCGGCTGAATAGTCGCTGATCAGAAGCTTTGCACTTTCAACAGAAACACCCAGCCCCAACCGCTGAACATAGTTGACGAAATTCACGGATTCTTTCTCTAAACCCGGCATATCATTTTCGGTCGAGATCACCAGCATCGGCGGTTGATTTTTGTTGACAAACTGCCATGGAGAAGCTGAATCCAGCGTCTGCTGATCCCACCCGCCGAACGCATCGGACAGCATCACCTTGTACATGAGCACTTCTTCCGCAGTCAATCCCAGAGGATTCATGGGATATTGGGAAAAATCGTACAAATTGTACGGCCCACTCATGGAAACGGCCGCTCGGACATCGGAGAGATTCAGCCCATGCACTTTCAAATAGCTGCTATCCGTACACAGCAGAGACACGAGATGGGCACCGGCGGACTGTCCGAAGATATAAGTCCCCTGTGTATCTCCGCCATAAGAAGCGATATGGCTTTTGACCCAGGCATACGCCGCGGCGACATCTTCGATATGATCCGGATGCACCGCCGCTCCATCGACCGGGTTCGACAGGCGGTAATTGATCACGACCGTCGTGTAACTGTAGAAACCGGAAAACGTCCGGGCCAGTTCCTCATACAGTTCCTTATCCCCCTGTCTCCAGGCCCCGCCGGCAACGAACACCAGCACCGTTGGATGAGCAATGCCTTCCGGATAATATATGTCGAGATTCTGTCGTTCCTGCGGATTCTCGGAGACATAGACAATGTCCTTGAAACTTCGGATGAGGATGACGCGATAAGCGCTGTAACGCAACGTCCCATCGGCCAGGGAGTATCCGTAGTACACATCGAACGACAGCCCTTCGAGTGCGGACATCGGAAACACCTCATCAAACAGATCACAGACAAATGCTGCATCGAGGGATCCTGTGTAACCGGTCATCAAGGCGTAAGCACCTGTCTCATAGGCATGAATATAAAGAACGGTGGATGCGGCCTTGCCGATGTCCGACTCGGGCGTGACAAAAGCAGGCAGCAGCGTGACATCGATATCCTTGAAATCCATCACCAGACGATTGTCTGCCGGGTCGATGAATTTTCCGTCGTAAGTTGCCGGTGTAACGGGTCCGGCTGGCGCCAGATTGACCGATTCGGCCCAAAGCTGAGAGAAAGCCGGACATATCGACATGACAGCCAGAATAATACCAATCATCGCATAACGTTTAGTTTTCATCGCTTATATCCTTTTTTCGAGTGAGACGATCCACGTCAAAATTTCAATTCTTGTCATCAATGAAAAAGATCTGTGCCGCAGTCTCAGCCAGTTGAGCATCTTCGTGTCCGGCACCGGAAATAATCGTCCGTTTCCAGTTGAATATCATCCCCAGTTTGCTAGCCTCATTTTTTGCCGATTCGAAAAAATTCATGCCCCGTTCGAAGCGGTTTTCCCCCTGTTCCAGGATTTCGGATTTATTGGATTGCACCCAGTCGTCTTCAAAGACATCCCTATCCCCCAGTAACAATACAAAATTTTTATTGAATGCCACTCTGAGGTCCTCGGGAACCATACCGGAGTTTCTGATACCATAAGGGTAATTTTCCGAATACACCGGCAGCACGAATATGCCGGGATTGGCAGCAACGGCCACCCGAAAACGGGCATCTTTCTTGAACAGAACCATCCGCTGAACAAACCGTCCGCCCGCTGCATGGCCGTATATGATGTATGACATGCTCTGATTCCGGGTCATCTCTTTGACGAAATCAAACAAATGCTCGATGACCGAAAACCCTCGCTCGCCTTCGGGAATAGAATTGCCTTTTTTGTCGAACATATTCCCTTCGGTGTACTCCCGGTTGCCGGGATAATATTTATGGGAAAATTCCGGCACGATCAGCAGAAAACCATGGCCATCCGCAGATGGAATCCATTCATCCCTGCACCGCTGGGCATCCCGTTGGGCACCATGCATCACAAACATGATCGGCATATCAGGTGATGCACCGGCAGGCTGATAATACCAGACTGTCATCGGTTTATTCGGGTTGCCCTGCTGATCGGTAAACGTGAATGTGCCGGCTCCGCGGCGGATTTCTCCATCTTTCTGCGAAAATTGGACCGTGGCACAGGACATCGTGAATAGAGCGAATATAGAAAATATAATGTTGCGGCGCATCGTTATTTCTTCTTTCCAGCAACGTCATTACTTTTCGTCGGCCCCGTATTCGGCATTGGCCACACAACACCAATAACCATCATAAGAACAAAGCCGAATGCAATTCCCCATGTTTTGTTCATGCAGAGTCTCCTTATAATCGATGTTCCCATAATCTGGAATTTCAATATTTCTTATCAAATCGCAAGATTTCTTCAAGAATTATCTGGCTGAAAATGATGTTTCCGTCATTCCTGTCTGATGATTTACAAATTTTTCAAATTGACACATTATTGTCTCTCTTCTATCCTGAACCAACAACAAAATGGCTTTTTCTCTCACTCAACAACAAGCTTTATTTCGAACAATCGGAGCAGACACCATGGAAAAAAGTTTCAAGGTCGTTCCCATCGGCATCATTCGAAAAACAGATGCCAGAACCTGGATTGAAATCGATGATTGTTACAAAGACGCCTTATTGGGACTGGATAACTTTTCACACATTCACGTGATGTACTGGTTCCATGAAAACGACACCCCAGAGCTGCGAAACACCCTTCAGGTGCACCCCCGAAAAAACCCCGCCAATCCGCTGACCGGTGTCTTTGCCACACATTCTCCCTTACGGCCGAATCTGATTGGGCTGACCCTGTGCAAAATTTTGTCCATTCAGGGAACCACCATCGATGTGGAAGGGCTGGATGCCAGAGACGGATCGCCCCTGATCGATATCAAATGCTACTTTCCCGATGATCAGACCGGCCCGGTTCGAACACCCCATTGGGCCTGACAGTCAGATTACGCCTGCCGGATGTAAACCAGAATAAGGCAGCGCCGGTGACAATCCATCCCTATTGTCTATTGCCTTTACCGGGAAAAACAAGTAAATTGCCGCTCAATTTAACTTTCCCCGTTCACCGTAAAATACAAAGATCGCAACAATACACTTTTTGATAATTTTTCTCTTTGCGACCTTTGCGTCTTTGCGGTGATATTTTTTTCTACTTCAACGACCCTTTTTTCAGGAGAAACCATGTCCATCACCAAAAATGCACACAAAGAAGACATCTCACGCCCCGTCGCTGTATTTGAAACATCTCTGGGCAATTTCGAAGCTGAACTCTATGCCGCCGAATGCCCGGAAACCGTCTGGAACTTCATCAATCTGGCTGAAGGCCGTCAGGAAACCGACCGGAAAGGCAATTTTTTCGACGGTCTTTCGTTTCACCGGGTAATCAAAGGATTTGTCATTCAAGGCGGATGCCCCCTTGGAACCGGCACCGGCGGCCCCGGGTATCGATTCAAAGACGAGTTTCACCCCTCACTGGTTCATAACGACCAAGGCCTCCTCTCTATGGCCAATGCCGGCCCCGGCACCAACGGCAGCCAGTTTTTTGTCACCCTGGCCCCAACCCCCCACCTCAACAACCGCCATTCGGTGTTCGGAAAAGTCATCAGCGGGTTGGATGTGGTCCAAAAAATCGGATCGGTTCCAACCGGCCCCATGGATCGTCCGGTAACGCCGGTGGTCATGAACAAGGTCACCATTCGAAGATAATGAACGAAAATGAAATATTTACACGCAAAAGCATGAAGATATATTTTCGTGTCTTTTGTGTGTTTCGTGGTTTAACTTTATTCACGATCAAGGAGCACCATGAAACTGTTGAATCCTAAATCGGAACAGTTCGTACATCTTGATGAACCGTCCCGTCAAATTATGTTGAAAACCATCGCTTTTTTCGAAAGCAAAGGGAAGGTACAGCTCAAACACGACGATCATGAACGCGTGTGGTACCGGGACTTTTTAGATTTCATCAAAGAAAACGAGATATTTTCGACGTTGTTGACCCCGGCGCCATTGGGTGGCAAAAACTGCCGTTGGGACACTTGCCGGAACTGCGATTTCAATGAAATCCTGGGATTTTACGGTCTGCCGTATTGGTACACCTGGCAGGTGACCATTCTGGGGCTCGGCCCGATCTGGATGGGAAAAAACGACACTGTCAAGGAAAAAACAGCCGCCCTCCTGAAAGACGGTGAAATCTTTGCGTTCGGACTGTCTGAAAAAGAACATGGTGCCGACCTGTATTCCAGTGAAATGACTTTGACGGAAATCAAGGAGGGTGAATACCGGGCGGATGGCGGCAAATACTATATCGGAAACGCCAACGAGGCAGCTCTGGTGTCCACATTCGGAAAAATGGCCGACAACGATGAATATGTGTTTTTTACCGTTCAGTCTCATCACCCCCATTACGAATGCATCAAAAATGTGGTGAATTCCCAGAACTATGTGGCCCAATTCGCCCTTCACAGCTACCCCATCACCGATGCCGATATCCTCACCCGTGGGCAGGAGGCGTGGGACTCGTCCCTCAACACCATCAATGTGGGAAAATTCAATCTCGGATGGGCCTCCATCGGTATTTGCACCCATGCCTTTTTTGAAGCGATCCGCCATGCCGCCAACCGAAAGCTGTACAATCGTCATGTAACCGATTTTCCGCATGTCAAACAACTCTTTACGGATGCCTACACCCGCCTGATCGCCATGAAAATGTTCGCATCCAGAGCTGCTGACTATATGCGAAGCGCCTCGCCAACAGATCGACGGTATCTGCTCTACAATCCCATGGTCAAGATGAAAGTGACCACTCAGGGCGAAGAAGTCATCAACCTGCTCTGGGATGTCATCGCCGCCAAAGGTTTTGAAAAAGACACCTATTTCGAGATGGCGGCCAGAGACATCCGCGCCCTTCCCAAACTGGAAGGCACGGTGCATGTCAACATGGCCCTGATCATCAAATTCATGGCCAATTATTTCTTCAACCCGGATGTGTTTCCGGAAATTCCGAGGCGAACAGACCCGGCCAACGACGATTTCCTGTTCAATCAAGGGCCGACCAAGGGACTGGGGAAAATACGTTTCCACGATTATCGATTGGCCTATAACCGTCTGAATCTACCTAATATCGAGATTTTTAAGCAACAGATCGATGTTTTGAAAACATTACTGGCAACCGCAACCCCCACCGCCGAACAAGCCAAGGACATCGATTTTCTGCTGATTGTGGGCGAATTGTTCACCCTGGTGGCTTATGGTCAACTCATTCTTGAAAATGCGCAGATTCATGCAGTCGGAAACGACATGATCGACCAAATATTCGATTTCATGATCCGGGATTTTTCCAAATTTGCACTTCAGCTCTATTCCAAACCCAGCGCCACCCCCCAGCAGATGGAGCTTTGTTTGAAAATGATTCACAAACCGGTGATCCATTCAGAACTCTTTGAGAAGATGTGGGAAAACGAGGTTTACGTCTTGAGAAACGCCTATCAGATGAATGAATGAAAAGAGGTAACAGGTAACCAGGTAACCAGGTAACAGGTAACAGGTAACAGGGGGCAGGTAACA
>CAZBUL010000122.1:1617-9065 GCA_964495045.1 uncultured Desulfobacterales bacterium | reverse complement strand
CATGCCCGTCCCAGGAATGGAATTCAGGAGGGTACTTCCAGGAATTTCCGTTTGATGCGCTCAATATGGCGCAGCAGAAGGGTCTTGCGGACGTCTCCGGCTTCGTTCGGATTTTTTCGCGACAACACCGAGCGGATGGCGCGAATCTCGTTGGCCACAGCCAGGACCTCTTCCGTCCAGTCTCCGCGGCCCATGATGACGAACCAGATGCGAAAGGACAGGTTGTAAAGCTGATTGGAAATGTCTCTGAGCACCGGATTGCATCCGGCGTCATAGAGGATATCCCGGAGGGAAAAATCGATCATGGCCAGCGATTTTTGATTGCGTTCATCGACGAGCGCCTCACAGTCTCTTTCAAGCCGCTCCAGTCTTTCCAGGTGCTGGGGGGTCAGCATCTCCGCAGCGAGACGGCCCGCCATGGCTTCGATTTCCAGCCTTACCTGAAAGACATTCATCATTTTGTGGAACTCGATTTCCGTGACCATAGTCCCCGAACGCGGGAGGATGCGAACCAGTTGCTCCCACTCGAGGCGATACAGCACCTCACGCAGCGGGGTGCGACTGACCCCGAATTCATCCGCGAGAACCTTTTCATTCAGTATTTGACCGGACTGGTATTCCAGAAACAGAATCCGGTCACGAATGCAATTGTATATCTCCAAGTTCATTGATTTTCATCCCGGACCGATTGAGTGAACCGACAATCCATCTATGCATATCAGTGATATTTCATTAATATGTCAGTCTATAGCAATCCGGAAATTTTTTATCAAGAACAAAAGCGATTTTCACATTTGACCACCACCAGGGTGATGTCATCCCGCTGAATCGAAGTCTGCCGAAAATCGGTTACCGCGGAGAATACCGCCTCGATGATTTCGGTGGATGAAGCGTGACGGTGGTCACGGATCACTTGCCGGAGCCGTTCTTTGCCAAACCGTTCGCCCTGCGGGTTTTCGGATTCCCAGATACCGTCCGTACCGATCACAATGATCTCACTGCCGGTACACCCGGGTTCCTGGTACTCCTGATAGTCCCATGCGTCATCGACACCCAGGGCCATACCGCTGCCGCCCAGTTCCCGAAAATCATCGGACACAACATCGTAAATCTCCGCGGCATCATGACCGGCCCGGACCCACTGAATCCGTTTGTTTTTACAGTCTAACAGCAGAACAAACAGCGTCATGAAATTGCCGCTCAGGGCCGTATCCACCCCCAGGAGGCGGTTGACATCCCCCACAATCTGCGAAAGGGTTCCAGGCCGGATGATCCGGCTGCGCAGTAGTGCCCGGGTCGTTGTCATCAACAGCGCGGAGGAAATACCGTGATCCGCCACATCGCCGACCACCACGCCAATCCGGCTTTCACCCAGCTCCGGAAATTGCAGAAAGTCATAATAATCGCCGCCGGTATCGTCGCAGTAAATACTTTTTCCGGCGATATCGAGTCCACAAAAATCGATGGGTTGCTGCGGAAGCAGATTCTGCTGAACTTCCCGGGCAAGATTCATGGCCTCTTTCAGACGCATCCGTTCTTCAAGATGATGAACCATGGCATTGAAACTGGTGGTCAGCTCTCCGACCTCATCCCGGCTTTTGACAGGAATGGATTGACTGAAATCGCCGTCCGCCAGTTTTCCTGCGGCGATGGAAATTTCCTTGATCGCTTCGACCGTTTTGCCCGTGACCCAACGGATCAGTAATAGAATCGACATGATGGAAGACAAGCCGATCAGGACATAGTAATTGCGGAAGGAAATGATCGGCGAGAGAATATCCTTTGCCGGAGCAATCATGACCAGGGTCCAGGGCGCTTCCTGAAGTCTGTAAAACCCGATAACTTCGGAAATGGGGAAAACGGAACCAAAGATGATGCCGAGAGATCGATCTTTCAATGCGTTAAATGCTTGTAACTCCATCGGATCTCCGGCCTCACCCAATTGCCGGCGGTCTGCGGGATCGGTGGCCGCCAGAATCCGCCCGTTCAAATCCACCAGAAAGGCTTTATTGCTTTGCCACCAGCCGGATGATTTCACGGTTTCGATCAGATATTCGAACGGCATCACCGCCTCGAGAAATCCGGCCGATTCCCCGCTGTTGTTATTGAATTCAGTAATAAGGGATACGGTCAGACCGGCATCGCAGGATTTCTGGCAGGAAGGGGACACCTCAACACGGATGACACGGCTGCCATCACCATGCATCCCCTGATGGGGCAGTTCCGGAGTCATCTGCGCGGACGGGCTTTCATAAACGGAACCCGGATGCGCCGAAAGGTCAGCATGCCGATATAGATTCAGATGAACACCGCTGACACCATCCACCGCCTTGAGTTGATTCATGATGTCGTTTTGAACCCAGGCGGAATATGGCTTTTCGGCCGTTCGCCGATACAGATGAAGCCAGATTTTCGGCATGTTCAACCGCATATCCACCTGATGCGCCGCTCTTTCAAGCCGCAGCATGGCAGCTTCTCCCCACTGATCCAGAAGCTGCGTACGGGTATAGATAAAGCCGGCGGTGCCCATCGCCAACAACAGCACCGCCACCGGCAGCAGTACGAAAAAGGACAGCCGCTGACGGAGGGTTCTCGGCGTCAGGAACACGGGCTCCCCGCATGCCATTCCATGAGAAGTTTCTGTTTTTTGGCGGTGTTGCAGGCTTTGCAGGATGGGATGACATTGCCCTTGGTGGATTTTCCGCCGCGGGATACGGGCACGATATGATCCATGGTCAACTCCGCAGCCGGCGTCGGCTGCCCGCAATATCCGCAGACCCCCTTCGCGCACCGGCGTTTCCACCACTCACTCGCCCGCAGTTCTCTGGCTTTACGGCGTTCCCGATCGATATCCTCGTTTTCCAGATGCCATTCAAATGATGTCATGATGAACGTGACCTATTATATTTTTCACCGCAAATGCGCAAAGTTCGCAAAGAGGCTCATGTCATAAGCATCTCTCTTTGCGTCCTTTGCGCCTTTGCGGTGAATATTTTTTCGTGTGGTTCGTGTATTTCGTGGTTATTATTTCTTGGATAGTTCCCGATCGGCCAACCATTTGTCAATCTGCTCGATCAGCAGGGCATAATACGCCTCGGACCCACCGATTCCCTGCCGGCCGAAAAAATAATTGATTTCCAGAAACAGCGGAACCGGATCCGGGTCTTCATCTGAAAACAAGATATCGAATCCGGCCAGATCGATGCCGGTTTTGGCACAGAAATCCCCAACCGCCCGAATTGCCGCGTCCTGAAGCGCAGGATCGGATTCCCGATCCATCCGGGCGCCTTTGGACAGGCTGGCATAAAAACATCCGGGTTCATCATGGGTCCGCCAGTACGACAGGGTTTTCCGGTAGATCACCACCACCCGCAGCGACCGGAACCCCGACGGAATATACCGCTGAATCAAAAATCCATGCTGCCCCGTCGCCTCACAGGCCCGAACCCGATCGAGACATCGGTCCAGCTCCTCCCCGGATGCTACCAGATGAACATTGTCCCCTTCCCCGCCCCAATCCATCTTTAACACAAAAGGGAGCGCAAACAACCGGCTGTCCGTATCTCGAGAAATATCCCGAAAATCGCTGTATCGATCGAAAATCAACGTGTCCGGATGCGGAACACCGGTCTTCCGAAACAGCCTGGCCTGACCGAGCTTGCCGGGATAGGCGAACCGCGCCGTGTAATCGGGGAAAAAACGAGGGCAATGCTGGCGGACCATTCGAAACAGCGCCGCCGAACAACCCTGGGGCAAAATGACGGCATCCGCCGATCGAATCAGTACCAGATCGCTTTCATCCGGCAGTCTGCCTGCACACAGCCGGTTCTCGTCGGCTTCGAAACAGGGATGGTAAGACAGAATCATCCGTAACCGAATCGGGTAAGTGTGCGGGTGTCTTTGCTCCAGTTTCTTTCGACCCGGACATAGAGCTTCAGATAGACCTTTCTGCCGAGCATCCCTTCGATTTCCTTGCGGGCATCTTCGCCGATGCGTCCGAGCTTGCTGCCCTGCTTACCGATCAGAATGCCTTTCTGGGAATCGCGCTCTACATGGATGGTGGCATGAATCCGGGTCAAATCGGGTCTTTTGGCGTCGTCCTTGAACAAGTCGATGGTCACAGCAACCGAATAGGGGATTTCCTGGCCCGTCTGCCGAAACACTTTTTCCCGGACGATTTCACCGGCCAGAAACCGCACCGGCAGATCCGTCAAATCTTCTTCGGGAAAAAAGGCGGGGCCTTCGGGCAGCACCCCGGCCAATGCCTGAATCAGGTCTTCCACCTGCTCCCCGGTTTCGGCGGATATGGGAACAATGGCGCGGAACGGATAAGCGGCCGACCAGTCGGCAATCTGAGACAGCAATGTTGGACGGGCGATCAGATCGATTTTATTCAAGGCCAGAACGACCGGACGATCCTGCTTCTGGAGTGCGGATTTCAGAATGTCCTCCGATTCGGAATCGGCATTCGAAGCGTCGAGCACCATCAGCAGCACATCCACATCCCCCATCACCGAAAGGGCTGTTTCGACGATCCGGACATTCAGCGGGCTTTTGGCGGTATGAATCCCCGGCGTGTCGATGAACACCAGTTGGGCACCGGAACGGTTCACGATACCCTGAATCCGGTTTCGGGTGGTTTGGGGTTTTTTGGAGGTGATGGACAGTTTCTGCCCGATCATCCGATTCAGCAGCGTTGACTTTCCGACATTGGGCGGCCCGATGATACCGATAAAACCGGAACGAAAACTTTCCTCAGCATTCTGGGGCATGGCATATCCTTTCAATGGCCTCCCAGATCCGCTCTCTGCCGATCCGGGTTTTGGCCGAAAACAAAATGAACCGATCTTTGGGGATTCCCGACGCAGCGGCAATCAGCGCGATCTGCTGAACCTGCTGGGAAGACTTCAGTTTATCGGTCTTCGTCAGAACAGGGATGATGGCAATCCGGTGATGATCCAGCCAGTCGATCAGATAACGGTCTTTTTCATCCGGCGTGCGGCGGATGTCCAGGATCATCACGACGGCTTTGAGCGCGGACCGTTCGGACAGATAGGTTTCGATCATGGGTTTCCAGCTTTTCTGGATCGCCGGCGGCACCTTGGCATATCCATATCCGGGCAAGTCCACAAACATCAGCCGGCCGTCGATCTGGAAAAAATTGACCAGTTGGGTTCGGCCGGGGGTCGAGCTGGTTTTGACCAGATGTTTCCGGTTGACCAGAACGTTGATGAGGGAAGACTTCCCCACATTCGATTTGCCGGCAAACGCAATTTCCGGAAATTCCGCCGGCGGATACTGCGACAACCGGACGGCACTGGTAACAAATTCAGCAGACTGGATATTCATAGGCTCCGCAGTGGGGAAAATACGAGCTGCCGATTACTGGCATCTCGATTTCAGATAGGTTTCCAGACGGTTCATCCCTTCGGCGATGTTTTCCAGGGAATTGGCATAAGAAAACCGCAGATAGCCCTCGCCGTTCTGGCCGAAATCGATGCCGGGCGCCACCCCCACACAGGCTTTTTTCAGAATGTCGAAGGCCAGTTGGTAAGAATCCATGGAAATGTGACGGGCATTGGCAAACACATAAAAGGCGCCGGTCGGCTCCACCGTGATGCCGAAACCGATTTCCCGCAGCCGTTTGATCATGAATCTGCGGCGCTCGTCATAAATCCGCTTCATCCGGACGACATCGTCACCGGCATATTTCAGAGCCGCGATCCCTGCCTTCTGCACCATGGAGTTGGCCGAAATGAAAAAATTCTGATGGATTTTCTGAAGGGCCCGCATGTAGGCTTTGGGAGCGATCACATATCCCAGCCGCAGGCCGGTCATGGCATAGAGCTTGGAAAATCCGTTCAAAACAAAGGCATTGTCGGTGAATTCCAGAATGGAATGCTCTTTTCCTTCATACACCAGCCCGTGATAGATTTCATCGGAAACGATGCAGGGAGAAAATTCGGCGATTTTTTTCATCCGTTCGGCAGACAGCAGATTGCCCGTGGGATTGGAAGGGGAATTGATAAAAATCGCACGGGTTTTGCCGGTGATTTTTTCCGCTATCGCTTCGGGGCGATACTGAAATCCGTCTTCTTCATACACCGGAACCCGCACGGGGATTCCCTGAACGAACTCGATGAAATTGGGATAGCAGGCATAATGGGGATCGGATATGATCACTTCGTCCCCGGCCTCGAGCAAGGCCGAAAACACCATGAACATGACCGGCGACGTTCCGGAGGAAACCAGAATCTGATCCGGATCCACCGTCACCCTGTATGTGGCGGCATAGTATTCACAGATGGCCTCCCGCAGCTCCAGCATGCCGAGACTGTGGGTGTAATGGGTGAATCCATCCGCAAGCGCCTTGCAGGCGGCCTCCTTGACACATTCCGGCGCATTGAAATCCGGCTCACCGACTTCGAGATGAATGATATGCTGTCCCTGACATTCCATCTCGCAGGCTTTCTCGAGGACATCCATCACGATGAACGATGTCATTTTTTGTGTGCGTTTTGAAATCATGGGGGGGTGGGGTTTCCTTATAAGCGGTGGTTATCGGTTTTTCCGTGAAAATACAGAAAAAGTATTACGTTTTAATTGTTATGTTTTAAGTGAAAAACGGTATGTATCATTTTCATACGTGGGGGTGAATTTTTCAGAATGATTCATGCTTGGTTATCGTGAACGACTTTGCCATAAAAAGTTATCAGCATTCAGATAAAAGCAACTGACCCATATAATTGTCGATCCGCGCTACGGCTTCTTTTTCGGATGAGACGTATTTGATGGATTCCCGGAACCGGCTGCTCTCCGGAAGCCCGCGGACAAACCATCCCAGCCGGCTTCGCATCGTGAAGCAGGCGGTTTTCTCACCCAGAAAGCGGACGGATTCATGGATGTATCGTATCATCAATTCCCGGCGCATGGCAATATTTACCGGGGGAATCTGCCGGAAATGCAGCCGGGCATCGATCTGGGAAAAAATCCAGGGATTGGCCATGGCATGTCTGCCCACCATGACGGCATCGCACCCTGTCTGCTCGAACATGGCCATCGCGTCTTCCGGCGAGATGATGTCTCCATTGCCGATGACGGGAATCGATACCACCTGTTTGACGGCCCGAATGACGGACCAATCCGCACGCCCCTGAAACAATTGCTGGGCGGTTCGGGGATGGATGGCAATGGCATCCACCCCCACGTCTTCGGCCATTCGGGCGATATCCAGGGCCTGTTTTCCGGACGGCTCCCATCCCGTGCGAATCTTGATGGTCAGCGGAATGCGGATAGCGTTTCGCACCGCACGCAAAAGGGTCTCCGCCCGGACGACATCCCGCATCAAAGCTGATCCGGAACCGGTTCGGAGCACTTTTCTGACGGAGCATCCGAAATTGATATCCAGAATATCGGCGCCCGATGCCTCGACCATGGCCGCCGCCTCG
>CAZBUL010000122.1:0-1517 GCA_964495045.1 uncultured Desulfobacterales bacterium | reverse complement strand
TCGGCTTCCATACAACGATCACTCGAAAACATCATCGTAATGCAACCACCGGGTTTTTCCAGCGCGGATATTTTCCATCGTTTTCAGCAGACTGTCTCTGAATCCTTGATCGTCAAATATAATTTGTCTGGGATCACCCTCTTCATTTCGCTTCAAATCAAATTGATCAGAAAGTTCCAAAACCATCGTTTTTTGTTTCGATGCATATTGAAAAGCATTTGAGTTATCCATATTGTCCACTTAACATAAAAAAGAAAATCACTATTCGGAAAAGAGATATGATCGATTTCAAAGAAAAACTCAAGGATTGCATTCAGAAGCCGGAACAGCTCCCTCCCACTCGGGAAAACTATCTGAACACCGCAGAAGATTTAACAGCCTGGCGAACCGCACACCACCATCCCGGATTGTGGCCATCGCCGCCGCTCATGTTGACGGCCACCATCGATGACGGCTGGGGGCATGGATTGGAAATCATCGAAAAGCTGGCAGCGGCAACCGGCGTCCGGGTTCAGCGGCTGGGATTACTTCAATCGGCAGACCGTATCATTACCGCCTGTCGGGAGCAGTCTCCCGATTTTTTCGGATTGACGGTGCTGCAATTCGATTCAGACGACACGGTTGCAGAAATTGCCCGGAATCTGCCCCCGTCAACCCTGTTGATCGCCGGCGGCGCTGCCTACCAGTACGACGATGATTTCGCCGAACGAACCGGAACACCTGTTGTCATCAAAAACGGGGCGGCATGGCTGCGATTCCTGATGCAGTGGAATCCGTAAGCGGATAATTATAATTCCCACGTCTTATTCTTGAACCCCAGGGTCGCCGCATTTTCTGAAATGGCGCGTTTGATCTGGTCCGAAACGCCTTCCGGGAAGTCGGCGGTGATCTCCACGCTCACCTTCACGGTTGCCTGAGAATCGCCGGCCAGGATACTGATGATCTCGTCGGCGATCTGCACGAGTCGCATCTTGGCGGTTGCCGCATTGACTTCGGCGGTGCCGATGAATGTTTTGGATTTCGGTGGAATCGCCTGCTCCGTCTGGGCTGCCGGCGGCGATGTTTCCCCTCCCCCAGCCCCACCCGGTTGTTCCGTGAATCCATGTCGATGTTCGGCAACGGTTTCCGTTGACGCTTTTATCGACGGTACTGATTTTGCCGCTTGATCCGCTTCGTATTTTTTCGCTGCCTCGATGTCGATGAGCAGGAGGGTGTCGTCCAACTGGATATGGGAATCACCAAGCTTGAATCCCTCAAAGGCCCCTTCGAGCTGACTGTATGCTGTTCCGAAGAAATCCCGTGAGGCGGCCCCCTGGACGATGGTCTGCTCCAGCACGCTGCGCGTCTTCAGTCTGGGCAGGTAGAGGTAGCGCAGCGTATCTTCCCAGAATGTCATCGCTCCAACGGCCGGTTTGTCGGCCTTCCAGTAAAGCTTTTTCAACTCAGTGCGCAGGTGGATGGGCGACCAGGTGGTGATGACCAGTTCATTGTCGAGGCAGACCGTTTCGATTTCGGCA
>CAZBUL010000121.1:0-9067 GCA_964495045.1 uncultured Desulfobacterales bacterium | reverse complement strand
CCCGGTGCTATCGTGAAGCCGATCTGATGATCTGCCGATCCGGAGCGACCACTGTCGCCGAACTCACAGCGGTCGGAAAACCAGCGGTCCTGATTCCCTTTCCCTATGCCTCCGATAATCATCAGGAATGGAATGCCCGCGGTCTGGTTCAGTCTCAAGCGGCCGAGATGATCCGGGAAAGCGATCTGAATGGTGCAATACTTGCCGGGCGCATCCGGTATCTTGCGCTGCATCCGGAAATATTGAGGAAAATGGCCATGGCTGCCAGAACTCAGGGAAATCCCCATGCGGCGCAGACTATCGTCCAAGACTGCTATGCTCTCATTCAGGAAATGCACCGGCATGCATAAAACTTTTTCAACCATTTTACCATTATATGTGAGCTGATGTATCAGAAAACGTATCATATCCATTTTGTCGGTATTGGCGGCATCGGCATGAGCGGTATCGCCGAACTGCTTCTCAATATCGGTTATCTGGTTTCCGGATCGGATGAAGCGTCGTCGGAGATTACGGAAAACCTGAAAAGACTGGGGGGCACGGTCTTCAAAGGCCATGCCGCCGAACAGATTCAGGGCGCGGATGTCGTGGTGATTTCATCGGCCATTGCGTCCGACAACCCGGAGGTGCTGGCCGCCCGAAAAGAATCGATTCCTGTCATCTCGCGGGCGGAAATGCTGGCGGAACTCATGCGCCTCAAATATAGCGTGGCGGTGGCCGGTGCACATGGCAAGACCACGACCACGTCGATCGTCTCGTCTGTTCTGAATCAGGGAGGCTTCGATCCGACGGTCGTGATCGGCGGCAGACTGAAAAGCATCGGTTCCAATGCCGTTTTGGGCAAAGGGGATTTCATCGTCGCCGAAGCCGATGAAAGTGACGGATCCTTTTTAAAGTATTCCCCCACCATTGCCGTGATTACAAACATCGATCGGGAACACCTGGATTTCTACAAAGATATGGATCATATCAAATCGGTATTCCTTGATTTCATCCATCGGATACCCTTTTATGGTCTGGCCGTGCTGTGTCTCGACAACGAACCGATTCAGGACCTGATTCCGGACATCAAGAAACGCTTCACCACTTATGGCATGAATACCCAGGCGGACTACCAGGCCAAAAACGTGGTTTTCGAGGGGATGAAAAGCCGTTTCAGTATCGATTACCGCGGCAGACCGTTGGGGGACATCCTGTTGAATCTTCCCGGACTTCACAATGTTTACAATGCCACGGCCAGTGTTGCCGTCGGATTGGAGCTGAGCATTCCTTTCGAAAATATTCAAACCGCATTGGAAACCCTTCAAGGCGTCCAACGCCGGCTTGAAATCAAGGGAGAAGCCGGCGGCATTACCGTGGTGGACGATTATGGGCATCATCCCACAGAAATCCGCAGCACATTGGATGCTCTTAAAAACTGCTGGCCGAATCGGCGGAAAGTGGTCGTTTTTCAACCCCATCGCTACACCCGGACCCTGGCACTTTTCGATGACTTCACCCGGGCGTTCTACCAGAGCGATATCCTGGCGGTATTGCCGATCTATGCTGCCTCCGAAAAGAAAATCGAAGGGGTCAGTGCCTTGTCCTTGTGTGAGCGTATTCGATCGCGGGGACACAAGAACGTCCACTACATCGAAAATCTGTTGACGGCACCGGCCCATCTTCAGTCCATTCTCAAGTCCGGCGATGTACTGCTGACTCTGGGGGCCGGCGATGTATGGAAAGTGGGAGAACGGGTACTGCATCAGATCACGGCGGAATCATCCCCCCATGACAAGCACCTTGATTGATGCCGAAGCCAGAAACTGGCTGGCGCATCAGACCTCCGGCCGGGTTCGGTATAATGAACCCATGTCGCGCCACACCGCATTTCGGATCGGGGGGCCGGCGGAAGCATATATCGAGGTCCAGACAGCGGAATCGCTGATATCTCTGGTATCGGAACTTTCTTTCCGGAAAATTCCCTACCATATTCTTGGCGGCGGAACCAATTTGATTGTAACCGATGCCGGAATTTCCGGCGTGGTGATCCGCCTCAGGTCGAACCGGCCGGTTATGACAATCGAAAATGACGATCTGTCTCAAACAACGGTTCGGGTTTGGGCAGGAACCGCTTTGGGAGTTCTGTGCAGCCAGGCCATTCGAAACGGACTGAAAGGAATGAATTTCGCGCTGGGTATTCCTGGAACGGTTGGCGGTGCCATCCGCATGAATGCGGGAACAGCCCTGGGAAGCATGGCGGATGTGGTTGCATCGGTTACGGTCTTGTTTCCCAATGGACAGATGGAGACAATCGGCAGAGACAACTTATGTTTTTCCTATCGCCAACTGCGGTTTCCGCAGGCGGCTGATGAAAATCGCACTGCTTTGGGAGCTGTCATCGTGTCGGGATGCTTTGTTTTATCCAGAAGCAGTGCCACCGTGTTGAAGCAGGAAGCTGCCGATCTTTTGAAAAAACGCAGACAGCGTCAGCCCTTTCATCTGCCAAGTGCCGGATGTATTTTCAAGAACCCACCGACCGGTAAAACCGCCGGAGAGATGATCGATCTCTGCGGCTGGAAAGGAAAACGAATCGGCGGCGCGGAAGTATCGGTGAAACATGCCAATTTCATCGTCAACAAGGGATCGGCATCAGCAACTGATATCCTCACCCTGTTAGAAAACGTGCGGCACAGCGTTTTTCAAAATTTCAACGTCCGTCTGGAAACCGAAGTGATCGTTATCGGAAATTAACATGTTGAAACGAAACCGTTATAAAAGAGATTCCGCCATCCGGCGGATGAAAAGAGCCCGTTTCAGGCGTTCATGTCTGAACGCACTGGCGGGTACCCTCGCGGTTGCGTTAATGAGTTTGTTTTTCATATTTTGCCATGATATAATCATCCAGAGTCCTTATTTCAAGGTGACTGATTTGGAGGTGACCGGTAATAACCGTTTGAGTTTCCAGGAGGTTCTGGATACGGCTCGAATCAGTACCGATACGAATGCCCTGCGGGTCAATCTGCCATTGGCAAAAAAATATCTATCCGCTCATCCCTGGATTGCGGAAGTCGAAATCACGCGGGTGCTACCAGGAAAATTGACCATTGCTGTCAAAGAACATCAGCCGCTGGCGATTCTGGATTTGGGCAGAAAGTTTCTGGTCGATCTGGAAGGCAGAATATTCAAAGAGGTATCCGATGCGGATGCTGTGAATGTGCCAATCATCGAAGGAATGGACTTTACGGATTTAGACACGAATGATCTACACAAAAGTACACATTATGAATCCGTATTACAATTATTGGAAATGAGAAAAAGTCCGGCATGCATCCTATCCAACATACCGCTTCGATCCATACGGCTTGATCGAGAAGAAGGTATTACGATCTCGACAGTCGGACCCGTTCAGACTTTCAATATCAATACCGTCAAAATCGGCTATCAGGATTTTTCGGAGAAATTTGTGAGACTGGAAAAAATTATCGCGTATTTTAAAAACAATAAGTACATTCCGGGAATCGACTGGGTTGATTTGCGTCAGATGAATCGTGTCGTGATCAGCCCGTTGAATCCCGAACCGCGCACAGACGGCCGCAAGGAGATTTAACATGCCAAAGCAGCAGGACATCGTTGTGGGTCTCGATATCGGAACAACCAAGATTTGCGCGGTCGTCGGTGAAGTTTCCGGAAGCGAAATCAATATCATCGGAATCGGCACCCACCCCTCGGTCGGTTTGAGGCGGGGAGTCGTCGTCAATATCGAGGCGACTGTCGAGTCCATCAAGAAAGCGGTTGAAGAGGCAGAACTGATGGCCGGCTGTGAAATCACGTCGGTATATGCCGGTATCGCCGGCGGCCACATCACCGGATTCAACAGCCGCGGAATCATCGCCATCAAAGGGCCGGAAGTCTGCCAGAACGATGTGGACAGAGTTATCGATGCTGCCCGGGCGGTGGCCATTCCCATGGACAGGGAAGTGATCCACGTACTGCCCCAGGAATTCATCGTCGATGACCAGACCGGAATTCAAAATCCGGTCGGCATGGCTGGTGTGCGTCTCGAGGTCAAGATTCATATCGTCACCGGAGCCGTCACCTCGGCGCATAACATCGTCAAATGTGCCAATCGGGCCGGTCTCGACGTATTTGATGTCGTCCTGGAGTCTCTGGCATCCGGTGAAGCCGTTCTGGCCGAAGAAGAAAAAGAACTCGGCGCCGCCCTGCTCGATATCGGCGGCGGAACGACGGATCTGGCGATTTTTTGCGGAAGGAACATCCGGCATACATTTGTGCTGTCTCTGGGGGGTAACAATCTGACCAACGATATCGCTGTCGGCCTGCGGGCTCCCCTCACGGAGGCGGAGATCATCAAGAAGAAATTCGGTACCTGCGTCACCGGCAATATCACTCCGGAAGAAGTGGTCGAAGTTCCCGGCATGGGCGGCAGAAGACCCAGAAGTCTGCCGAGGCAGATTCTCGCCGAAATTCTTGAACCGCGGATGGAAGAGATTTTTTCCCTCATCAAACGGGAGATCTATCGAGCAGGGATGGAAAATTCCATTACATCCGGGGTGGTGATCACCGGGGGGTCTTCCATGCTCGAAGGGGCGATCGAAACCGCGGAATCGGTTTTCAGCCTGCCGACCCGTATCGGCAAACCCATGGGAATCAGCGGTCTGGTGGATGTCGTCAACAACCCCATGTATGCAACGGGCGTCGGGTTGGTGCTTTATGGCGCAAGACATCAACATACCCGCAAGTTTCGAATTCGTGACAAAAACATATTCAACCGTATCATGAGTCGTATGAAAAAGTGGTTCAAAGATGTAATTTAACGACAAAATGATACGGTTTGGCAATAATGGAAAATATGCCTTGGGGTCAAGGAGGGGAATGTATGACTTTCAGTTATGTAGATAGCGATAAACAGGCAATCATAAAAGTGGTGGGGGTGGGCGGTGCCGGTGGAAACGCCGTCAACAACATGATCGAATCGAACCTTCAAGGGGTTACATTTATCGTAGCCAATACGGATGTGCAGGCCCTCAACAACTCCAAGGCACAGGTCAAACTTCAACTGGGAGAAGAGCTGACCAAAGGACTGGGTGCCGGAGCCAATGCACAGATCGGCAAAGAAGCCGCTATGGAAAATACCGATGCCATTCGAAACGCCCTGGCCGGAAGCAATATGGTTTTCATTACCGCCGGTTTCGGCGGTGGCACCGGTACCGGGGCGGCACCGGTCATCGCCGACATCTGTAAGGAAATGGATATTCTGACCGTTGCCGTTGTCACCAAACCGTTTTCTTTCGAAGGCAAAAAACGGTCCCGGTGCGCTGATGATGGCATTGAATCACTCCGTCAGGTAGCCGATACGGTGATCACCATCCCCAACGACCGGTTGCGGGGGCTGGCGTCAAAGAATGCGAAACTCATTGATATGTTTAAAAAAGCGGATGAAATTCTGCTCAATTCGGTCAAAGGCATCACCGATTTGATTTTTATGCCGGGGTATGTGAATCTCGACTTCGCCGATGTCCGAAACACCATGTCCAAATCCGGTATGGCCCTGATGGGTATCGGCATTGCCAGCGGTGAAAACCGTGCCATCGAGGCCGCCGAACGGGCTATTCAGCACCCCTTGTTGGAAGATATGTCTATTTCCGGAGCCAAAGGCGTGCTTATGAACATCACCAGTACACGGGAGATCACCCTGGATGAAATGACCGAGGCTTCAGACCGCATCCATAAGGAAGTCGGCGACGATGCCGATATCATCTGGGGTCAAATATTCGATGACACGCTGGGTGATGAGATGCGGGTCACCGTCATTGCAACGGGCATCGGTGCCGGTGCCGACATGCTTCCCGGTCGGCGGAAATTGACGGCCCTTCGGGGAAGGATTAGAGATGTAACGCCTGCGGATATCGATATCGATTATGAAGAACCCGCTTATATGCGCAAGCAAAACAAGTTGGAAGAATCGGAGATACCTGAAACCGATCCGATATTCAAGCTCAACCCTCAGGATGAATTCGACCTGGATGTTCCCACATTCCTCCGAAGAAAGGCAGACTAGCGTTTGGGGCGAAACAGCCGTCGAAGCCTGATCTGTCATTCCGATCATGAAACCGGGGTTATCCGAAAGATATGGAAGGGAAAAATCAGTATTGCACTGGTTTTTCCCAATCACTATGCTGTGGGGTTGCCCAATCTGGGATTTCAGTCCGTCTATGATCTATGGAACCGCCTGGAATCTGTGGTATGCGAAAGAGTCTTTCTTCCGGAGTCATCCAGTCCAGCCGTTTCACTGGAATCCAATACCCCCCTCGATCAATTCGATATCGTAGCTTTTTCGATTTCATTCGAAAACGATTATCTCAACCTGCCAGGGTTATTGGATGCGGCTGGAATTCCGCTGCTGAATTCTCAACGAACCGATACCCATCCACTCGTCATCGCCGGCGGCGTTGCCTGTTTCATCAACCCCGAACCGATTGCCCATTTTATCGATTGCTTTCTGATCGGGGAAGCAGAGTGCATGCTTTCCCCTTTTATCGATTGCGTGTCATCCCATGCGAACCGCAAGGATCTGCTGAGCGCACTGGCCTGTCAGATTCCCGGTGCGTATGTTCCGGCATTTTATCAGGATCACTATCGGGAGGATGGCACATTCGCTTCTCTGCTTCCCATTCAAGACACTCCCCCCACAATTTCCCGGGTTCATGTCTCCTGCCTCGATGATGTCTCCACGCATAGTGTCATCGTCACGCCGAATGCATCCTTCGGCGGTACCTATCTCATCGAAGTCGGCAGGGGATGCCCCCATGGATGCCGTTTTTGTTCTGCCGGATTCGTTTACCGCCCGCCTCGATTTCGGACAAAAGACATGCTGCAGGCATGTATTCGGACGGGATCGGAAATATCGACAAAAATCGGCCTGGTCAGCGCAGCCGTATCGGATCATCCGGATCTCGGCACACTGTGTGATCTGGCGAAAGAAATCGGAGTTCAATTATCTTTTAGTTCACTTCGGGCGGATTCCCTGACGCCGGAACTGTTGTCGTCCCTGTCCTTCAGCCGGATCAAAACAGCCACCATCGCCCCGGATGCTGGATCCGAACGGATGCGTCGGGTCATCAACAAAGGGATGACCGAATCTCACATCCTGAATGCCGCATCAGCGCTGGTGGCATCCGGCATTCCGAATCTGAAGCTCTATTTCATGGTGGGGCTTCCAACGGAAACCCCCGAAGATGTTGAAGCCATTGTCGCTCTGTGCCTGAAAATCAAGGCATCTTTTCTGGCAAGCAGCAAAATGCAGGGGAAGATCGGAGAAATAACCGTCAGTGTCAATCCATTCATCCCCAAGCCGTCCACTCCTTTCCAGTGGGCGGCCATGGATACGGCCCCCACACTGAAAACGAAACTGGCATCCATTCGGCAGGGTCTGAATCGTATTCCCAATATCCGGGTAGAAACCAGCAGCGTTCGGGAAGCTGTCGTTCAGGCGCTGCTATCCAGAGGCGACCGCAGAATGTCGAAACTGCTGATACAGGCTTTCAAGAATCGGGGAGATTGGCGACAAACATTCAGGGAGTTTCCGGATTTTGATATCCCATTTTACATTCATCGGGAGCGATCTCTGGACGAAGTGCTGCCGTGGGATCATATCGATAACGGCGTTAAGAAACAATTCCTGATCAATGAATATCTTCGGGCAATGGCAGAAAAAACGTCCCCACCCTGCCCGATGCAGGCATGTCAATTATGCGGAGCATGCGACGGACAAAGATAAATAAGGATCAACTGTCTTTGGGAACAACTGGTATTTTGATAAATTCAATGCCTTCTTCTTTCAGAACTTTTTCTTCTTCCAGTGTGCTGGTGCCCCTGATGTTTCGGGGCTCGCTGATGCCATAATGTATTTTCAACGCTTCGGTCGCAAATCCGGACCCCACATTGTCGAATTTCTTTTCAATAAAAGCCGTCAGTGTTTCTTCGAGCCGGACCAGTTCTTTCATGGCCAAATCCGGCGTTTTCTCCGGAGGGGATGATTTGATGGAAAAAGCGGTTGGAATTTTTGAAATATCAGCGCTATTGCACACCGGACAGGTCAACAATCCTCTGGATTGTTGATCATCGAAAGTTTTCCCATCATCGAACCAGCCTTCGAACTTATGGCCCTGCAAGCATATTAGATCAAAAGCGATCATGGCCTGTCACCTAAATGGAATCATTAGAAAATATGGTTTGATGAGGATATATGCTATATTTTCGAAGCTGTTAAAATTACCACACCCCTATTGTTTTGAAAAGAATTTATTGACAGAGCAAGGGGATTCAAACCAATATACAGGCATTATAAACAACCCCTTATCAGGGAAACTTCATTTTTGGAGATCGATATCCATGAATCGTTTGATTGTGATTGGATGCTGGTTACTCGTAATGGCCGCAACCTCATGGGCTGAACCGGTTTATGTTTCGGAGAATATCAGGCTCACGGTTCGCAAAGATCCGGGAAACGATAAAAAAATCATCAGCATCCTGACATCGGGAGACCAGGTGAATGTTGCTCAATACGGAGATGAATGGACAAAAATCAAGCTTGCGGATGACAAAGAGGGGTGGGTGCTCAGCCGTTTTTTATCCACCCAGATGCCCAGTTCCGTTGCCCTCAAGGCACTGGAAAAAAAATATGCCGACCTGGTCGCCCAGTCCGGAGCTCCTTATGAAGATTACCTCCGCCTGAAAACCGATAACGAAAAGCTTACCGCAGACCAGCAAAACTGCGGCAAACAGCTTCAAGCTTTGAACGACAGCTACCAAACCCTTAAAAAAGATTCTCAGGAAGTTGTCAAGCTCAGGGCTGATTATGAAGGGGTACTGACCCAAATGGCCGAACAGAAGAATAAACTCGACGCCCTCGAAGCTGAGGTGGGGAAAGCCAGTTTCGACCAGAATTTCAAGTGGTTTCTGGCAGGAAGCGGTGTGTTGCTGATCGGATTTTTGATCGGGTTGATCTCAAAAAGAAAACGGTCGTATTCACTGATTCGCTAAAGACAATAATACCCATTTAAGG
>CAZBUL010000120.1:0-9070 GCA_964495045.1 uncultured Desulfobacterales bacterium | reverse complement strand
CCTCCCTGCTGCCTTGCGAAATGAATTTTCTGAAAGTCTATATGATGCGTGAGACGGTGATATTGGATTATTTTTCGTTGCTGCCAATATATCATTTTTGCCCTGGTTGTCACACAAAAATCTTGACAAATTTCAAAAAAAGATTAAATATCGGGGATTTCAAAACGTCTATCATCTCGTGTTTCAAGGAGGATTATTATGTACGCTGTGCTTGCAACAGGCGGAAAACAATACAGGGTTCAGACGGGAGACATCCTCAGAATCGAAAAGATTGCCGGTGAAGTCGGCTCGTCCGTGGCTTTTGATAAGGTGCTTCTTTATTCGGACGGCGAAAACCTGTCCATCGGCAAACCGGTTATCGAGAATGCCAAAGTCCATGCCCGTGTTGTGGAGCAGGACCGGGGAAACAAAATTATCGTGTTCAAATTCAAACGCCGAAAAGGGTATCGCAAAAAACAGGGCCATCGTCAAGACTACACGGCCGTAAAGATCGACAGTATCGAAGTTTGATCCAGATCCGGTTCATGACGGAGGGGGTCGTTATTTTTTGGAATTCAATCAAATAGTGCCTGACTGCACAGGGTGCAGATCAGGATGCATGGAGACATCAGGTTATGGCACATAAAAAAGCGGGCGGCAGTTCACGAAACGGCCGCGACAGTAATGCCCAGCGCCGGGGGGTCAAACGATTCGGCGGTGAAAACGTTCGAGCCGGCAACATTCTGGTCCGACAGGTGGGAACCCAGTTCCATCCGGGCAACAATGTTGGGCTGGGCAAAGATTACACCCTTTTTGCCCTGACAGACGGAATCGTTAAATTTGAACGGTATGGTCGCAGCCGGAAAAAAGTCAGCGTTTATGCCGAGTGAAATTCATAGACGAAGCCAAAATCACAGTTGAGTCCGGCAAAGGCGGCAGTGGTTGTGTCAGTTTCCGGAGAGAGAAGTTCATCCCCAAGGGCGGCCCCGACGGCGGCAGCGGCGGACGGGGCGGGGATGTCATTCTGGTGGCATCCCCCCGGAAACGAACGCTGTATGATTTCAATTTCAAAAGAAATTTCAAAGCACAGAATGGGGCCAGCGGCGAAGGAAACCAAAGAACCGGAAAAGACGGCGAAGATCTGATCATCGAGATTCCTCCCGGTACCCTTGTCGTGGACGCTGAAACCGGCAATCCCATCAAAGACTTTGTCTGCCCCGGCGAATCCTTTGTTCTGGCAAAAGGGGGCAGGGGAGGGCAGGGCAACACCCATTTCAAAACTTCGACCCATCAAACTCCGAGATTTGCCCAGCCGGGCGAACCGGCCCAAACCCTGCACATTCGCCTCGAGCTGAAACTGATCGCCGATGTCGGCCTGGTCGGGCTTCCCAATGCCGGAAAATCCACGTTGATATCGGCTGTTTCATCCGCCCGTCCCAAAATAGGCGCGTATCCGTTCACCACGCTCACGCCCAATCTGGGTGTCGTCAAACCCCGCTGGGGTGGGGAAGCGTTTGTGGTTGCCGATATACCCGGCCTCATCGAAGGAGCGCATACGGGTGCCGGTCTCGGAATTCAATTTTTAAAACATGTCGAGCGGACCCGCCATCTGGTGCATCTGATCGACGCATCTGCAATCGATATCGACGATCCGCTCAGAGATTACCGCATTATCAACACCGAACTGAAATTGTACAGCGAATCCCTGAGTGGTAAACCTCAGATCGTTGTTTTGAGCAAGATGGACCTGACGGGGGCGGATGCGGCCGCAGACTGCTTTCACCGGGCATTCGAATCTCTTTCGCCGCAGGGGCGATTGATTCGGATTTCCGCTGTGACCGGTTTGGGAATCGACGATTTGATAGCAACCCTTGTCCGCTTTCTGGATACCGCCGATGATAACCGACAGGAAAACGAGTTTTGACAACGCCAGACGGGTGATCGTCAAAGTTGGCAGCAACGTGCTGACCGAAGAGGCCGGTCTGGACCTGAATGTTGTCCGATCCATGAGCCGTCAGATCTGCCGATTGATCGATCGCGGGCTGGAAGTCATTCTGGTTACATCCGGGGCGATGTCCGCCGGGATGCGGAAAATCGGTCTGTCCAAACGGCCGGATGAAATTCCCAAGCGTCAGGCGGTTTCGGCCGTGGGTCAGGCCAGCCTCATCATGGAATATGAAAACGCCTTCGAGCGGTTTGGAAACAAGGTCGCCCAGATTCTTTTGACCAGTGATGACCTCAACAACCGCAAGCGCTACCTCAATGCCCGAAATACGCTCTACACGCTGCTTTCCTGGCAGGTGGTTCCCATCATCAACGAGAACGACACGATCGCCGTCGAATCCATCAAATTCGGAGACAACGACAATCTGGCCGCCATGATCGCATTGCTCATGGATGCCGATCTGCTGATCATTCTCTCGGATATCGACGGACTGTATGCCAAAGACCCCCGGATTCATCCGGATGCCGAACTGATCCGGACGGTCACCACGTTCAGAAAAAGCATCGAAAAGGCGGCCGGTGAAAATCCGGGTTCTCTGGGTACCGGCGGTATGGGTACCAAGATCAAGGCCGCCAAAAAAGTGACGGCGGCCGGTGTTCCCATGGTGATCGCCAATGGCAACATTCCCGATATCCTCGAAAAGCTTTTCGATGGTGCCGATTATGGAACATTTTTTGTTCCTCAGTCGGAAAGACTTCCGAGTCGCAAGTGCTGGATCGGTTATTCCTTGAAGCCCCAGGGCACCATCCTGATCGATCAGGGAGCTGCAACAGCCGTTATGAAACGGGGGAAGAGCCTCCTGTCGAGCGGGATTGTCGGTGTGGTCGGCGAGTTCGGCATCGGAGATCCGGTGGAGTTCAAAACCGCAGACAGCGATGTTTTGGGAACGGGACTGGTGAACTACAGCGCGGCGGATATCCGCAAAATCATGGGGCTGCAGTCCCGGCAGATTCAGGAACGACTGGGGGAGAAGCCTTACGATGAGGTCATCCACCGGGATAATCTGGTAATCACTACGGAAAAAGGAGCAAGCCATGAGTGTTGAAACCGTTGTATCCGGCATGGCCAGAGCCGCCAAAACGGCTGCCCGGGAAATTGCCCGGTGTTCGACCGCCCGAAAGAATGCCATGCTGACCAAGCTGGCGGATCTGATTCTTGAAAACGCCGCCGTGATCCAGAAAGAAAATGCCGAAGATGTCACGGCAGGCCGGCAGGCAGGCTTGTCTTCAGCCATGATCGACCGACTGACCATTACGGATGCCACGATACAATCCATGGTGAAGGGCCTCAAGGAAGTGGTGCAGCTCGAAGACCCCGTCGGGTCATCCGTCCGTTCTTATCGCCGACCCAATGGGTTGGAAGTATCTCGTGTGCGGATTCCGCTGGGAGTGATCGGCATCATTTACGAATCCCGGCCCAATGTCACCATCGATGCGGCGGCCCTTTGTCTGAAATCGGGAAATGCCGTCATTCTACGCGGCGGGTCCGAAGCCCATCGTTCGAATCAGGTGCTGGCCGGGCTCATCGCCAGAGCCCTTCAGGAAACCGGACTTCCCGGGGAATCCGCCCAGGTGATACCGGTGACCGATCGCAGCGCCGTCACGACCCTGCTTCAGCAGGAAGAATGGATCGATCTGATCATTCCCAGAGGCGGCGAGAGTCTGATCCGCTTTGTCGTCGAGCATTCCAGAATTCCGGTGCTGAAACATTACAAAGGGGTCTGCCATGTCTATGTGGATGAGGATGCGGATATGAAAATGGCCGAGACAATATGCTTCAATGCCAAGGTGCAGCGGCCGGGTGTGTGCAATGCCATGGAAACCCTGCTGGTTCATGAAAAGGCGGCGGCCGCATTTTTACCGATGGCGGCAGAAAAGCTTATCGCAGCCGGTGTTGAATTGCGCGGATGCGACCAAACCTGCCGGATACTTCCCCAGGCCAAACCCGCCACCGATGCCGACTGGCCGGCGGAATATCTGGATCTGATTCTGGCTGTCAAGGTGGTCGGCGGGATGGATGAGGCGGTTTCGCACATCGCCGCGTATAGTTCCGGCCACACCGAAGCCATTGTCACCCAAAACTATGAGCGGGCCCGGCGTTTTGTTCGGGATGTGGATTCCTCCGTGGTGCTGGTCAATGCTTCCACACGGTTCAATGACGGCGGTCAGTTGGGGCTGGGGGCCGAAATCGGCATCAGCACCACCAAGCTTCATGCGTTTGGCCCAATGGGGCTTGAAGAGCTGACAACCACCAAATTCGTGGTTTTCGGAGATGGTCAGGTTCGGGAATAGGAAAGCATGACCATGCGGATCGGGCTTTTTGGCGGCACATTCAATCCAATTCATTTTGGGCATTTACGAGCGGCTGTGGAAATCAGGGAGCGGTTTGCGCTCGACCGGATTTATCTGATTCCTGCGGCCATTCCGCCCCATAAAATCCAGGCAGGGGTGGCCCGTCCGGTGGCCCGACTCGAAATGATCCGGCTGGCTGTGGGGAACCATCCCGATTTTGTCGTTTCGGATGTGGAGCTGATGCGAACCGGCCCCTCCTATACCATCGACACCCTGACCCATTTTGCCGACGTTTTGCCGACAACCGATTTCCGTTATTTCATTGTCGGACTCGACGCCTTTCTGGAATTTCATACCTGGAAAGATTTTATGGGGATTCTGACCCGGATTCCCCTCATTGTCATGGGAAGGCCGGGTCCGTACGATCGTCGGCTGTTTGCCGACATGCTCCCGGCTATCACCGATTATCTCGATGTGCTGGCACCCGGTTATGAATATGACCGCAGAAAGTCGGTTTTCTTTCATCCCGAGTTTCAGCCGGTGTATCTTATCAACGTCACATCACTGGATATTTCTTCGTCGGATATTCGATCTCTCGTGCGCAAGGGCCGGTCCATCCGGTTTCTGGTTCCGGAAGCGGTATCCGCATTCATCGCAGAAAAAGGACTTTATCAATGACCGGGCTGTTGTCTTCCGATCCGTCTCTGGATTTGTTCATTCACGCCGCACAGGGAAAAAAAGCCTTCGATATCGTTGTCATGGATCTCCGAGACATGAATGCGATCACCGATTATTTCATCGTCTGCAGCGGCCGATCCAGCCGTCAGGTCATGGCCATTGCCGAGCATATCCAAAAGGAAATGCGAAACACCCGCAATCGGCCGCTGGGAGTCGAAGGGGCGGGATCGGGCCATTGGATTCTCATGGATTACGGCCATGTGGTGATCCATGTCTTTTATGATCCGGTCCGCCGATTTTACAATCTCGAAGGACTCTGGTCGGATGTTCCTAAAATTCAGATATCCGAACCGCCGGCCGAAATGAATGAACCATTTGAGGGAGATGATACCGATGACACATCGGATGTGCCTGCTCATGATTCTGGATGGATGGGGAATCCGTGATTCCCGCGAGGCCAATGCCGTCAAACTGGCCAATACTCCCACCCTGACGCGGTTGCAAAATACCTGTCCGCATACCCGTTTGAAATGTTTCGGAGAGGCCGTCGGACTTCCCGACGGTGTGATGGGCAACTCCGAGGTCGGTCACATGAATATCGGAGCGGGCCGAATCGTCTATCAGGATCTGGTGCGGATCAACAAAGCGGTGCGCGAAGGAACTTTTTTCGAAAACCCGGTGCTTCACGCTGTCATGTCCCAGGTTCAGTCCGCCCATTCGGCGCTGCATCTGGTCGGTCTTGTATCCGACGGCGGCGTGCACAGCGATATCCACCATCTGCTGGCGCTGGTGGATATGGCTCGAAAAAATGGCCTCAAACAGGTTTTTGTCCATGCCATCCTCGACGGCCGAGATACACCGCCCGACAGCGGCATCGATTATATCCGCCGCCTCAAGGATCATATCTGTCAGCATAATTACGGTGACATTGCCTCCATCTGCGGCCGGTTCTATGCCATGGATCGGGATAAGCGGTGGGATAGAACCGAATTGGCCTATCGTCTTTACACCGCTGGTGAAGGACTCCATGAAACGGATCCGGTTGAAGCCGTTCAGAAAGCCTATGCCCGCGGGGAAATGGATGAATTCGTCAAGCCTGTCGTGATGACAGACAAGGGAGATCATCCCCTGGGTATCGTGCGGGATGGAGACGGCGTCATCTGTTTCAATTTCCGATCAGACCGGGTCCGTCAGATCACCCATGCCTTCATCGATGCCGATTTTCCTCATTTCGAACGCCGGAAACAGCCCCGTCTCTGCGGCTACGTGTGCATGACACAGTACGACGAAACCTTGACGCTTCCCATTGCCTTCGCGCCGGTCAGCCTGAAGGATATTCTGGGGGAAGTTGTCAGCCGCAATCAGTTGCGCCAGTTGCGGATTGCGGAAACCGAAAAATATGCCCATGTCACCTATTTTTTCAATGGCGGAGAGGAAACACCGTTTTCGTTGGAGGATCGGTGCATGGTGCCATCCCCCAGAGATGTTCCCACGTATGATCTGAAGCCGGAAATGAGTGCGAAGACCGTCACCCAGGAGCTGTTGACCCGCCTGGATCAAACGGCATACGATCTCGTGGTTCTCAATTTCGCCAATATGGACATGGTTGGCCATACCGGTTTTCTGGATGCGGCCATCCGGGCCTGTGAGACCGTGGACGCCTGTGTCGGCCGTATCGTCGAAAAAGTGCAGGCTATGGGCGGTGTCGTGCTGGTAACCGCCGATCATGGCAATGCGGAAACCATGGCCGATGAGAACGGGCATCCTCACACCGCTCATACCTTGAATCCGGTGCGGTTCATTCTGGTGGATGAGAAGCGGAAACAGGTGAAATTGAGAGATGAAGGTGTGTTGGGCGATATCGCCCCGACGGTGCTGGAAATTATGGGGTTGGAAAAACCGGTATTGATGACCGGTAAGTCTCTGATCCTTCCGTGAGAGTGAAAGCTACTGCTTTCCCCCGCATGGGGGGGGAAGCAGTCGTTACTGTCCGGCCACTTCCCGGTTGCAGTGTTTGCAGATGGTGGCTCTTTTCTTGATGATTTCGGCGCAGAAAGGGCATTCCCGTGTAAAAAACCGTTCATGAATGTTCTGGACGGAAGTCCCCAGCTTTTCCTGGATCAACTGATTTCCCACCTTGAGATTTTTCAGCGGCTCGATGGCTTCCAGATCACCAATATCCCCGATCATTTCTGCGGCTTTGAGCCGGACACGCGCCGGTTCCGTAGGATCCAGAATGATTTTGAGAACTGTCGGGGCATCCTTGGCAACATAACAATCCGCCAGAATCGAAAATCCCTTTTTGATGTTTTCCCGCAGCACTGCTTCCTGTGCGACCACTTCATTGTCGATGATCTGTCCGGTGCCGCCCATGGGGCTGAATACCGGCATCAGTTCGAACTGTTGGGTGCCCGGATAATTCATGCATCGGTAGGATGCGTTGTGTGCATAATTGGATTTCAAATTGTCCCAGCCCTCTTTGTAGAGCTTGCAGTCGTCGTTGAAACATAAAAACAGATAGGGTGTTCCCCATCCCAGTCCGTCTCCGACCGGTATCGGCGGCACTTCCCAGATTTTCATTTCCTCGCCGCAGTGGGGGCAATGTGGTTTTTCCTGGGTAATCACTTTTTCCAGGACTTGTTCTTTGGTCTCGTACATGAAAACCTCCTCGGTAATACAGGGTTGAAATCTGTTGAACAGCGGATCGATTCTGAAAATGTACGCCAGGAATCATAAAAAAATCGAAGCGCAGAGATTGAAAAAACGGTTGTGATCTTGACGATCGTTTCGTCTGCCTTGCGTTGTAAATTAAGCCCCTTTTCCGGATTGTCAATCAAGGATGCAAGGGGGTGAGTGAAACGGTGGGGCGAAAAATGAGTTCTGGCTTTTTCATGTCAAATTCGATAGGAATGTATCGATCAGCTGGCGATCTTTGACTCCGCCCCGGTTGGCATTGTATTGTTTCGGGATCGTCGGATCGTTCGCTGCAATCACAAGCTCGAAGAAATTTTTGGATATGCGCCGGGGGAACTTCTCGGAGAGTCTGTCCGCGTTTGGTATTCGTTGGACAAAATGACGCGTGCAGCCAGACACCTTCTCCAGATCATCAACGATATTCTCGATCTCTCGAAAATCGAAGCCGGCAAGGTTTCCCTTGACAGGAAGTGGCATCTCAGTTGCTGGAATCTATGGGGATGCAGGTGAGTGTCGCCGGAAACGGTCAACTTGCTGTGGAAATGGCCCGCTTGTCTTTCTTTGATGCCATCCTGATGGATGTTCAGATGCCGGTCATGGATGGACTTCAGGCCACCATGGCCATACGCAGTCTTCCCGGCTGGGAATCCATTCCCACATATTCGCCGAAACAGGCATTCGAGAATTGGATAGGATTTATGAACAATTATCAGGTATTCACGAAGTGCGAAAATACTTGATGACGTCGAGCTCTGTATTGATATGTCGCCGATAACGTAGTATGCATATACCAAATAATTTATTAACCCTTGCAATCTCAACAGGAGGAAAAATTCATGGTTCGTACTGAAATATCGTTATTCTTACCCAATGTGCCCGGAGAACTCGGAAGGCTGTCCAATTTGCTGGGAAGCGCCGGCATCAATATCGATGCGCTGATGATTCAGGATGCATCCAGTTATGTGAAAGAGATTTTTCAGGCCAGAGGCAAGTCACTGAAGCGGATTGCATCGGCTTCCAGCTATAATTCCATGCGAAAAGACTCTGCCGAGCACGCGCTGATCCGTCTGCTGGTGAACAATACAGACAAGGCTGTGGATCTGTTGTCCAAGAATGAATTCATCTTTGACGTGATGCCGGTGATTGCCATCGATCTGGAAAACAGGCCCGGTGAACTGGCCAGAATCACGAGCAAATTCGGGGAAGAGGGGATCAATATCAATTACGTCTATGGATCGGTATCCGCAGCGGATGCCAAATGTCTGTTCGTGTTCTGCCCGGAAGATATCGACAAGGCTGCGGCGATTTTCAAAGACGCATAGGGGCGGTTTCAGACTGAAGGAATTCACCGCAAAGGCGCAAAGGCCGCAAAACTTATTCACATGGATACACAGGATGGACAGGATATAAATCTTTATCATGT
>CAZBUL010000119.1:0-9073 GCA_964495045.1 uncultured Desulfobacterales bacterium | reverse complement strand
CTATAGTTCTTCTCTGGCCGACAATGCAGCCAAATTATTTTTCTGGATATCCCGATCGGATCGACCGCATCAGTGTCATTAAATCGGAGGTTAATTCTTCATCGTTATTTTTTTTTTTCTGAAACACCACACCAGCCAGCATGTAATGATGATCTGAAAAGAAAGCGCTGCCTTCTCGATACAGTTCCATGATCCTTTTTTGGACTTCCGGCTGTGAACTGTAACGGCCGAATATCAATGGTTGAATCACAAAATCCACTACCGAATATCCCTGATCGCCAGCAAACTGAAGCAGACTTATCGGGTTGGAAAAGCTCGAAACCATCAGCATGACAGTCGAATATCCCATGGTCAGAAGTTTTCTGCTGACCATGCTGCCATCAGCACCGCCATACAAACCTTTCAAGTAGAGGATATCCGGATGACATGCCGGCAGGTATGGCGGATTGGTAACCAGTGTTCCGGCACTCGATTTATCGACTGCCTCAAAAAAATTTTCATGATGCACGATGTAATGGCCGTGAACCTGGTTTGCTTCAATCCGTTGGTAGGCCAGTTTACAGGACGTATCCTGAATCTCATACCCGTGAACAACACCCTTGAAATTCGAATACCGCAAAGCATCCACCATCGGCATGCCTTCTCCGGAACCGAATTCATGGATGAGCGACTCGTTTCGACAATATCCGGCCAGCAGCTTACACAGGCAGTACGCGTAGAAAGCGGACTCTTCCGGACACAAAAAAACATCCTGATGCATTATTGACATTTACCCCATCACAGCAATTTCCGCTGTTGCGGATAACCCAAATGAGCATAAGCGCTCTGCCCCGCCCGTCTGCCCGATGATGTGCGCAAGACCATGCCGGTTTTCAGCAAATAGGGTTCCACCACATCCACCAACGTGTCGGTTTCCTCTTGAAGGGTTGCGGCAATGGCTTCGATCCCCACCGGGCCGCCGTCATAAAAATCGATAACGGTTTTCAGGTACCGGCGATCCAGATCTGTCAGTCCTTTTTCATCCACACCTTCAAGAAGCAGCGATGCATTCACCACATCTATTGTGATAACACCATCGGCTCGAACCTGGGCATAATCCCTGACCCGTTTCAACAGACGGTTTACGATGCGGGGGGTTCCTCGGGAGCGCCTGGATAGCTCACAGGCACCGGCTTCATCGATAGAGACTTTCAACAACGCCGCCGAACGGAGCGTAATCCGAACCAGTTCCGATTCCTGATAAAAATCCAGACTCTTGAAAATTCCGAACCGGTCCCGCAGCGGAGAAGACAGCAGCCCGACCCGGGTGGTGGCACCTACCAGACAAAATTGTTCGAGACGGATGCGATGGCTTCTGGCATGGGTGCCTTTATCGAAAACGAAATCCACGGCAAAATCTTCCATGGCCGGATAGAGGAATTCTTCAACCGCCCGCGGCATGCGATGAATCTCATCCACAAACAAGACATCTCCTCTGGACAGGTGGGTGAGAATGCCGATGAGATCCCCGCCTTTTTCGAGCGCCGGGCCGGATGTAACGGTCAGATTGCCGCCGGTTTCATTGGCGATGATGTGGGCAAGGGTTGTTTTTCCCAGCCCTGGAGGGCCATGAAACAATACATGATCGAGCGGTTCCTTGCGCAGTTTGGCCGCTTCGATGGCAATTTTGACCGTCTCGACCACTTCCGCCTGCCCCACATATTCTTCCAGTCGATCCGGCCGAAGCGACAGCATGTCACTGTCCGAATCCTCCGGCTGCGATGTAGCGGCAACAACTCCTTGAACCAGCATCGGTGATTCCTGCATTGTCATTTCGGCCGGGTACGAAGCACTGCATCAAGCAGGACTTCAGGCGTATCGATTGTCGGATCCGCCGCCAGGGTTTCGGCGATTCTGCGCCTGGCCTCCACCGGTTTCAGACCCAGTTGTTCGATCAGCACATCGAGAACCGGTTGCATGAACGTTTCCGGCTGTTTGGATTTGGGCTGACCCATTTCAGGCTCTGGAATGATGAATTTATCGAGTTTTCCCGCCAAAGAGGCAATCATTTTTTGGGCGGTCCGTTTGCCGATTCCTTTAAGCGTTTGTAATATTTCAAGGTTATTCGATTCAACCGCATTGGCGATATCCCGAACCGGAAGGGTCAATGCTCTGGCCGCTTTCAAGGGCCCTATATCTTCGACGGTAATCATTCTCTGAAAAAATTCTTTTTCCTCATCGGTATTGAATCCGATCAACACGGGTTTGGGCTGCTTTTCAGTCTGATGGTAATAGATGAACAACGATATGGTGTCTCCGACCGCCCGCTCTTTCAGCGATTCCATGACAATGGTCGGAAGCAGCACTTCATAGCCGATATGATGGGTCAGCACCAGCAGGCGGTCTTCGTTTTTCTGAAGAATATGACCTTCGATAAATCCAATCATATCGCACCCGGCAATCCCTGCGTCATTTGATGGCCATCGTGATGCCGAAAAAGCCCGATCATCGCCAGCCCCAACGCATCCGATGCATGATCCGGCTTGATGGGCGCGCTCAATGTCAAACGACTGCGGACAGATTTTTCCAGTTGACTTTTACTGGCGTTTCCATTTCCGGTCAACACCTGTTTGGCTTCACGAACCGATATTTCAAGAATGGGAATGTTTTGAACGGCACCGGCCAACAAAATGATACCGGATACTTTACCGAGAACGATGCCGGAGCGGGGAAACTTATCGAGAATAAATACATCTTCCACCACCATTAAATCCGGCATTTCCTTAGATAGAATGAGATGGAGCTGAGAATATATCTGATTCAGGCGAAGGGGCAATGCATTGCAGGGTGAGGTGTGAATACTGCCATACGAATAATTTCGGATATGCAATCCTTTTCCGGAAATGATACCGATTCCTGTAGAAGCCAGGCCCGGATCTATACCGATCACTTTAACCATGTGCCATGAATGCCGCCCAGGTCTTCAGGAGCCTTCAAGTTTCTGCTTGGCAATTTTGGCTTCATTGCTGGAAGGATACTTATTGATCAACTCTTTCAAGATCAATCGGGCATTCGACTTGTCGCCAAGATTGAAAAAAGAAAAGCCCTGTTTCAACAGCGCTGCCTGAACCTTGTTTCCTTTGGGATAATTTTCGATGACTTTTTGATATTCCAGAATGGCTTTTTCGTACCATTTCTGACGGTAATAGATTTCTCCGACCCAGAACTGGGCACTGTCTGCAATGGTAGATTTTGGATAGCGCTTGGTAAATTCCTGAAAACCGGTGCGTGCTGCATCAAGCTCTCCATTGTCGAATTCCTGCTTGGCTTTGGCGTAAAGCTCATTTTCAGACAATTCTTTTGCTGGCGGAGTTTCGGATTTTTCTTTGACAGGGGACTTTTCCGGTACGACCGGTTTGGCGGAAGGTGTTGCGGGGGAAGCAGAAGTGAATTTTTTCCCTGCGCCATCAAGCGCCAGGTATTCTTCGATACGAAGCAGCCGATCTTTGACGGCAATGGACGATTGTTCGAGGCCGGCGACTTTGGACTCGATACTATCTCCAGAATCTCCGGAAAGCAGATTTTTTTGACGATATTCTTTTTCTTCGATTTTTCCCTGAAGCAGTTGAATTTGTTCCTGCAACCTCTCGACAGTGGCATACAGTTCCGCGTACTGGCTTCTCATCTGTTGCTCTTTTTCGATCTGGCTTTTCCGGAAATCTTCCATCCGAATCTGAAACTGATCTCTGGATTTTTCACTATCCGTTCCGCGGCGTTCCAAACTGGAAACGCGGTTGTCCGTTCTTGAAACATCACGTTGGTATGCGCATCCAGCCACCAGAAAAACAGACACACAAACGGTACTCCAAAAAAAGCCGGTTTTCATGATCCACATTTACCCATAAGCGAGATTGTTGAATCGGCACTACCGTACCACAATACACAAGAAAATGGCAGGCAACACCGTCTGATGTGGTCGCCTGCCATTGATCAACTTACAAAACGAATTGATTGCTCCAAATTACTTCAGAACAAAATGGGCTCTTCTGTTTTTTGCCCATGCCTGCTCATTGTGGCCAGGATCAAGGGGTTTTTCTTTTCCAAAGCTGATGGTGGTCATTTTGGCAGCCGGAACACCCATATTGACCAGGAATGCCTTGGCAGATTCCGCACGTCTTTCACCCAGTGCGATGTTGTATGCAACCGTACCGCGTTCATCGCAATGGCCTTCGATGGTGGTGGCCGAATTTTGATTCTGTTTCATCCATGCCGCCTTGTCTTTCAAAATAGCCTGGGCGGTGGCATCCAGAACGGAGCTGTCAAAGGCGAAATTGACATCTTGTTTCTGGAATTTTTCCCGAGCTGCCAGAGCTGCACTCTTGCCTGCATCGTCTGTGGATGCGGGAGCTTCGGGAGCTTTCTTTGCGCTGTCATCAGTTTTCGAGACAGCCGCTTCAGGCTTAACCGCCTTCTTGGCACAAGATGCCGTCAGCATCAGCCCTGGTACGACAAACAACATTGCTAAAATCACCCAATACTTTCTCTTCATTTTACTTCCTCCTTTTAATAAATTAATTTTTTACACCCGGTGACCATCTGGGTTCAGTTTGCTCACCGGGCATACTCACCAGCCTGCGTTGATCTGCCCCGTAAGCTGTCATAACGAAAATTTTCGACGCCCCTTCCCGTGTGGAACTGAACGCTATCATGCTGCCATCCGGCGACCAGGACGGCGATTCGTTGTCGCCCTGAGCATAGGTGAGCTGCATCAACCCCCTGCCGTCTGTACCGATAACATAGATGTTGAAGCCGCTTCCTTTCTCCAAGGCGGTGTAAACGATCTTATCCCCTTTCGGAGACCACTCCGGCTGTGTATTGTTGTTTCCCTGAAAGGTCAGACGCTGAGCCTGTCCGGAATTCATATTCTGGACATAAACCTGCGGCGTCCCCCCCCTTCTGGACACAAACGCCATTTTGTTGCCATCGGGAGACCATGTAGGCGATACATCAATCCCTGGACTATCCGTTAATCTATTAATAACTTTTCCGGTTCCGGTCAATAGATAAATTTCAGGATCTCCAGAAAAAGACAGGGATGCAGCCAGCTCAAATCGCCCGGGAACCCATGACGGCGAGATGGCCATGCCTTTTTTATCCACGACAGATATCCGATTATCAGAAATATTCTGAATAAACAAGTCCGGTTTTCCTCTGGCATACGACGTGTAAGCCACCCATTTGCCGTCCGGAGATACGGCCGGAGAAAGATTGATGCCCTTGTTATGGGTGATCTGCATAGGCCCGTATCCGTCAAAATCACAGATAAAAACTTCTTTACCGCCGGAAACCGTTGAAATAAATGCAACCTGGCTGTCGAACAAACCGGTGATCCCCGTCAGCAATCCCATGATTTCATTACAGAATCGGCGAATCATCATCCGCAGATCCTTGATATTGCCGGTATATTTTCGGCCGATCAACTGGCGTTCATTATAGGTGTCGAAAAGCCTCATATCCATTTCGAGCTGGTTGTTATTGATGGTAACGGCACCGGTTACCAGCAGCTCTGCACCGACAGTCGTCCAGCCTTTGAAAAGGGGTGCTGCGACATCGGCCTTCTGGGCATCCGTAAGAAAAGCCCCCCTGTCGATAATTTTAAAATATCCGGTGAAGGCCAGCATGTCGGACAACATGTTAGATCCGTTTTGAGACGTTTCAGACTCGGCCGCATTGCCGCTGACCGGCTTGAAATAAGGAATGGCAATGGGTACTTTCTTCATGAGCGGGTTGTTGATGTCGATATAATCGTAGCTGCTGCCAGCGCTCCAGACAGATCCGGCCCATAGAAAGCAAAACAACACCATGCATCCGATACTGAAAGAAAAAATGAATGCGTGTTTCTTTGTACATCCGGTTTTTCCGGAAGTCATGATCATGTTAACTCCGTTTCAATCCTTTAGGCGTAAAAATGAGCCCCAGTTCATAATATGGCTGCGTATATTCCCGGGGCAAAGGCGGCAGCGGACTGGATTTTTTGACAGCTTTTAATACTGAATCGTCAAAATAACTGTTTCCGGATTTTTTTTCAAACCAGATATCGGTTATTTCGCCATTTTTCATGATTTTGACAACAATAACGGAAACCAGACCGGTCTGCCCGCCCACCAACTGTTCGTTGAAGACCCAATTCTTTTCGATATGGTTCGGAAGCAATGACCGATAAAAATCAATGGGCTGAATGCCGCCTGCGCCGGTACCACCGGTGCCGCCAGTACCCCCGCCGCTGCCACCAAGGCCGCTGCTGCCGCGCCCTCCCGCGGCTTTCCCGGATGCGGATTCCCGTGTACCGGTGCCGGTGCCACTGCCGCCGGCACCACCCTCCTCCTTTTCGACTTTACTCTTGATGCGGTCCAATGCCGACGTCAGTTGATCGGAGGAACTGGGTCGGGTGTCTTCCACCTGTTTTTCCAAACGGTTGAGCGCGCTTTTGATGGCTTGATTGGGCTTGTATGTTTCTTTTTTCAAAGACGTTTTGACTTTAGGCTTTTCGTCGGATAGCGAAATCACATCCGCCGATTTTTCAGGCTCAGCTTTGGGCGGCTGGGGTTTTGGCGGCTCAGGCTTGGCTGGCTCCGGCTTTACGGGCTGGGGTTTCGGCGGCTCCGGCTTGGGCTCTGGAACCGATACTTTTTCGGGTTTGGGGGCCGGTGGTACCGGTTTGGGTTCCTGCACCTCCGGTTTGGCCGGCTTGGGTGCCGGCGGCTCGGCCTTGGGCTCAGAGGATTCGGACTTGACGGATTTCGCGTCCGGATCGCCTGGCCTGTCGGCTTTCGGACCGGGTTTTTCAGGCCCGGCATGTCCGGGCTTTCCAAGGGTTCCTGTCGGGGACATCGTCACCATATTGACCATGATCACCGACGGTACAAATTCCTTTTTGGGTGCAAAATCTGGCAAATATGTCAGCGTCAGGAAAATAATGATATGCAAAGCAAAAGAAACGGCTGCATACCGGCCGATCACATCGTTGCCGGTTCCAGAAGAAAGCAGCAAACTGGCATGGTCTGATCCACGAACGCTCATTCGCTACTTCTTTTTATCGGATTTATGTTCCAGCGGTATGGTGACCATTCCCAGTTTATCGATACCGGCCGCCTTGATCTCGGCCATTACCCGCACGACCGTTCCATAGGGAATGTTTTTATCGGCACGAAGATACGCTTCTTTGTCCGGCTTTCCTTCGAGGATCTTGGCCAGCTTGCTGCTGAGCACATCCAGTGTCACCTGGAACTCGTTGATATAAATCTGGCCTTTGGGATCGATGGAAATGATGAGATGTTCCTTATCGGCCGCAAGCGGCTCGGATGTGGTTTCCGGCAGTGCGACATCCACGCCCTGCATCATCATGGGAGCTGTGACCATGAAAATGATCAAAAGAACCAGCATGACGTCAACCAATGGCGTGACGTTGATCTCAGACATCAGCCGGTCATTGTTTCCGCCCATGCTCATGGCTTGGTTCCTTTGGCTGAGAGAATATCCCGTTCGATGATATTCAGGAAATCCGCGGAAAAACTTTGCAGTTCGGTTTCCATGATCTTGATTTTCTGCATGAAATAGTTGAAGGCGATAACCGACGGAATAGCAGCAGCCAGTCCGGCGGCCGTTGCAATGAGGGCTTCTGAAATTCCCGGAGCCACAACGGCAAGCGTGGCAGAGCCTCGGAGGCCGATGCCGTGAAAGGAATTCATGATGCCCCAGACCGTACCGAAGAGTCCGATAAATGGGGCGGTATTTCCCGCTGTCGCCAGAAACGGCACCATCTGGGTGATCCGGGTGATTTCGGTATTGGTGGCCCGGCGCAGCGCACGGTTGACATTGTCGATACCGGCAAAATGTGCACCCATGGTCAGGCTTTCCTGGCCGGGTGCCTGCAGCTTGGCAGACGGACCAGACTGACTGACTTTTTTAAGCTCCACATACCCGATGCGAAATACATGGGCGATGGGGCTGCACTGAAGCTGTTTGGCCTTGACGAACGCCTCGGAAAGATCCCGGCTTTTCCAAAAATAATCGGTAAACAGCGCCGATTCTTTGAACGCCTTCCGAATGTAACGATATTTGGTAAAAATAATCGCCCAGGACATCACCGAAAAGAATAACAACAGCAGCAGAATAAAATTCACCATCAGACCTGAGCTGCTGATCATCTGGATCAAATTCATTTCTTGTGAAAGCATTGAACGCCTGCTCCGATTTGTTGGGATATAAAAATGGGAAATTACCCGCCGTTGTGAGATATGTACGGCTTTGGAAAAATTAATCGCAATCCATTTTTATATTACCGTTAGCATAATCATGTCAAGAATTTTCAAAATTAACGATCAACCCAACCAACCATCCGAAGTAAGTGCTCATTGGTCATTGACTGTTTTTTGCTTGACTTGGATATCGGAAACTTCATAATACCTTCGAATGAAAATCAGGGTATCCAGCCGAAAAGTTACAGCGGACGATTCTCATTGGATGACCGGAGCCAAATTTATGCATCCCCAATTACGCCATTTTTCCATCGCCTTCTGGTTCGTTATCACGATCACGACTCTTTCATCCTGTAGTTCGGCGCTGTTCACCTATAAAGGCACCGAAGAAACCCAAAAAGATCACATCATCGTTCTTGATCGCGGCGATCAGCAGGGCGCGTGGAAAACCAATGAGCTTTCGATAACGTACAAATATCATCTGACGGATTCTGCGTTGAAAATTGAAGGGAACACGGATCTCACCGGCGGTTTTGCCACCGATTTCCGATGGGTTAAACGGCTGGCCGTTTATCTATTGTTTCTGAACAAACAGGGAATCGTTATCGACAGCCCACTGATCTATTCGATCGGCAGTTGTCGAGCCATTGACATGATTCCCATGATGTTTGAAAAAACACTCCCTCTGCCGGAAGACGCCTGTGCCTTTTCCTTCGCATACGATGGGGAACTGGCCGGAACAGGAACCGATGATGCCATACCTTACAGCATCTGGCATTCCCCATCCCGCCTGTGACATTAGATACCAGATATCCCCCACTGCATCATGCCTGCGG
>CAZBUL010000118.1:0-9151 GCA_964495045.1 uncultured Desulfobacterales bacterium | reverse complement strand
CCTGTGTATCTATATGAATATGTTTTAATGAATCATGGTAGATTATTTTTTTTGAGTTGCCTTATCGGTCGGGAATGGTTGACAATGCCTGTTCCCTCCCCGCTGCCTTGCGAAAGGAATTTCCTGAAAGTCTATATAGGGAATTAAAATCATGAAAGATCAATACAAGCATTCAGCCAAATGGTATGATGGCATTATTGGCCCACTGACCATCGGACTACGGAATATCGGCCTGAAAATGTATCCTGTCCAGGAAGGGATGACTGTTTTGGATATCGGATGTGGTACGGGAGCTCATCTCAGGCTGTATCAAAAACATAACTGTCATGTCTTTGGAATCGATGTATCCCCCGCCATGATCGAAGTGGCAGGCAAGAAACTGGGTAAAGAGGCACTGATCTGCCTTGGCAGCGCCGCAGATATGGAATTTGCCAACGATCAGTTTGATTTGATTCTGTGTGTTATGGCGCTGCATGAAATGCCGCAACAAGCCAGAGAAGACGTCTTGACAGAAGCAAAAAGGGTTCTGAAAAGCGATGGCCGCATTCTGTTGATAGACTTCCATCCGGGTCCCATCACAAAAGTGAAGGGTGTCTTTTCAAAGATCATCATCACCATGGCGGAAATGATCGCAGGTGGGGAGCACTATAAAAACTATCGTCATTACGTCAGAAATGGAGGCTTGCCGAGGTTGATAGATTCGATAGGCTTCCACATCGAAGAAAGGAAAATCGTCAGCGGCGGCAACTTCGGGCTGTTTTTGTTGAAAAAATAAACGGGATGCTCGAAACCATCATGCCATCTTTAATAGAGCCTTGTTTGGCCCCCCTCCCAACCTCCCCCCGCTGGGGGGAGGATGTGAAATTTCCCGCATCAACCGCTTGATCCATGATCTGATGCTGGAACTGGAAAGGAGAGATGAATTTTCCCTAATGATCGGTGGTTCCCGCTATCGGTAATCCATAGGCGGCAATTTTCGCCTGCATCCTGGGGCTCAATTGTTTGACAAGCTCACCATTGACGGCATGAGATGTGGTGTCTGCGAAGGTGTCAATGCCTCCCAATATCCGGGTGATACCGATCGCTCTCGCACGCGATGTCTCGGCAACCGATCCGTTCCGGACGGCGGGATCGATATCTATCGCCATGATTGAAATGGTATTGTCACTGTTTCGGACGATATCGAAGCGACGGAATTGCTGGGGAAAATCCCTGATGGATGCGGTCTCGACTTCCCAGAATCCGTATTCGGGATGGGTTGTATCGGGCGATGGCTGCGGGGTGATGGTGTTCAAATGGCGATGGCCTGCGATCCACAGGATGAGGTTCGGATATTGATGAAGGACCGAGAGCAATTCAGAATCGGTTTTGATGGAATGGGGGTCGCGAGCTGGCGGTTCGTAGGGGTTGGTGGTGGGCGGAACGTAGAATATATCTTGAATCGCTGTGTTCGTAGGGCTCGTTTGCACTCCGATCGGTACATGCGCTGCGATGATCATGAGCTTATCGTCGGCCTGACCTCTGTCCAGTTCACTGACGAGCCAGTCGTACCGTTGCTGATCGATACACCCCCTGGCATAATAAGGAGGAACTTCGGCATTCGCATTTGCCTTGCAGGTATCGTCGAGCACGAGAACCCGGATCGGCATATTCATTTTGGGTTCGAAGGTATAGCAGGCAAAGTCGCTTTCGATGTTGGCCTGCGTGAATCCATGACCCACCGGGATCGATGTGGTATTGAAGAATTCTTTCATCCAGTTTACGGTTGAAGAGCCTGTTATCATGTTATTGGAGAGATTCGTTGTGCTGAGCGAACGGCGGTTCGGGTCAGCGGCAACCCTTGGAGGGGATGCGAAGTCTTCTTCCGGCCCTACGCCTCGGATAATCCCATCCGGGGTGGATCCATCGACAATGCCCATGTAGTAACCATGATTTTCGGCGCTTGGGGGCTGGTTCATATTGGCGCTGCAATTCTGGATCGTATCGCCGACACGCAGGCTGCGGATATAATCATTTTCAAGAAAAGTGCCCATATAAAACTGGTCATGATTGCCGACAACCTGATACCAGGGGATCGATTTGTCGAGGCCTGCCGCCTTGTAGGGTTTCTGATAATCGATGTTGCCCGATCCAATATGTGCTCCGGAACTAGGCGTGATTTCCTTGCCGTCTAAAACATCGATATACCATCTCAGCTCGTTGTACTGCGTGTTGTTGACGGCATCCCCAAGAAAAATGCCAAAATCGAACGGTGTTTGATTGTGGAGGGCATTGGCTGTCTGGACGGCGGCGTCCAGCACCTGAGTCGTGTAGCATATAACCGGTGAATAGGCCGAAGAAAAGTTACCGCCCGAAGCGCCTGCACCAAAGGGTACGCTCCAGCCATAGTAGTTTCCCTGAGCCGGAGATTCTTTATCCGCGATGTGGACATCGGTCATGGTGAAGAAATTCAACAGGCGTCCCGCATTCGTGACGGATGCACCCGAGTAGCCGGCCGGCATGATATCGGTCCGTTTGGTCAGGGACAGGCTCGGCCCTTCCTGCCAGGCACTGTAACCGAAAACATCGTACAGAGACAGATCGGCCGGGGAAATCTGTGATGTGGTCAAAGACAAGGCCACGGGAGACACCGTCTGTTGGGTAGTGGTGAAAACATCCGCAGCAATCGGGTATGATCCGATGATAACCGATACAATGTTGGAGTATTGACTGATGCCGGTATTATCGCGGGACTGGACCGCCACGTAATAGGCGGCGCCTGCAGGAAGTTCACCCGCCGACACGCTGGTTTGATTTCCCATATCCACGATCACGAGGGATGCCGGATCTGTGAAGGGCATTGGGGCAAAGCTCAGCGTGTAACCCGTTGCACCGGTAATTTTGCTCCAGGAGAAATACACCCAGCTTCCATTCGTCACACTTAACACCGGTGGCAGCGGCTGAGCCGTTGCCAGGCTGGATATCAAAATCATGACGGCACATGCCATTAAAATAATAAATCTTTTCATTTGTACTCCTTTTCAGTTGATAGGTTACTCATAATAACATTAAATATGATAATTTTTTTCATCTTTAATCGCTGTTATTGTCTCATATAGTAATATACCGTTGTCTTCTTATCAAATAACTGATAACAGCCTTTTAATCAAGTCAACAAACACCAGCTCAAATCTGGTGGTTGTTGACTTGTTTTATGAAACGGCACACACTTCGTTCTCAACGCATAAGCGAATGAACCAGCGGGGTTAATTCACATAAGGAATCGACATAAACGAAAAGGAAAATGGCATGAAATTGAAAAGACTTAATTTTGTAATAGTCTGTACTTTATTGCTTTCGATACATGGCATGGCAATAGCTCAGCCTGCGTCCCCAGTGTTAAGTGTCACGAATGGGAGTTGGACATACCTCTCATGGACCGAAGTCGCAGGCGCAACGGGTTATACCCTGTCGTATGCCCCGATGCCCTTCATAGATCCGGCATCCCTCGTGAGCGTGGATATGGGAAATCAAACCAGCGTGTCGGCGGGTGAACTTCCAGCAGGCGCCGCCTTCTATGTGGCGGTCCAGTCCCGCGACAATACCGGTTTCAGTCAATACTCCAACATTGTATCGGTTATCATCGGATCATACCCGATCGCGGCGGATGTTTTCACGACCGTCCAGAAAACGGTATCCCCAGTTGCATTATCTTTGACCACACCGCAGATTTCTCCGGCGGATATTTCTCTGTATGATGTTTTTGGTTACAGTGCCTGGCAGGAAGGACCCGGGCTGACTTTGGACAAGCGGACCGATATCATGCCGGCCGGTTACCAGGGAGCATCGGCCACAAATACGGGGCGCCTTTTGAATTTCTTTGTCATAACCGATATCCATATCACCGACAAAGAATCTCCAGCCCAGGTGATTTACAGCGGTTTGTCCGCGCCGTTTGGCGCAGGCGGTCTTACAAATGCCGCATATTCACCGATTATTTCCTATACAACCCAGTTTCTCGATGCCGCTATCCAGACGGCCAATGCCATCCACAATCAAACGCCGTTTGATTTCGGCATCTCTCTGGGAGATGATTGCAACAACACCCAGTACAATGAACTGAGATGGTTTATCGATGTTCTGGATGGCAAGGAGATCACCCCCAGTTCAGGCGCTCACATCGGAGCGGACAGCATTGACTATCAGAAACCTTACAAAGCGGCCGGACTCAACAAATCGATTCCATGGTATCAGGTTGTCGGCAATCACGATCAGTATTTTACGGGCCTTTACCGGGAGAGCGATTACACCCGAAGTCTCCATGTCGGTGATACGATCTTCAACTTCGGCCTTAATTTCGAAGCCCCAAGCCCTGAAGTTCACGGTTATTATATGGGCGTGGTCGATGGATCGACACCGGACGGAGACATCAGAGGTGCCGGGCCGGAAGCGTATTTTGCAACACCTCCAAAGGTAGCCGCCGATCCGGACCGCCATTCGCTCAGCACCATAAATGTCGTGAACAACAGTATAACGGGCTCATCTACCTTGAATTGGATGAAAGAATTTTTTAATACCACGTCCACCCCGGTGGGTCACGGATTCACGAAGAACAACATCGATAACGATTTTGCCTGCTATACCTTCGAGCCGAAGACAAACATCCCGATCCGGGTCCTTGCACTCGACGATACTTGTAAGGCAAATCTCAATGCAGAATTCCCTTATGATGGTATGGGTTGTATCGACCAGGCCCGGTACGACTGGCTTGTAGGTGAACTCGATCGAGGTCAGGCCGACGGCATGCTCATGATCATCGCGGCACATGTACCCATCGCACCGCAAACGAGTCTTACGGATTCGACACCCACACCGATGTTCTACGTTCCTGCCACCACCGACCCCTACGATCCGCCAGCGCGCGATCCCCATTCCATTAAAACGGATAATGAATTACTCACCACACTCCACAAGTATCCGAATCTCATCCTGTGGATTGCGGGACATCGTCACCTGAACACCATTACGGCGCAGCCTTCTTCCGATTCCTCCCATCCTGAGTACGGGTTCTGGGAGGTCGAGACCGCATCGCTCAGAGACTTTCCCAAGCAGCTCCGTACCTTCGATATCGTTCGCAACAGCGACAATACCATTTCAATAATTGCGATAGATGTCGATCCAGCGGTCAAGGAAGGTTCGCTCGCAGAGCGATCACTTTCGTATGCCGTCGGGATTAAAAGGATATCTAGTGGCATTTCCTCCTTCCAAGACACCACCTCCCAGGCCGCCAATGCGGAGCTTGTCAAACAATTGAGCCCGGAGATGCAGACGAAGATCGCCAGATACGGACAGCCGATAGCGGGGTCATATAGACTTTCAGAAAAATAATTTCGCGGCGTTATCGGTCGGGAATGGCCGAAAAAGGCCTATTCCCTCCCTGCTGCCTTGCGAAATGAATTTTCTGAAAGTCCATAGAAGACAGAATAGAAATCTTTACCGTGAAAATACATCCATTTTCTCCCTCCCCCAGCGGGGGAGGGCCGGGGTGGGTGCCAAAAAGTCCAAATCGCTGATTCCGATTTTCATGTCTGGGGGTGGCATCACGTCGATGCCATGAGGGTTTATATAGTTTCTAAACCATTGCGCGCCTCCGTATGTTCCTTGAGCGCCTTGAATGCTGGAATGCGCTGCATCGCATCGATGCAGCCGATGATCCAGAGCTTCATTCTGGCACGCGACAAGGCCACATTGATGCGGCGTTCGTCTTGATAGATGCGGGGAATCGTACTGCTGCCCGGCTGCATACACAGCGATAACATCATGATGTCCCGCTCGTCCCCCTGAAAGCGATCGACGGTATCGACAAGCTGATTCCAGAACACCGGTTCCACCCGACCTTCAAAGCGCTGTTCCAGGGTTCGTCTCAGCAATGCCACCTGCGCCCGGTAGGGTGCGATGATGCCGATGGTCGGCTTTCCGTCGGCATATCTCAACGGCCAGCCCCCATCGATCAGGGTGTGAATCATCTCCGCAATCCAACGGGATTCTTCGGTGGACTGCTTCAGGGAGACATCCGCAGCAGAGGGTTCGACATGCACCAATTCGATGCAGCCGTCTGATGTCATCAACGGGTGATCGATCCGGACCGGGCATTCGCGCAGAGAGCACCCGTCGGCGGTGCGCAGATTCCCGCCATAGAATGCGCATCCGATAAAATCGGACAGCTCAGGCGGCATGCGGTGCTGCGTATCGAGTCGAACCATAATATTCTCCTGCATGGACGTATCCGCTGCAATACGTTCGAACAGCGTTTTTTCGAGAATAGCCGACGATTCACCTGAAACCACCGGCGGAAGCTGTTTGTGGTCTCCCACCAGAATCCATCGTTTGGCGAGCCTCAGTACGCCTATGAGGTTGGGGATGATGATCTGGGAGGCTTCGTCCACAATCACGACATCAAACAGTGCGGCCTCATCGGGATGCATCATCCCCGGCAGGGAGTCATACTGCCCGGAAAGCCACGCATGGGTTGTGCCGATATACACGCACCGGCGATGCAAAACGGTTTTCAACTCCGCCTGACGGAAGGCCAGATCCGACAGCATCTCTTTGGGAGCGGATCGGGTGAAATCCGTGTCGGAACGATCGAGGAGTTGATCGAGGCATTTATCGCCATGCCGGGAGGATACTTTTTCAACACGGCCCAGCTTTCTGATCTCAACTTCGGGCGCGATGGACGCCAGCTTGGTCATCACCTCGTCCGCGGCCCGGTGGGTGTATGTGGCGATGGCGATGCGGGTGTCTGTAGCGGCAAGGGCTTTGATGATGAGTGATAACGTGTAGGTTTTGCCGGTTCCGGGCGGCCCCTGAATGAGCAGGATGTCTTGAAGCCCCATTGCCAGTTCTACGGCGCGGCGCTGCATCGGTAACGGCTGGGGATCAACATCGAGCGTTTCGCACAATACCGGTTGATTGGGCCTGAAGGGGGCGGGATCGCCGGCCAGAAATCGCCGAATCGGCCCCAGCGTTTTTCCGGCGGTTTCGGGGCAGGCCCATAGCGCGAAAAGCGCTGCAAAATTTCGTGAAAAGGCGGCTTCCGGCGAATTGACATCGAGGTAGGCCGGTTCAAACCATAATGTCTTGATATCTTGGGGCAGGATGACAACCGCTTGGGTTTTGTCGATGCTGCCGATGAAAACTTCCATGCAGCAGCCGCGCACCGGTCCGGCCGCATCACTCAGGAAACAGGGATCGCCCTCCCGGAGTTCGGAGCTGTTGCCTTCGGGGAAATGCAGTTCAAGTAAACCTTCGGGCGACACGGAACCGGAACGGGCCACAGGAAGGCAGACGCCCTCGACGATGCGTTGACCGGTGCCGCTCTGAAGCATTCGGCCTTGTTGAATGCGGATCGCCTGATATTCTTCCAGCAGCGCCTGATTCATCATGCGGAATGCATCGACATGTTTTTCCTCGATACCGGTTGATGCAATGAGGGTGTGTAAATGTGCCGATGGTGAGCTGCCTCCTGTCAGCCCGAGTTTGTGAAGACGGGTGCATTGCGACGCCTTTCCCAACCGAATACACGCCTTGCATTTGTTCGGATTGGCATGAAAATCGAGGGAGCCGGTAAAATCGATGCGCACCAGTTCATTGCGTAAATTCATCATCTCGATGGCCGTTTTTCCTGTAAACGGCAGGTTTTTGATCATCGAAGCAGCCGGCAGCGGCGGTCCGCCATCCCGCATTTGTTTGGCCTGATTGCCGGTGTAAACCACGCATGGCGGATCGAGGGGGCCGATGCCAAGTTGGGTGAGCAGCAGATGATAGGCACAGACCTGGAAGGCATGTCCGGGATTGGCAGCGGCCCCCCACGATTTGCCGGTCTTCAGTTCGATGGCCTGCCAGCGGCCGTTGGTTTTCCGGACCAATGCATCGATTTTTCCTTTCATGCCGATATCAGGATTGATCACGTACCGCTCTACATACAAATCTTGAAACGATGCGCCATTCAGGGCTTTGCAGGCACTTTTGGCCAAGGCATTCAGATGATCCCGTGCATCCTGGTAATGCGATTCCACAGAGAGGTTCTGCAGCGTCAGCCCCGGCAGTTGGCGGTCCAGTTCCCGGTGACAATGCGCGATCAGCCCCTGCCGTTCGTCCGGATGACGGAGCATGAAATCGAACACGCTGTGAACGAGTGCCCCGCGCAGCAGGGCCTGATTGGTCTCCGGGAAGGCGTAGCGGTTCATCAGATAGTTGCGCGGACAATAATCGAACTGGGTCAGTGCCGTAACGTTGACCAGGTAGCTGGGGTGCACCACGATCATCGGATACCGGTCGCCGGCTTCCTTCGGATCATCGGGAAATCGAAATCGACCTGAAGTGTAGTGGACATTCAGCAGATTGATGACAACATCTGGTGCGTTGTTCCGGGAAGCGGCGGCATGAAGGATATCCGATGCCGCACGGGCACTGTCGGCAAAATAATGGGGAACCTTTAAACGGGCGGAGCATTTCAGGCCGTCTTCGACATATTCCACTGTCATCTGCCAGATGCCGGCGTCGTCTATGCCGCATGTTTTCAGCGCGGTGGTGACAACCGGATTGAAGCCTTCGATCGGATTGCGGGATGGATCGGCGTTTGCTCCGGCGGGTTTCCGGGCGGTCGAAGCGGTCTCAGGGGATGAGTCAGCAACTGATTCATCGGTAAGATTGTTGGAACATTTCAATACGGATGTCATTTATTCCTTTCGACAGAGAATATCCCTGAAGTTTTTTTGAAGAGGCCGCAATAAAACCGATTTGGCGGGCTGCTGATTTCTTGTTTCCTTGCCATACAGGCTGTAACCGTTGGTCGTTCCCACATTTATCCAATTGGCTGCGATGTAGCAGGTTCCCATAAATCGATCGCATTCGACAAAGGTTTCCATGAGAACCGGTCGGCGGTTATATTGAGCTTGCCAGTCCTGCCCAACCCTTCGACCGATCGCCCCGAGTATAGATGATGCCAGATTCGGAATGTTTACCCAGGGGAGAATCAGAAAACGAGAGTTGTTGATTACCCATGGCAGATTCTTCACACGTTGTGTTTCATTCCAGCCGATAAAATCATCGCGGCACGAAACTCGCCAGGCGGATGATGAAAAACTCAGTGCCGCCAGCGGAATACCCA
>CAZBUL010000117.1:7765-9286 GCA_964495045.1 uncultured Desulfobacterales bacterium | reverse complement strand
TGGTCTTCGTACGAGCTATCATGGACAGCCAAAGACGGCAGACAGATTCCATCGATTGTTTCCCCCAAGCCGATATACAATGAAAACAAAGAGTTTATCGGAAGCTTCGCAATGATTACCGAAGTGACCCCCCTCAAAATCGTCGAACATCGGCTCAGACAATCTCTTGCAGAAAAGGAGGTACTGTTTCAGGAGCTGGCACATCGCACCAAAAACAACATGCAGGTGATCAACAGCCTGCTGGCACTTCAATCATCCGGCATCGATGATCCTACAGTACATGAAATTTTCCGGGAAACCCAAAACCGGATCATGTCCATGGCCAAGGCCCATCAGATGCTGTATCAGGCCAAAGATCTGACCCGCATCGATTTTAAATCCTATCTATATGAGCTTGCTAGCGGTCTGATCAGAAGCTATAAATTTGAAACGGATCGGATCAGTCTGGACTTCAAGGCGGAACCCGTTTCGGTTTCACTGGATATTGCTGTCACTTGTGGATTGGTCGTCAATGAACTGATCACCAATTCGCTGAAATACGCTTTTCCGGACAAACGCAGCGGTGTGATTCGAATACGGATGACTACGGAAATAGATCAATATATCCGGCTATGTATCGGAGATGACGGTGCCGGATTCAGAGACAATTTCGACTTTAAAAGCATGAAGTCCCTGGGTGGGCGGCTGGTCACCAACCTTGTGCAAAGGCAGCTCAAGGGAACCCTGGAAGTGCAAAGCCATGAGAATCCGGAGTTCGGCATTTGTTTTAAAAATGTGCCGCCTCGGCGTTTGATGAAGCCGTGAATATACGGTTAACCACAACATACACGAACAACACGAAAAAAATATATCGTTACTTTTTCATGCTTGGCGTGAGGCCCGGCATGATTCATGATCGCATAATTGGAAGGAGATCGTTGTGAAAATCAGAGTATGTATCGCAGGGGCTACGGGATGGGCGGGCTCCGCACTGACCCGTGCCGTGCATCAATCGGAAGATATGGTGTTGACAGGCGCTGTTTCCCGAACGCACCGCGGAAAAATGCTTCACAATGTGCTGGAACTCGATGGCGCCGATGTCGTCATTTCCGGATCGGTAAACGATGCGCTTCATGCCGGATGTGATGTCATGGTGGAATATACCAAGCCGGATGCCGCGAAAAACAACATATTCACAGCCCTCGATGCCGGCGTTCATGTCGTGGTGGGAACTTCCGGGCTGACCGATGCGGATTACGCCGACATCCACGACAAGGCCCAATCCAAAGGACTGGGGGTGTTTGCGGCCGGCAATTATGCCTTGACCGTCGTGCTCCTTCAGAAATTTGCCAAAATGGCGGCACGCTATATCCCCCATTGGGAGATCATCGATTATGCCGATTCCCGCAAAGTGGATGTTCCCAGTGGAACGGCACGGGAACTGGCCAACCAGCTCGGACAAGTCCGCGAGTCTTGTCTCGATGTTCCCACCGAAGATCTGCATGGCCCCGCGGAAACCCGGGGTGCCCGGATGAACGGGTC
>CAZBUL010000117.1:2227-7665 GCA_964495045.1 uncultured Desulfobacterales bacterium | reverse complement strand
CGGAACAAGGTGGCTTCATCACCGACAGGGGCCATGAACTGCACCCCGACCGGCAGATTTTCGGCTGTCCAGTGCAGGGGAACGGACATGGCCGGTTGTCCGGTAAAATTCGCCAATTGCGTGAACGGAAACTTGGCCATCCCCTCCAAAGACATTTGATCCGTGAGTCCTGTCCAGGTCAGGAGTCTGCCGCATCCCAGGGCATTGATGGCTTTCATCAAGACGCGTTCAACCGGTTTGGGCTGAAGTTCGCCGATTTTGGGAGGCGGGGTGGCGACGGTGGGGGTCAAAAACAAGTCGTATTTTTGATGGAATCTTCCCATGGCCCGCGCCGCGTCATTCCAGAATCGCTTGGCATACACGAAATCTGCGGCGGAAATGGTTCTTCCGATCAGGCCGATGGTCCAGGTCAAGGGTTCGATATCGGCCGGTTTCAGCGGTTTTCCGATCATCTTTTCAATTTGTCTGAGGTCGGCGGCGACTTCACCGAAATACATGGTGAAATAGCATTTGGCCAATTGGACACCGTCGATTTCCGGAAAGTCTTCATCCACCTCATGGCCCAATTGCAGCAGCAATTTGGCCGTTTCATAAACCGCCTTCTGGCACTCGGCATGAACCGGCGTGTGAATCGGCGACCGGGTGCTGAATGCAATTTTGAGCTTTCCCGGAGACTGTTCGATTTCCCGAAGATAGGATGATGCCGGCGGCGCAATCACGTATGGTGCGCCGATATCCGCTCCCTGTATGGCATCCAATGCGGCCGCACTGTCGCGGACAGACCGGGTGACCACATGCTCGACAACCATTCCCTGCCAGATTTCACCGAAAGTGGGGCCGGTCGGTGTTCGGCCGCGGGAGGGTTTCAGGCCGAACACCCCACAGGAAGATGCCGGAATCCGTATGGATCCGCCGCCGTCGCCGCCGGCAGCCAGAGGCACCATCCCGGCAGCCACAGCGGCAGCGGCGCCACCGCTCGAACCGCCGACAGAATGTTCCAGATTCCATGGGTTTCGGGTCGGCCCGAACAATTCCGGTTCGGTATAGGGCAGCAAACCGAATTCCGGGCAGTTCGTCTTTCCCAGAACAACAAGCCCCGCTTGCTTGTAGCGTGTAACGATTTCACTGTCTGCCTGGGGAATGTACTGTTTCAACGCCTTCGACCCGCATGTCAGCGGAACCCCGGCATATTCGCTGAGCAGGTCTTTCAACAGGAAGGGAACGCCGGTCAAGGCACCACCTTCGGGAATATGCATGATGGATTTTCGCGCCAGATCATACATCGGCTGAATGACGGCATTAATGGCTGGATTCAACGATTCGATACGTTGGATGGCCGCTTCACAAAGCTCGGCCGGTTCGATTTCTTTTTTCCTCACCAGTTCCGCCAGGCCGATGCCATCATAGCGGGTATATTCACTGAAAACGCTCATGCTGAATTCCTTCACATCGATGCTGCCGGGGATACGCATATCCCGGACAGTCGATTTTATTTTTTTGCGATGACCTCGATCAGGGCGATCCGGTCTTCTTCAAGGTTTTTTCGCTGATTCTGGGCCATGACTTTGAATCCGGGGCCCAGCAGCACGTGAATGCCCAGCGGTGTCAAGCCGCTTTGCTGGATTTTTTTGGCAAGATGCGTAAACCAGGAACGGGCGATGTCGGTGGTGTCTTTCCAACTTTCGATGACAAAACCGCAGGCTTCGATAATCCGCCGCAGTTCTACCGGATCGATCAACCAACTGTTTTCCGGATGTTCCGCCCACGGCACCGGAAAATAAACCGGACTGACCGGCCCGGCCAGAACGTCATAGACGGCCAGGCTCCCGCCTTTTTTGAGCACCCGGAACATCTCCTGATACAGGGTCGTTTTGTCGGGAACATTGGCTGAAATATGCTGCGTCCAGACGACATCGAAGGATGCATCCGGAAATGGCAGATCGCAGGCATCCCCCTGCCAGTAGGTCGCGAGGTTGGAAAGCCCCACCCGCTCGGCCAGCATTTGGGCGACCTGGCAATAGGCATCCGTAATATCGATACCCGTGATCCGGCATCCGAATTCACTGGCAATATACCGGGACGGGCCACCGATGCCGCAGCCGACATCCAGAACGTGCATGTCCGGGCCAAGTTTCAGGGCACCCGCCAGCTCGATGGTGGCTTTTCGGCCCCGGACGTGAAATTCGTCGATGGGCGCCAAATCTTCAGGGGAAAGATTGTCGATGTCTTTTCCCGCCTTTTTAAGGGCTGAAAGAACGACTTCTTCCAGATTGTCGCGGGAGTAATGGCGAATGATGTTGTGTTGATACATGTCGGGTTGCGTAGTCAATTTCTCCTCTCTTCTTGCCGATTGCCGCCTCCCCCTCGGGGGAGGGCTGGGGTGGGGGCCAATTCCTTCACACCGGGATCAGACATCAATGATCCATCGATCAGGATTCGGCCGCAAATTTTTTGGGCAGATCGTTGTCGATGACATAGATGCAGACTTCTTTGGCACCCTGCTGGTTATACCGGTATTTACTGGAAAGGTTGGATATCAGAAACGTAACGTCGTTTCGAATGCGCTTGTCATAAGTCTTGAAATCGTCGGTGCCGTAATCCTTGATTCCCATGCGGAAGTTCTTGTTGTCGATAAACGGATCCAAAGCTTTTTCCTTGAGATTGAACACATACCGTTCCCGCAGATCCTTATACAGGGCGGTTTCATTGATGGGTTTTCCTTCCACCATCATTTCCTGAGTGAGGGCGCGGGAGGTATATTCCTTCTGAACGTCTCTTCGAAAAGACAAGTGTCTGGCCTGAACGGTTTTAGCCCCGATAATGCGGCTTTCGATGTTGCGAAAAAAATCTTCGGTGATCTCGATCCGGTCTCCGGTGTAGGTACAGAATTCCGTGGTACCGGTCTCAAAATTGACAGCGAACATGTAATTGCGGATATCCCGTGAAATCTGCTCCTCGTTGAAATAATACAGGGATTCCTTGACCTCCTGCAGCACCGTATAGTTGTACAGATGCAGAAGGGCGTCCAGAAAACCGGAAGGGATCGACCCTGAGAGATCCTTTCGGACATTGGTGAAATAATTGTAGAGGGCATTCATGTTGATGAGGCTGTCTTCTTTGGAGCAGGTGGAATAAAACTCGTTGAAGATTTTGATGGCATCCCGTCCGGAAAAACCGATGGTCCCCTCGGTCTCGGATTCGGTGATGATCTTTCGCCGGCGCTGGGCCGTAAAACGTTTCCGGTCTTCTTCGGTGAGCCAGGGCGGAATATAGCCCGTATATATCTCCATTTTCAGCAGTTGGAGATTGTCATCGCAATAGCGCCGATATTTTTCGGGGCCCTCGATCCATTCCATCAAGGCGTCGGATCGGGTTTTGATGCGGGAGGAGATAATGACCCGTGCAAAATTGTGAAGCACGCGGGGAAGAAAACAGTCGTCTATCTGTTTGCCGAATACATTGCGGTAGATGTTCACTTCGGTCTGCAGATCCAGAACATACGGGATGTTGATATAGGCGATCCGGTCGGAAAACGACTGAAAATCCTGAATGTTTTTCTTGTCTTCGGGATTCATGAGGGCGATGAACAGCGAATTGACGTTTTCCTCGATATCTTCGACCTTGTGAACCGCCTCGCTGATGATATTGTGAAGTTCGATCAGCCGTTCGATGTTGTGAGACTTGATGTCCATCAGGGCGTAGATGCCGTTGTTGGTTTTGGCGTATTGGGAATAAATGTAGCGGACCTGATTGCTGTCTCTGAGCAGGTGGTTGATGCGGTTCTGGAGCATGGGATTGGCCAGAACATTCTGACGCATGGGCCGGTCTCCAGGATTGAATACGGTGATGCCTTCACCCAGTCTTCGGTTGAACGGGTAGGGCCGGGCATAGATCATGTCGAACACCCGGGTCGGGCTTTTCAGCTTCTTGAGCAGGGCCTCGTAAAGAGAGCTGCATATCGTGCAGGCGTTGTCATGGAAAACCCATTCATATTCCTTTTCGGTGAATAGCTTCCACTTGAACTCATCGTTTTTGAACAGGTCATCCAGAAACGCCCGGCGATAGGCCTTGGGAATCACGAGAATGGGATGATCGTGGCTCGGACAGGGAATTTCGACGAAATCCTCGGAAACAAATCCGGACGTATAGTCGTCCAGCAGCTTTTTCTCTTCGTGCTCATCGGCATCGAGAACATCCATGGACGGATCCAGAAGATTTTGCGGGGCTCGGCTGAGCAGATGGAGCATGCGGTCCATGATCGAAAGGTTGTCGGATTCCGCAAACCCGCCCAAATCCTTCGATGTCAGGCGCCAGACGATTTCATACCGCGAGCCGTCTTCGGTATTGGCAAATTCTTCAAATTTTTTCAGCAGGTTGTTAAGAAATGTGCTTTTGCCGCATCCCGGCGGCCCATCGAAAATGTAGATTTTGTTTTGCTGTGCCCCCCGCTTGAGGGCTTCCACCTGGTTGATGAGCCGGTTGGCAAAGAGCCGGTCGGCGAAAAATGGATGATCGGCCCCTTCGACAAACAATTGGCTGCAATCATAATGAATGAAATTGATCGATTCGGGATCATCCGGATATTCATCGATCCCCTCTCCCACATACGACATGATCATGTCATGAAAGATCTGAAACACATTGCGCAGTACGTGATCGGGCCGAACGGACATGACCTTGATGAAATCCTGAAAGGAAATGGGCGAGCGCGGGTCTTGTTCGCTGATGATTTTATCGAGATGCTGAAGGGCAAGTGTGATATTTTCCATGTCTCACCCTACCATTTTCTTGGAAAGTTTCCGTTTTTCCATGGTATAGACGACACGCTGCCATTTGATTTCAGGGGCGGCTTCGGCTGCCGGCTGCGGTTTTTTGGCCGCCGCATCCGTTTTCGGCACCGGCGCAGACATGGAAACCACCTCGCTGGTTTCCAACTGAACCGGCCCGCCCCAGAGATATTCGATGCCCATCAAGGTGTTGGCGATAAATTCCGTCACCAGCGGTTTTTCCTCGAACCGGTGATTCAGGTAAAGGGTGTTGTTGATGCGCTTTTCCGGAACGATCTCGATAAATGGCGGATGATAGAGCGAATCCATCAGCATGTCGCGGTAATCTTTGACTTTCCGGCTCTTAACATAATACTCCCAGACCATTTTCTCTTCATTGAGCCGTCTGCCGGCCACAAACAGCTTGTTGGATGTCATGAAATCCTGATCCACGAAAGTATTGATGAACGAAAAATCGTTGAAATTTTCCCGAACATAAAAGATGGCATCCTGCCCCTTACCGGTCTGGGCATCGAAGTGCTCCCGCTGCAGTTCATCCATGATCCGCTGAAATGTATATGAGAACTTTCCTCGATTGGCCATTTCTTCGATATAATAGAAAACCCGCATCCCCAGCGCATAGGGGTTGAGCCCGACACGGGGCATGGAGGT
>CAZBUL010000117.1:0-2127 GCA_964495045.1 uncultured Desulfobacterales bacterium | reverse complement strand
CTGGCGTTGTACGCTTCGATTTCCTTGATGAAATCGCCGATCTTGACGTGGATGTTGTCTTGAAGAAACACATCGAAATAATAATCCAGACGGCTCGACTGGCGGGAGAGAGGAGATCGGTGAATCCGGGAGAGGTGATCGTAATACCCGACGAGATTGTCCACCCCTCTCGAAAATTCGATGACATAATCGACCCATCGGTTCTTTTCGGTGCGCAGCTTGGCGATGGCGCGTTTATCTGAAAGGGCCTGGCCGGTAAAATCGTCATCCCACGTATGCCGGAAAAACAGGTTGTTCTGGAAAAAATCGATATGGGCCAGCACGTGATAGAAGATCATGACGTTCAGCCAGTCGGGGTTGTTGTCGTTGTAAAAGGAGATGGCCGGCCGGGTGTTGATGACGGTTTCGTAAGGGTTTCCGGGATAGAGCTCGTATTTGCCTTTTTCCTTGAGCACTTCGACATCGTGCACCCAATAGTCGTAAAGGGTGGGGATCATGACTTTGGGGGAGAGCTCCAGTAAATCCCGGTTGGTGACGATGTATTCCAGACTTTCATCCTGAAATACCAGCCCCGCAGCTCTGGCTCTTTCCTTGCAGCCTTCCATGATCTGTTTGGTGTGCTGATCGATGAGTTCCATAATGTCCTCAAAAAGGGGCCGGTGGTCAGGAAATCAGACGTTTGATGCCTTCGATCAGCCGGGGTTCGTCGGCATCCTTGCTCAGGGTATCGAGGCGAATCAACTTGGCCTGGGTGGTCAGGATATTGGATTTTTTCAGATATTTTTCCACTTCCGTCGATCCGGCAGCGCCCGAACCATGTTCGGCGATGGTGATTCCCACCCGGCTGGTGTAGGTCAGCATCTGACGAATGGCCGGCAGCGCTTCCTTGCCGTCGATATCCCAGTCGTCGCCGTCCGTGCCATGAAATACATAGATATTGTAATCCTGCGCCAGATTTTCCTTGAGCACGATCTCGTTGACCAGCTTGTATGCCGAGGCCACCATGGTGCCGCCGGCGACCTGGGAGTTGTAGTAGGTATAAAAATCGGGCACTTCCCTGGCCTCGGTGTCGTGGAGGATAAAACGGGATTCCACCTGTTTTTCGTACTGGTAGAGCAGCCACGAATAGATCATCACATGCTGGGCAACCACCACCTCGGTGGGCTTTCCGGACATGGAGCCGGAATAATCCCTCAGAAAAAAAACCATGGCCTGAGACTCGTAGTCTTTTTCGCGGGAGAGTATCCGATAAATCCTGTCGGCCGGAGAAATCAGAAATGATGTGAGATCCACATCGGTCATATCTGTAACATTGCCGAGATGGATATTGGTTTCCAGAATTCTCCGCAGTGTGGCTTTTTTATCCAGAAACTGCCCAAATCCCCGATGCCGGTCGGTCATATCGTAAACATACCGGGTCAGGGATCGTTTTTTGCCTTTTTCTTTCAGATTGGGCAGCTCGAATTTTTCCGTCAGAATCTTGCCCAGATCATAAGCGCTCGATTCCATTTCGTGGGGGCCGCTCTCGCCCTGGCCAGGTCCGGCACCGGCGCCTTGCTGAGGCCGCACAGGCACTTCACCGATGACTTCCCCTTCTTCGCCGTCTCCGGAACCGCCGTCCGGAGAATCCTGGGAAGATTCCTTGAATGCGTTGTCGTGGATGAGCTTTTCTTCGACCGTCGTGGGAACCACCACCACTTTGTCTTTGCCGCCTTTGCCCGGTTTCATCAACCGGCCGACCCGAATTTTTCGGGGAAATCCGTCTTTTTCGCGAAGCTTGTCTCGCTCAAGCAGCTCATCGATGGAGCGGATCTGGGCGGTCAGACTGGACTGCACCGCTGGCATATCCTGAAGAAACAGCAAATCCTGATAGGCGTAAATCGCAGCCGGACCGCCTCCGACAGACAACGACCCCTCCCCGACATCCCGAATCGTATGCGGCGTGCCGACAGATGACCATTCACCTTCCAAGCGGTTTGCATGCGCTTCGGTCAGTCCCCGGTCTTGCAACTGGGTATAGAGATCAACCAGTTCGGATGTCATGGCTCCCTCCCTGCTGAATATCGGTGGAAGAGCGTAACGATATGGAACCCGCCATTTCCCCCCTCCCGGCCTCCCCCCGCTGGG
>CAZBUL010000116.1:6773-9528 GCA_964495045.1 uncultured Desulfobacterales bacterium | reverse complement strand
GATGGAATGCACCCAGAAACCAGCATCCCGGATTTTTTCCCCTTGAATCCGCCGCCACCAGCTACACGAAATACTGCGTTTTCTGTGTCACCGTCGCCTTGATGGTATTCAAGGTGTCTTCGAGCGTGGCAATGACATTCTCCCGGATATCGCCCGCCACCACGATATACATGACATCCTCGCCCACCTTCAAATCCACGTCGGCATTAATATGAACCAGGATTTCAACAATGCCGTTCCGGCATTTATTGGATGCGATAACCTGTTGCAATTTATCCCGATCGACCGCGATACGAAGCCCCGATACCTGGCGCCCCTCGCGGGAAGTGGAACGCACCACACCGTTATGACAGAGAATCATCCCCACCTTGGGATAATCCGGATGTTGTTTGATCTGTTCAATCAACTGGTCAAGATTCATGCGCTGCCTCCTTTTCCAAAGATTCCACCGCCATCAGATCTTCGGGCGTGTTGATGTTGACAAACGAGAGGAGATTGGGGTCCGCTTTTCGCACCCTTGCCTCGGCAATACGATCAATTCGGGATTGGTGAAAAATCCACTGGATTTTGAGTTTTTCCTGCCGGATATGCGTTTCGATATTCTTCAGGCAGGTTTTGGCGTAAACGGCACAGAGCGGCTCCAGCCCCTTGGGGGTTTCGGGCATGACGGCATCTGCTCCGGGCCGAGCCTGTGATACCAGCAGATGAACCAGCTCCGGTTTCAAAAACGGAGCATCGCAGGCGCTTACAAAGATGTATGGCCGAGACGCATAAAACAGGCCTGCATGAATTCCGGTCAACGAGCTGCGAATCGGGAACAAATCACTGACAGTCAGCACGTTCCAGTTCAGATAAGCCTCCGGTTTATTGGTCACCAGAATGATTTCACTGAATATGTCCGCATACACCGCATAAATGTGGTCGAGAATCCGTTTTCCCTGGATTTCGATCATGGCCTTGTCTCTGCCGTTCAGCCGCTTGCTCAGACCGCCTGCCAGAATGACACCTGAACATTTGTCGCCGATTGAATTCATGATGTAATTGTCTGTTGTCAGTATGATTGTTCGAAATGATGAGTTGGCTTTTATCTATTTATGGATGATTTTTCGAAAAAACGCAAACGGTTCTCTACTTGTGCTGTACGAACCATCCACCGGATATTTCCAGAAAAACCCGTACCAGATCAAGTGAAGTGTTGCCATTCCCGATTGCCTGTATTAATAAAGAGCGGGAAAAAATTACTTCAGATGCGGTCTGTCTATACGATCCTCTTCAGCCTTCCCCTGCCGGGAAGTCGGGAAACACATTATCCAGTCTTATGGTACCCAACGATGAAAACATCGTATCATTATCCCGTTATGTCGAAATTCCAGATACTTCAAGGAGAAATGTCATGAATTACGAGGAAATTTTATATACGGCCGAAGGCCCGGTCGGCTATCTGACATTGAACAATCCATCCAAAATCAATGCGCTGTCCGGGAAAATGATCGGGGAGATGATTCATCTGCTGGCAACCCTATCCACCGATGAATCCATCAAGGTTCTGGTTATCCGGGCAGCCGGCAAACATTTTTGCGCCGGACACGATTTATCGGAAATGCGGGATCGGGGAATGGCGGATTACAAATTCATTTTCGATCAATGCACCCGCATGATGGAATTGATTCATTCCCTCCCCCAGCCAGTCATCGCCTCGGTTCAGGGAGTTGCCACGGCAGCCGGTTGTCAGCTTGCGGCCTGGTGTGATCTGGTCATTGCGGAAGAAGGCGCCCGGTTCGCCACACCCGGCGTCAAAATCGGCCTTTTCTGCACGACCCCCATGGTGGCCATCACGCGGGCGATTGGACGCAAGGCGGCCATGGAAATGCTGCTGACCGGCCGATTCTTTCCGGCATCGGAAGCCAAAGAGCTGGGTCTGATCAATCGGGTGGTGCCGGCCGCCGATCTCGCATCGGAAACACAAAAGCTGGCCCTTCAAATCGCAGAAGCCAGCCGTCTGGTTCTGACCATCGGCAAACAGGGTTTTTATGCGCAGGTCGATCAGCCGGATGCAGCCGCCATGAATTTCGCCAAACACACCATCACCCTGAATCTGATGTCTGAAGATGCCCAGAACGGCATTGCGGCATTCATCGAAAAGAAAACGCCCGTATGGAAAAACCGATGATGGAGATATCGATGCATCATATCAAACCCAATGAACGGCCAGTAATGCTCCCGGTTTTCTCTCGAATCCGGTCATGGATCGTCTGTATTCTGACAATCGCAATCGTCATTACAGTGTCACCGGCCATTACAGAGGCCGGCAGAGATGCCCTGTGGGAAGTTGTGTCGATGTGTCTGGACCCCACCGTTGCCGATTACTGCACGCATTGCCGCTGGCCGAGGGCGGAATCTTCCTGCACGCCAGACGCCAAATGCACCGCCACCACGGAAGTGTGGGCGGAAACCCAGGATTTCGCCGTGATCCGGGATATCAAAATGTGCGGCTGTCCCGACGGCTATGTGCATGGACTGGCCATCCCCCGCGCCCGGGTGACAGGTGTCGAAGACCCGAATCATCCCAACGGCATCTGGCGTTTTGCCTGGGATACGGCCGTCAAGAAAATCGGCGATCCGTCCGTGATCGCCCTGGCCGTGAATCCTCCCGGCATGAGAAGCCAGGATCAGCTTCACATCCATATCGTGCGGCTCAAACCCGATGCCCGCAGCCAGATAGCCCAACTGCCGACGGCTCGGGTACCGGACCTGG
>CAZBUL010000116.1:4409-6673 GCA_964495045.1 uncultured Desulfobacterales bacterium | reverse complement strand
CTGCCGGGGCCTTATGCATCCATGATCCTGGCCGATCATGGCGCACGGGTGATTTCCATCGAAGACAAACGATTCATCGCAGATGGTTTTTTCATCACGACCGTCAATCGGAACAAAGAACACCTGTCCCTCGATTTGAAAACCGCCGAAGGCAAAGACATATTTTTTCGCCTCGTCCAAACTGCGGATGTGATCATGGAAGGCTTTCGACCAGGGGTGGTGCAGCGGCTCGGGGTGGATTACGAAACAGTCCGCAACGTGAATCCGGGCATCATTTACTGTGCGATCACCGGATACGGTCAGACCGGACCGAGTGCCAGCCGCGCCGGCCATGATGTCAATTATATCAGCACGGCAGGGCTTCTCGATTTGATCGGTGAAGCAGACGCACCGCCCAGCATTCCCGGCATTCAGATAGCCGATATCGCCGGCGGCGGGATGAATGCCGTCATCGGCATCCTGCTGGCGCTGGCCGCCCGAAACCAGACCGGCAAAGGCCAATATATCGACATTTCCATGACCGACGGTATTCTGGGGCTGCTCTCGATCCCCTTGTTCTTCTATCAGATGAGCCACCACCTGCCGACCCGTTCCGACAGTTCACTTTCCCACCGGTATGCCTGTTACAATACTTATGAAACCGCCGATGGACGATATTTATCCATCGGTGCCGTTGAACACCGATTCTGGAAAAAGCTCTGCGAACATCTGGATTATCCGGAATATATCGATCTGCAATACGATGACAACCGGCGGATCGAGATCATCGACGCCCTGCGGGCCGTGTTCCGTCAAAAAACCCTCGACGCCTGGAATCGGGAGTTTGGTGCGCTCGACCTTTGCTGGGCCAAGATTCAGAACCTCGAAGAAGTGCTGCAGGATCCCCTTTTCAAAGCGCGGGAAATGGTCATCGACCTGCCGGATAAAGACGGCAAACCGACACCCACTTTTGGTGTTCCCGTCAAACTGAGCGATACACCCGGAAAAGTTCGCACACCGGCTGTCGGTTTCGGCGAAAGCACGGTTTCCATTCTGCAGGAAATCGGTTACAGCGAAAGTGATATCGACCGGTTCCAGAAAAACGGCGTCGTATGATCCCAGGAAAATGATATGACAATCCCGATACTCGACAGAATGGAAGTCCGGCAGGGCGATATCACCTTGCTGAAAGTCGATGCCATTGTCAACGCCGCCAACCGTTCTCTGTTGGGCGGCGGCGGTGTCGATGGCGCCATTCACCGGGCCGCCGGTAAAGAGCTATTGGCGGAATGCCAAACCCTCGGCGGCTGCCCTGTCGGTGAAGCCCGAATCACCCAGGGGTACCGGCTGCCGGCCCGGTATGTCATTCATACGGTTGGGCCGATTTACCGGGGAACGCCCCAGGATGCCGTCCTGCTTTCCCGCTGCTACCAAAGCAGCCTGAATCTGGCGGTTTCTCATCATCTGAAAAGCATCGCTTTTCCGGCTATCAGTTGCGGTGCTTATGGGTATCCCATTGCCGAAGCCTGCAAATTCGCCGTGGATATCTGTCGCAAAGCGCTGGAGGAACGGCCGGAAATCGAAAAGATTATTTTCATGCTTTTTTCAGACAGTGATTACGCCGTCTATAAAAACCACCTGGAAGCCGCAGTCACATAAAAGGATAGGTTCATGGACATCAGCATCCTGCAAACAGGCATCCTGATTTTTATCGCCAGGGTCTGTGATGTGTCGTTGGGAACCCTTCGCACCATCCTCACGGTTCAGGGACGATCCGTTCTCGCGTTTTTTTTTGGCCTGTTCGAAGTGCTCATCTGGATATCCATCGTCAGTACGGTGGTGCAGCGGTTCAAGGAATCCCCCATTCTGGCGTTGTTTTACGGATTCGGCTACGCCACCGGCAATGTGGTGGGAATTATGGTCGAACGGAAACTGGCGTTCGGGCTGATGGTGCTGCGGGTCATCACCGCCGAAAAGGGCCGGATCATGGCGGATCGGCTCCGCAGCCGGGGGCTGGCTGTCACCCTTTTCTTCGGTGAAGGCATGACCGGCACCGTAACCGAGCTGTATATGGCCATCCGCCGCAAAGATCTGCCCTGGATTCTGGCCCTGGTCAAGGAAGAAGACCCGAGCGCCTTTTATATCACCGAGCAGGCCAGAGATGTCAGCAAATCCCTGAAGCCCATTTCCACCGCCTGCAATGATGGATGGGCCAACTTCAAGAAATAATATGAGATAATTGATTATTCACCGCAAAGGCGCAAAGGACGCAAAGAAAACATCGA
>CAZBUL010000116.1:0-4309 GCA_964495045.1 uncultured Desulfobacterales bacterium | reverse complement strand
AGTGAGCTTTCTCCGGAAATCCAGAAGAAAAGTATTGCCGTATTCACCCGGCTGGCCGAAGCGGAGGCCAAGGTCCATCGGACAACGGTCGAAGCGGTTCATTTTCATGAAGTCGGCGCGGTCGATGCCATCATCGATGTGGTGGGAGCGGTCTCGGGTTTGGCACTGCTCGGTATCGAAACCATTCATTGTTCCGCCCTGCACCTGGGATCAGGAACCGTCACCTGTGCCCACGGCGTCTTACCCGTGCCGGCACCGGCTACACTGGAACTCATCCAGGAAGTGCCCGTGTATGCCACGGAAGTCCGCGGAGAATTGCTGACACCGACCGGTGCGGCCATCCTGACAACCCTGGCCGACACATTCGGCCCCCTTCCCCCCATGATCATCGAAAAATCGGGATATGGCGCAGGCATGGCCGATCCGGAGATTCCCAATCTGCTGCGGGTGGTCATCGGCCGGATGGATGAGACATCGCCCGGCAGGGATGCCGATCAAGTTGCCGTGATCGAAACCGCCATCGACGATATGAACCCGCAGATTTATGATCATGTCATGGAACAAGCGCTGGCATTGGGGGCACTCGATATTTATCTGAAACCCGTCCAGATGAAAAAAAACCGGCCAGGCATCCTGCTGACCCTGCTGTGCCGTTCCGACGACCTGCACCGCTTCGCCCGTTTCCTGCTGACAGAAACCACATCCATCGGGCTGCGGTGGCGTTTTGAAAACCGGATCAAAGCGGTGCGGGAAATACGGGAAATGAGCACTTCCCTGGGACCGGTCCGGATCAAGACATCTACACTCCATGAGGATGTCGTCCATATATCTCCGGAATTCGAAGATTGCCGAAACATTGCTCTGGCACGGAATCTTCCTTTGAAAACAGTCATTTCCGAAGTTTATCGCGAAATCGGTGCCGGCAATGAAACCGATTCCAGCAGACGGGAAGTCCGGCATGAAAAAACTTTACTTTAAACCCCCTTTTCCACCCCGACCGGCGTTCACCATCGGTGATGGTCTGATTCTAATGGGACTGGCCGCCATACTTTACGGCGGAATACGACTCGCCTTCGATGCACCGTCTGAAGTAACCGGACCCGACATTTCCCTGTCTCCAACCGCGCTGCCCTGGTACGCCCTGCTGTCGGTCGGCCGGATGGCGATCGCCTACTTTCTGTCGCTCATTTTCAGCCTTTTTTATGGGCATGCCGCCGCCCGAAATCCGAACGCCAGAAAAGTGCTGCTTCCGATTCTGGATGTGCTGCAGAGTGTGCCGATTCTTTCATTCCTGCCGGTGGTGCTTCTCAGTCTCTCCGCCATTCTTCCGGAACAACTGGCAACGGAACTGGCCGCCATCGTGCTGATATTCACATCACAGGCATGGAACATTACTTTCAGTTATTATCAATCTCTAACGACCATTCCCAGCGAACTTCAAGAAGCATCCGATATTTTTCGATTTTCTTCCTGGATGAGATTCAAGGAGCTGGAACTGCCTTTTGCCGCCATCGGCCTGATCTGGAACAGCATGATGAGTTGGTCCGGGGGCTGGTTTTTTTTGATGGCCGCTGAAATATTTCATGTCGGGTCTCACGATTTTCGGTTGCCGGGATTAGGCTCATATTTGAAAACCGCTGCGGCACAGGGAGACATCGTTGCGGTGCTGGCTGGTACCGGCACATTGATTCTGATCATCGTGCTCCTGGATCAATTCATCTGGCGGCCGCTGCTGGCATGGGCAGAGAAATTCAAGATCGAAATGGTCGAAGGCGGTACCGAACCCACATCCTGGTTTCTGGATTTGCTTTACCGTTCGTGGTTGATGGATTTTTTCCAGCGGGGCATGGACCCATTGAACGAATGGATGGACCGCATATTCCATGATAAAGAGTTGACGTATCCGGCGCCGCCAGCATCTGGAAAAAATAGACGATCCCGCTGGATTCTTGGGCTGATGATCATCGGGCTCATGGCAATCGTTTATGGCGGGTTTATGTCCATCGCCATCATGACAACCCTTTCCGTCGATGACTGGATTGAAGTGGGAATCGGTCTTCTGACCACCCTGGCTCGCGTTTTCTCTTCTCTCGTGATCGCCATGATGTGGACCATACCCGTCGGTGTCGCGATCGGCACCAACCGACGGATGGCAACCCTGCTTCAGCCCCTGGTTCAGGTGGTGGCGGCCATCCCGGCTACCGCGCTTTTTCCTGTTCTGCTGCTGGCACTTCTGGACGTTTATGGAGGGTTGAACATCGCCGCAATTGCCTTGATGCTGATGGGCACGCAGTGGTACCTGTTGTTCAACGTCATTGCAGGTGCCGCGGCCATCCCGCAAGATCTGCGGTTTACCACCGATCTGCTGGGGCTGTCGGTGGTGGATCGCTGGCGAAATTTGATCATTCCGAGCATTTTCCCTTACATCATCACCGGCTCGATCACCGCCAGTTGTGGGGCCTGGAATGCCAGTGTGGTTGCCGAGTATGTCGAGTTCGGCGGCAATACATACGCCACATCAGGCATTGGTGCAACCATTGCACGGGCAACGGATTCCGGCAATTACGCACTCATGTTGGCCGCCACCCTCGTGATGGTCGTCAGCGTCATTCTGATCAACCAATTCTTCTGGCAACGGCTGTATCAACTGGCTGAAGAAAAGTACCGTATGGAATAGTTCTTCATAGAAAGGAGCGTCAGGTGCCATTAGCTTCCGGAATCATCCCGGCCGAGACATTGCTGAATCTCGATCACGTCTGTAAAGGCTACGGCAGCGGCCCCAAACAGTTTCTGGCGGTGAAAGACATTTGCCTCTGCCTGAAATCCGGCGAATTCGTGTCGCTTTTAGGACCGTCCGGCTGCGGCAAATCGACGCTGTTGCGGATTGTCACCGGTTTGAACACGGCCACATCCGGAACCGTCCATTACCGGGGAGAACCGCTGAAAGGCATCAACCCTCATGCCACCATCGTTTTTCAGACCTTTGCCCTTTATCCCTGGCTGACCGTCGAAGAAAACGTGGAAATCGCCCTGAAAGCCCGCGGCGTTCCCGCTTCCGTCCGCCAGGAAAGAGCTAGAAAACTGATCGACACCATTGGTCTGGACGGTTTTGAATCCGCCTATCCCCGTGAGCTTTCGAGCGGCATGCGTCAAAAAGTCGGTTTTGCTCGGGCCCTGGCTGTCGAGCCCGAACTCCTCTGCCTCGATGAGCCATTTTCGGCATTGGACATTCTGTCCGCCGAATCCCTCCGCGGAGAACTGATGGAATTGTGGCTGAACAAATCCATCAAATCCCAGGCAATTCTGATGGTCACCCACAACATCGAGGAGGCGGTGTTGATGGCCGACCGGATCGTGGTGATGGAAAAAGATCCGGGCCGGATCGTCGCCGAAATTTCCGTTCCGCTGCGCCACCCCAGGCACCGCAAGGATGCCTCGTTTCAGCGGCTGGTGGATAATGTCTATGCCGCTGTCGCCGGACAAACCCGTCCGGAAACCGAATCGCTTGGCACCGCACCCGGTCAGCCCGGCGCCACCCGGCGTCTTCCCCGCGCCCTGCTGAACCAGTTGGCAGGGCTCGTCGAAAAGCTTTCCGATGAAGGCGGCCGGGCCGATCTCTATCGTATCGCTGGAGAGCTGTCCCTCGAACTGGATGACCTGCTGCCCATTGTCGAAGCCGGCGTGCTGCTGGGATTTCTGTCGGTTCAGGAAGGTGATTTGCTGCTGGCCCTGCTGGGGCAGACTTATGCCGAAGCCAGCATTCTTGCCAGAAAGGAAATGCTGGCTGGCCGGGTTCTCCGCATGCCGGTCATTGCATGGATTTACGAAACCCTGCGGCGGGAAGAGAATCACAGACTGCCGTGGGAATATTTTCTCGACAAACTCCAGGCCGACTTCGGCAATCGGGCCGAAGACCAGCTCGACATCGCCATCAGTTGGGGCCGACATGCCGAGCTGTTCGCCTATGATGATGATACGGGAGAACTTTATCTGGAATAGAGGACATTGAAGTTCGTTTGATGGTGCATTGATCGTCGTTTCGGCCCCCCTCCCAGCCTCCCCCCGCTGGGGGGAGGAGCATAAATCTCCCTCCCCCGCTGAGGGGATGAGCGAAAGGATGACATTTCATCATTCAAATTTCCTTGTGCTAACCGAACATCTTTGCTACATAGACCAGTTACGGATATGTCGATCGATGACAAAAAAAGTATTCGTGTGTAACCTTTAAAACAGGAATTTGTCGGAAGATATACTCCGAACGGGCATAATTTGCGTTTTCCTTAAGCTCCCTCCCCCAGCGGGGGAGGGC